>NZ_VWSD01000053.1 GCF_009829685.1 Cellulomonas citrea
CGTCGCGGCCTCTGCCACGGGCGGCAGCCGCTCGGCCAGTGCGGTGAGGGTCTGCGAGGTGCCGGCATCCAGCGTGACGTCGGCGAACCGGTCGCCGCGGGTCGCACCGCGGTTGACGACGGCCACCGGGATGCCGCGCTGGGCGGCCCGGCGCACGAACCGCAGCCCCGACTGCACCGCGAGCGAGGTTCCCGCCACAAGCAGCGCCTGCGCGCTGTCGACCAGCTCGTACGCCCGGGTCACCCGGGGGCCGGGCACCGTCTCGCCGAAGTAGACGATCTCGGGCTTGAGCATGCCGTGGCACGGCCCGCTGCCGCCGTCGGCGTCCGGCGCCCAGCAGTCGGCGACGACGAACCCCTCGGTCGTCTCGATGACGGCATCGGCGTCGGGCGCGATCTCGACATCGGCGACGTCGGCGGCGAACCCGGGGTTGAGCAAGTCGAGCCGCGCGGCGACCTCGGCCCGGGTGTACAGGTGGCCGCAGCGCAGACAGCTCACCTGGTCGTAGCGGCCGTGCAGGTCGATGACGGTGACCGAGCCGGCCTGCTCGTGCAGCAGGTCGACGTTCTGGGTGATGACGCCGAGCACCAGCCCGCGCTGCTCCAGCCGGGCCAGCGCGCGGTGCCCGTCGTTGGGCACCGTCGTGTTCACGTGCCGCCAGCCGACGTGGTTGCGCGCCCAGTAGGTGCGGCGGAACGCCTCGTCGGCGACGAACTGCTGGTAGGTGATGGGCCGGCGCGGCGGGGAGTCGGGGCCGCGGTAGTCGGGGATCCCCGAGTCGGTCGAGACACCCGCCCCGGTGAGCACCACGAACCGTCGTCCGGACAGCAGCGTCACGAGGTCGTCAAGGGTTCCCACGGGTCCACCGTAGGCCGCCCGCACCGAGGCCCCCGATTCGGTCGAACCCGCCCCGCTCCGGTATCCTGTCCGGCGGTAGCGTGTCCGAGCGGCCTAAGGAGCACGCCTCGAAAGCGTGTGTGGGTGAAAGTCCACCGTGGGTTCAAATCCCACCGTTACCGCCAGAGTCGAAGTGACAGAACCCCTCGCGGGGGCCCGGAAGGGCAACCTGCGGGGGGTTCGGTCGTCTCCGGGGGCGTGTCCGTCGTCGAGATCAGGTTCGGCGGCGCGAGCCGCTACCTGCCCCGGCTGGTCGGCCGCTGCGACCGACCCGCAGCGGCGGCCCCACCTCCGGCCCCTTGGTCAGTGCCGCCGTCGCCGCCCGGCCGCCCCGCCGCCGGCGGAGCCGCCGAGCGTGAGCGAGACGCCGATGAGGAAGCCGAAGTTGTACCAGCCGCCGGAGTTGTGCACCGAGTAGACGCCGACGTTGTGGTTGAACAGCGAGATGACGAACGTGATCGGCGCGATGGCGCCCTGCCAGAGGCCGAGCCAGAAGCCGGGGACGCCGCCGTCGGGTGCGGGGGTCCCCACCAGCTCGTTCGCGGCGGGTGCGCAGGCGGTGAGCGCCAGCAGGAGGGCCCCGACGAGCAGGGTCGTGCGGAGCGCGCGTGTCGTCATGCCCCCACCCAACCGCGGACCGGTGACGGGCGGAAGGGGACGTGGTCGTGGTTCCTCGCGGGCGCCGGTGCGTCCGACGCTCACCACCCGCCGTCGAGGGCGGTGGCGAGCGCCACGGCCGGATGCGCCGCGGTGCTCAGGTTGGCCGCGGCGAGCAGAGCCGTCGCGAGTGCGCCCGACGTGGCGAGCAGCCAGGCGGGGACCAGAACCCGGCGTGCGTGCGGGACCCCCGCCGACGCCCCCGTCCGGCGTCGGCGCAGCAGGACGGCCGTGGCGACGAGGGCGGCTGTGGCGGCCCCGGAGAGTCCCGCCATCGCCAGGTGGTACCGCGTGAAGTCCGCGAGCATGGCGTCGAGTGGTGCCGTCCAGGCCTCCGAGCCCGTGCCCTCGGTCAGCGTGGCGCCGGCCTCGTCGAGCGCTACGGCGACGGGGCCGGTGGCGCCGTCGGCCACGACCGGCAGCAGCGAGGCGAAGGGTGCGACCGCTCCC
Source organism: Cellulomonas citrea (assembly GCF_009829685.1). Lineage (GTDB taxonomy): Bacteria > Actinomycetota > Actinomycetes > Actinomycetales > Cellulomonadaceae > Cellulomonas > Cellulomonas citrea. The sequence continues at coordinate 2,005 of NZ_VWSD01000053.1, forward strand.
TGCACGTTGGCCATGAGCAGCAGCGCCGAGAACCCCGCGAGCCCGGCGACGACCGCGCCGGCCGACGTGTGGACGATCCGTCGCACCAGCCGTGAGCCGGGAGGCGCGTGCCCGATCACCTGGGCGAGGCGGACGAGCACGACGAGCAGCAGCGCCGCCATGACGGCCTTGACGACGTGGTACCGCGACCACGACTCGACGACCTGGTCGAGGGCTGGGGAGTAGGCGCGCTGGCCCGAGGTCCAGTACTCGAGGAAGGCCGTGCGTGCGGCACGGGCGAGCTGCTGCCGGCCGTGGAGTCCGCCTCCGAACGTCGTGGTGGCCACTGCGGGCGGGACGAGGACGAAGGCCGCAGCGAGAGCGGCGCCGAGGCCGGTGAGGGCCGCGCCTCGCCGGGTGGCCCTGTGCGGGGAAGACGGGGATGTGGGTGTGCGGGTCACGAGCGCTCCTCGTGGTCGGTGGCTGCCGCGTTCACGCCGTCGCGCTGCCGACAGGCGGATGTGCGGGATCGGCGTCGGCTGACGGTCCGCCGCCGTCGGTGTCCCGGAGTCCGGTGACGATGAGGACGACGGCGAGGCTGATCTCCCAGGCGAACACCGGGACGGCGCCGACCGCGGTGACCGGGGACGCCTGCGGCCAGGCGCCGAACATGACGCCGAGGTTCGAGGCCAGCACGAGCGGTCCGCCGACCAGCCCGAGCGTGGTGACGAACCGCGGGACCAGGGCGTGGTGGTGCAGCACCCAGGCCAGCATCGTGGTGTGCACGGCGACGACGAGCCCCTGCCCGATGAGGAAGGACCAGCCGTGGACGGCGACGAGGGCTTGCCCGGCGAGAGCCAGCGTGGCGGTTCCTGTCCCGCTGGGCGCGTCCCGTCGCAGGGTGACGACGGCGAGCACGGCGAGAGTGCCCGCGAGGATGGTGGCGGCCTCGACGGTGCGCAGGGTGGCGTAGCCGATGGCACCGGTGGCGCTGGACCGCCGGACGAGCGGGTAGAGGGCGACCGCGGTGCCGATGACCGCGAGCGCGAGGACGACCTCGAGCAACCCGCCGAGCAGCACCGAGCCGGTGGCCCCGGACCCGAGGTCGCCGTCGCTGCGGTTGAGCACGGGGGCGTACAGCGCCAGGGCCGCGACCGAGGTCACGTGGGTCACGAGGTACAGCACACCGGCGATGCGCGCGGTGCGTCGACGAGGGCTCATGGGATCTCCCGGTCCGAGTTGTGTACGGCGTACACCTGTCGCGACCGAGGTTAGGTGTACGCTGTACACAGGTCAAGAGCAGGGAGGTGCGCCGTGGCTCCCGGTCGACGCGAACGGCTGACCAGGGCTCGCGTCGTCGACGCCGCGATGACCCTGGCCGACGACGGTGGGCTCGACGGGCTGAGCATGCGCCGGCTTGCCGAGCACCTCGGCGTCGTCCCGATGGCCCTCTACCGGCACGTCGCCGACAAGCACGAGCTGCTGGACGCCATGATCGACCGGGTCTTCGCCGAGCTCACCGACCCCGTCGACCCCGACTGGGCGCGAGCGCTGCGGGCCCGCGCCCAGTCGATGCGCGGCGCCCTGACGCGTCATCCCTGGGCCATCGGCCGGATGGAGACCGGGACCCCCGGACCGGCCAATCTCGCGCACCACAATGCCGTCATGGGCTGCCTGCGCGCGGGGGCCCGGCTGCCCTTCTGGGACGCCGTGCACGCCTCGAGCCTGCTCGACAGCTACGTCTACGGATTCGCGCTGCAGGACCGCACCCTCGCCGGCGACATCCCTGCCGAGGCCGCCCGGCGCCGCGAGGTGGTCGTCGCGGACGGCCCAGCCGCGCTCGACGCCTACCCGTACCTGGTCGAGGTCGCCGACCAGCTCGGTCGGCACGGCTACGACTTCGCCCAGGAGTTCGAGATCGGGCTCGACCTGGTCCTCGACGCGATCCGGGGGCTGCGCCCGGTGGGCGAGACGGCTGTCGAGGGTGCCGGCGGCCCCGCGTCGCGCGAGCCCGGGCCGGCAGGGGGCTAGGCGGAGCCGGCCGGGCGGACCGCCGTCCGGGTGCGGATCTCGGTCCGGTGGGTTCCCATCGGGGGGTACGTCCGGCCGGTGCCCACCCAGGAGGTCCGATGGCAGTCCTCGTCTCGACCCTGTTCATCTCGCTCGACGGTGTCGTCGAGGTCGACCCGTCCTGGCACTTCCCGTACTTCGACGCGCACATGGGGGCCGCCGTCGGCGAGGACTACGAGGACGTCGACGTGCTGCTGCTGGGCCGGGCGACCTATGACAGCTTCGCGGGCGCCTGGCCGGACCGGGAGCTGGCCGGCGGTGAGGACGCGACGTTCGCGGCCCAGCTGGGTGACGTGCGCAAGGTCGTGGCCACCCGCGGCACGCAGGCCCTGGGCTGGCGCAACGTCGAGGCGCTCCAGGGCGATCTGGTCGAGGCGGTCGCGGCGCTCAAGGCGACGCCGGGGGTGGCGAAGATCCTGGTCCCGGGATCCATCTCGGTGGTGCGTCAGCTGCTGGCGGCCGGGCTGGTCGACGAGCTGCGGCTGCTCGTGCACCCCGTCGCGGCCCGGCACGGGACGCGGCTGTTCGACGAGGGCGAGCCGGTCTACCCGCTGGCGCTGCTGCGCTCGCAGGTGTTCCCGACGGGTGTGCTCCGGCTGGTCTACGCCCCGGCGACGCTGCCGGGCGCCCGAGGGTACGAGGACGTGACCGACCGGCTGCCGGGGTCGGGGCAGGACTGAGCCGCTCGACCCGGACCGGCACCGGGTCGGGTCGGTACCGTCGGACGATGACCGGCGCCCCGCTCCCGACCTCCACCCGGCGGGCGCTGCGCGCGCTCCCCGTGGTCTGGTTCGTGCACGACCTCGAGGAGCTCGCCACCATGAGCGCGACCTCGCAGCACCTGCCCGACAGGATCGGCGCGCGGCTGCCGTGGGTACCGGCCAGCGTGCGCGACCGGGTCCGGACGGGCCCGGCCGAGGCGGCCGGTGCGATCGCGCTGGTGGGCGTGCTCATGGTCGGCACGGCGGAGCTCGCGGTGCGCCGGCCCGGGTCCCGACTGGCGCGAACCTTCGTCGAGGTCGAGACGGTGGGACTGGGGCTGCACGCGCTCTCGCACGTCGGCGCGAGCCTCGTCCTGCGCTGCTACACGACGGGGGTGGTGACCGCACCGACGGTGGCTCTCCCCGGCGCGGCGGTGGTCGCGACGACGCTCGTCGACGAGGGCTACACCACGTGGCCGCGGCTGCTCCGGGCGGTGCGTTGGCTGCCGGCCCTGCCCGCCGTGGCGGGGCTCGCGCACCTCGGTGCGCGATGGGCCGCAGCGCGCTGGGGGACCGGCGGCCCGGCTGTGGCTGCGGATGTGCGAGGCTCGTCCCGTGACCGCTGACGACCCGTACGTGGTGCCCGCCGCCGCCGTCTTCAACCTGCGTGACCTGGGCGGTCGCCCCGCCGTCACAGGGTCGGTCGCCCGCGGCCGCTTCTACCGCTCCGGTGAGCTGGCAGACCCCCGCGTGGTGGCCGACCCGGCGGTCGTCGGCCTCGGGCTGCGCACCGTCGTCGACCTGCGCACCATCCACGAGGTGCGCGAACGGCCCGACCACGTGCCCGACGGTGTCACCTACCTGCACCTGGACGTGCTCGCCGACATGCCGCCGCAGGCGGCCGCCGACCAGGCCCGGCTGATGAGCGACCCGCACGCGTTCGCCCAGGCCTTCGGTGGCTTCGACGCCGTCGCGCAGATGCAGGGCACCTACCGCGACCTGGTGACGGGCGGTGCGGCGCGCACGGGGTACGCGGCGTTCGTCCGCGCGGTGCTGGCCGCGCAGGGCGCCCCCGTCCTGGTGCACTGCACCGCGGGCAAGGACCGCACCGGCTGGGCGTCGACGCTGCTGCTGCTCGCCGCCGGGGTCGATGCCGAGCAGGTGCGCGCCGAGTACCTGGCGGTCAACCCGGCCGTGCGCCGGGCCTTCGCCCCGCTCATCGAGCGGTACGTCGCCTCGGGCGGCTCGGCGGATCTGCTGGCGCCCATGCTCGAGGTGCGGCCCGAGTACCTGGCCGCAGCGTTCGCGGAGGTGGACCGAGAGTTCGGCGGCTTCACCGGCTACCTGCAGGACGGGCTCGGGCTGGACGGCGACGAGATCCACGAGCTGCGCACCCTGCTGCTGGACACGGACGGACGGGACTGAGATGGACCTGCGCATCTTCGTCGAGCCCCAGCAGGGCGCGACCTACGACGACCAGCTCGCGATGGCCCAGGCCACCGAGGACCTGGGGTTCTCCGGCTTCTTCCGTTCCGACCACTTCCTGGCGATGGGCGGCGACGGGCTGCCCGGTCCCACCGACTCCTGGCTCACCCTGGCCGGGCTCGCGCTGCAGACCCGGCGCATCCGGCTGGGCACGCTGGTCTCGTCGGCGACCTTCCGGCTGCCTGGGGTGCTCGCCATCCAGGTGGCCCAGGTGGACGCCATGTCTGGGGGCCGGGTGGAGCTGGGGCTCGGTGCCGGCTGGTTCGAGGAGGAGCACACGGCCTACGGCATCCCGTTCCCGGACCGGCGGCTGGACCGGCTCGACGAGCAGCTCGCGATCGTCGACGGGCTGTGGGGAACCCCGCTGGGTGAGCGCTTCTCCTACGAGGGCACGCACTACCGGTTGGCCGACTCGCCCGCCCTGCCCAAGCCGGTGCAGCGCTCGCCGCTCGACCCGACCCGTTCCGGGGTGCCGCTCATCGTCGGCGGGATGGGGCCGCGTCGGACCCCGGCGCTGGCGGCCCGCTACGCCGCAGAGCTCAACCTGCCGTTCCCGGCGCTGGACCAGGTCCCGGCCGCGCTGGACCGGGCCCGCGCGGCATGCCGCGACGTGGGGCGCGACCCCGCGACACTCACCCTCTCGGTGGCCCTGGCCACCTGCGTCGGCCGGGACGACGCCGAGGTGGCCCGGCGGGCCGCCGCGATCGACCGCGATCCGGACGAGCTGCGCGCGTTCGGGCTCGCGGGCACCCCGGCTCAGGTGGTCGACCGGCTGGGCCGGCTGGGCGAGCTCGGGCTCGATCGGGTCTACCTGCAGGTGCTCGACCTGCACGACCTGGACCACCTGGTGCTCATCGCGCAGGAGGTCGCCCGTCAGCTGCCCTGAGCCGGGCGGGTCAGACGGCCGCGGAACCGACCGCGCTGCCCGCCAGCTCGGGCTGCCGGGCCGGGGCCTCGGAAGGCTGCCGCACGAGCCGGCGAGCCGTGGCGAGCCACACGAGCACGAGTGCGACGTTGCGCCCCACCAGGACGAGCGTCTGCGGCACCCCGCCGCCGATGATCCCGCCGTACACCCACGGGAACACCACCTGGGTGGCCAGCGCGATGCCGAGCATCCAGCGTGCGGTGCGGTCCCAGTGCGGCAGGCCGAGCGCGAGCGCGACCGCGACCGGCGCCGCGAGCCAGGTGATGTACTGCGGCGAGAGCACCTTGTTGGTCACGAGCATGGTGAGCACGACGAGCAACGAGCCGCGTGCCACGAGCTCGGCCGCCGGCAGCGGGTTCGGGCCGGTGGTCCGCCGCCGCCACATCAGCCAGGTGGCCGCGATCAGCGCGAGGCCGAAGACGATGTCGAGCACGTTGATGAGGGTCGGGACGCCGGGGCCGTGCACCTCGTAGGTGATGATCTGCGAGTTGTACATCCGCGACACCTTGGAGCTCACCAGGCCCACGAGCAGCCACGGCGAGGCGCCCACCGACTCCAGCTGGAGGCCACGGCCACCCTGGGCGAACAGGAACGAGGCCACGTGCCCGGCTCCGCCGAGCAGGGCGACCACGGCGACGACACCTGCGCTGAGCAGGGCTGCCGGGGCGATGACCTCCTTCAGGGGCCGCTTGGTCGCGAGCACGATCGGCAGCAGCAGCGCCCCGGGCGCGACCTTGATCCAGGCGCCCACCGTGAGCAGCACGGCCGCCACGCGCGGCCGCTTGGCGAGGGCCAGCAGCGCGAGGATGCTCAGCGGCGCCACCAGCGCGTCGAGCCGTCCCACGGAGACCGGCCCGAGCGCGAACAGGAACGCGACGAACCAGGCGGCGCCCACCAGCCCGTTGCGGCGGCGCAGCAGCTCACGCATCGCGAGCGCGTTGAGGATGGTCACCATGACGGCCCAGCCGAGCCGGAACGTCATGTCGTTGTGGCCGGCGAGCTCACCGACGAGCACCATCGGGACCAGGGCGCCGACCGGGTACACCCAGGCCGTGGTGAACACCGGCCAGGTGCCGAGGTTGACCCCGTACCAGACCCACGCGCGGTACAGGTCGAGGTCCCAGAAGACCCGGTCCGGCATGAGCAGCACGCCCTGCAGCGCGATGAGCAGGTGGACCAGCCCGAACGCGATCCAGACGCGACGGACGGACAGTCGGGAAGACAGCGTGACCTCCGGGTGGGATGCGGCCTTGCCAGGGTACGTGCTCCTGATGTGCGTCGCGCTCTCCTGCCGGTCCATCCGCATCCTTCGTGTATCAGCCCGCGGTCGCCGTCGGGGTGCTCAGCAGGGTCTCGAGTGCGACGCAGCCGGTCGGGTTGGCCAGCGGCGTGTGGGGGTCCAGACCGACCTTGTCGACCGCGACGAGGTCGGAGAAGCCGGTCCCGAGGACGAGGTCGACCGACGGGTCGGTGTGGGCGGCGTCGAAGCTCAGCACGACGCCGCTGACCTCCGCGGCCAAGGTGTAGGCCTGGGGGACGGAGGACGGCCCGAAGATGATGCGACCGGCGTCGGGGACGGTCGAGGTGTAGTTGCCCGTCTTCCCCAGGGTGAACCCGCGGGCGGTGAGGGCGGCGCCGGTGAGGCCGGCGAGCCCGGTGCGGCCGGCGCCGTTGAAGACGTTGACGGTGACCTGGTCGAAGGCGACCGGCAGCGTGCCGTCCGGCAGGCAGGGCACGGTGACCGCGGCCGTGCTCGGACTCTCCGTCGAGAAGCCACGGCTGAAGAACGGTAACGAGGTGGTGCCGGTGAACACGGCGGCCCCGATGACACCGGAGACGGCCATCACGGCCAGGATGACGCCGAACACGACGGTCTGGCGCTCGTGCATCGTGCGTCGCCGCTGCGCGCGCTCCCGGTCGATGCCGCTCACAGGGTCAGCACCCTGGCGTGCAGGACCCGGCGGCCCTGGAGCGCGGCGCGCACGGCGCGGTGCAGGCCGTCCTCGAGATAGAGGACACCCTGGTACTGCACGACGTGGGCGAAGAGGTCGCCGTAGAACGTCGAGTCGTCGGCCAGCAGCGCCTCGAGGTCCAAGGTGCGCTTGGTCGTGACGAGCTCATCGAGCCTGACCAGCCGAGGGGCGACGTCGACCCACTGCTTGATGGTCTCGACACCATGGTCTGGATAGGGCCGCCCGTCGCTCACCCCCTTGAAGATCACGGAGCGAGTCTAGGTGACGGGGCCCTCAGGCTCGCGTCAGTCCCAGGGATGACCAGGACGGCGACCAAGGGCGGACCTGCCGGCACGACGAAGGGCGGCACCCCGAGGGGGTGCCGCCCTTCAGCGTTCAGAGGTTCCTCAGGCGGGAACGACGTTCGACGCCTGCGGGCCCTTGGGGCCCTGCTGGACGTCGAAGGTGACCTTCTGGTTCTCCTCGAGCGTGCGGTAGCCGCTCGAGGTGATGGCCGAGTAGTGCACGAACACGTCAGCGCCGCCGTCCTCGGGGGCGATGAAGCCGAAGCCCTTCTCGGCGTTGAACCACTTGACGGTACCTGCAGCCATTGCTCTGTCTCCTTGCGGGTGATGGACGACCCCGACGACCGGGACCGGTGAATCACGGTGGTCGTCGTCCGCCAGGAACGAGCTTCGCCAAGAACAAGCTGCGCCCGAAACAAGCGTGGTGTGACAACTACAGCACTGCGACTACGTCAACCAGCGTAGGGGTAGGGCAGGCGGCATGTCGAGAGGTGGATCAGCTGCTCGCGCGGCAGTCGAATGCGACCACGGCGTCGACCTTCTTCCCGTCGGCCGTGATGGTGCCGACCACCACCTTGTGGGAGCCGGAGCCGCCGTCCGTCGAGTCCAGGCAGGCGGGGTGGCCGGCCGTGTGCGTCGCGCCGTCCGTGCCGATCCAGACCGGGACGGACGAGCCGATCTCGAACGTGGACTTCCCGACGGTGGCCCGCGCGGTGCCGCCGTCGACGCTCACGGTCGCGACCTGCCAGTCGGTGGCCGGCTGCCGACCGGCCCCGACGCTCCAGCCCGCGCCGAACGCGATGGTCATCGCGGCCAGCGGCACCACGAGGCGACGGACGAGCTCGGAGCCGGAGCGGGTCGGTTCGGTCATGGCGGACATGATCTCGTACCGCGCGGGTGGCCTGCGTCGGCTCCGGGGCGGTGCGGGCGTGACCTGGCGCACGTCGTGCCGGCACCTGCGGACGAGATTCACCCGCATCCGGTGGGTGCAGTCGGCTGACCGCCGTCCGAACCCGCCCGGGCGGGCACCTGGGTGGGCCACTATCGGGGGGTGCGTGTCGACCTGGTCCCCGCCATGCGTGCGCGCTACCTGGCGGTGGCCGAGGCGGCGGGTGGTGGGCTGGCGGTGCTCGGAGCCCTCGTCCCGCGGTGCACGAGCCGCGCGGTGGCCTCGGTCTGGCTGGTCATCGGCCTGGCGGTCGTGCTGCTCGCGCTGGGCACCTGGGTGCTGCGGCGACGGCGTGGCGTGCTCGCCGGGAGCCTCGCGCTCGCGCTGGCCGCGGTCGCGGTGCTGCTGGCCGTCACCCCGGAGCCTGCGGCGGCGGTGACCCTGGTCATCCCGATGATGCTCGGCGGGCAGATGGGGGCACTCGTGCTGCCCGTGCGGCACTGGCGTCGGCTCACCTGGTACGTGGCGGCGCTCACCGCGAGCGCGGTGCTGGTCAACCCGGCCGGTTTCGACCCGCCGCAGCAGCTCGCCATGGTGGGGCTGGTGGGGGTGGGGCTGGCGCTCATCGGCCGGATCTACGCCCAGGTGCATGACCAGGCGACCACCGATGCGCTCACCGGCGCGTACAGCCGCGCCGTGCTCGACCGCACCGTGCTCGGCACCATCGCCGCCGCCGCCGCGGGTGCGCGGCCCAGCCTGGCGGTGGTCGACCTGGACCGGCTCAAGGAGCTCAACGACACCGGCGGCCATGCGGCGGGCGACCGCGCGCTGGTCGACGTCGTGCAGGTGCTGCAGGACGGGCTGGACCCGGACGACGTGGTGGCGCGCCTCGGTGGCGACGAGTTCGTCGTGCTCTTCGCCGACCAGGACGAACGGTCGGCGGCACGCTGGTTGGAGCGGGCGCGGGCGCGGTCGACGTACACCTGGTCGTACGGGGTGACCTCGGTGCACGGTGACGACACGGTGAGCAGCGTGCTCAAGCGCGCCGACGACGCGCTGTACCGCCACAAGTCCGGCGAGACCGCGAACGCGCTCGACTGAGCAGGGCCCGGCTCAGCCCTCGCGGTCCAGCACACCGCGGACGAAGGCGGCCTGCCCCAGGTGCTCCAGGGCGTCGCCCAGCACGCTCATGAGGCGCACGCCGCGGGTCACCGGCGGGTCCCAGCGCCGGTCGACCACGTCGTCCAGCTGCTCCGGGGTCACGGTGGTCAGGTAGCGGGCCGTGGCCGCCGCCGTCGCCTCGTAGTAGCCGAGCAGCAGCTCGACGCCGGCCACCACGAGCGCCACCTGGTCGGCGGTGTGGCCGTAGCCCATGTCGGTGGGGGCCAGCGGGAGGTCGAACCGGGTGTCCCAGCCCTGCGCGGTCCAGACCTGCGGCTCACCGGCCAGCGGTGCCACCTGCGCGTCCTGCTCGCGGGCGATGTGCCAGGCCAGCCAGGCGAGGGTGTTGGCCTGCGGGTCCAGGCGGCGGGTGAGCGCGGCCTCGTCCAGCCCGGTGAGGACCCGGGTGAGGCCCGGACCCACCCGGGAGAAGCCGTCGGCCAGGACCTCGACACCGTTCATTGCGCTCCCGTCGTCGTCCCGATCCTGGCACCGCGGTGGGTGCGTCGCCAGGAGAGGGGCCGGCTGCCAGGCGACGGGGTGGACGCGGCCGACGACCGGTGCGCGGCCGGTCTCAGCCGAGCGGCTCGGGACGGGTGGTCGCGGGGGCCAGCCAGTGCGCGAGCAGCACGGCGGCGATCGACCCGGCGGCCATCACCCCGCTGAGCACGACGATCTGGAACCGCCCGGCCTCCAGCGGCGAGACCCCGCCGAAGATCGCGCCGACGAACGCCCCCGGCAGCGTGACCAGCCCCGTGGTGCGGGTCTGGTCGGTGGTCGGGATGAGGGCGTGGTGGATGGCCTCACGGGCGATGCCTGCGGTCGACTGCCGTGCGGTGGCGCCGAGGGCGAGCCAGCCCTCGACCTCCTCCCAGTGGTCGCGTGTGAGCTGGTTGAGCTGGCGGCCCACGAGGGTGGCGATCGACATGGAGTTGCCGACCACGATCCCGCCGATCGCCAGCGCGTACCGGCTGGTGAGGGTGAGCGCCCCGGTGCCGAACACGACAGTCAGCGTGACCAGCACCCCGGCGCCCATCGACCCGGCGACCACGGCGAAGCGCTGCGGGCTCCAGCCGAGCCGACGGGTCGAGGTGACGGCGGCCACCGTGAACATGACGAGCAGCGCAACGCCCACCCACCAGGGGTCGGCGATCACCCCTGAGAGCACGAGCGCGACGGCGGCCAGCTGCAGGCCGCCGCGCAGCACCGCCCACGCCGGCGCCCACGGGTGCGGGGTGCGGCGCACGCCCAGCGTCACGGCCGTGACGGCGACCAGGGCGGCGACCCCGACGAGGGTGCGGACGAGCTCGCTCAGGGGCACGGCAAGGACGCTAGTGCCCGCGGGTCGGGCCGGGGCGGCGGCGGGCCGGTGCCGGGACGGGCGGGTGCCGGGACGGGCGGGTGCCGGGACGGGCGGGTGCTGGGACGGGCCCTGTGCCGCAGGGCGAACGGCGCACAGCGGGGACATGGCGGGGCGCTAGCCTCGCCTGGGTGCCGGCGCGGACGCCGGGCCGGGCGAACAAGGAGGTCACGGTGGCGTTCGGGTGGCAGCTGCACGGAGACGGCAGGGACGTCCCGCCAGGCGAGGTGGTGGCCCCTGGTGAGCGGCTCACCTGGCCCCGGACCATCGGCATCGGCATGCAGCACGTCATCGCCATGTCGGGTGCGACGTTCCTGGTGCCGCTCATCACCGGGTTCCCGCCGCAGACCACGCTGTTCTTCTCGGCCGTGGGCACCATCGGCTTCCTGCTGCTCACCCGCAACCGGCTGCCCAGCTACCTGGGCTCGTCGTTCGCGTTCATCGCACCGATCGCCGCCGCCAAGACGTCCGGCGGGATGGGGGCGGCCGTCGGCGGGGTGCTGGTCGCCGGTCTGGCGCTCGCCCTCGTCGGGCTCATCGTGCAGGTGGCCGGGTCGCGGTGGATCGATGTGACGATGCCGCCGGTCGTGACCGGCACCATCGTCGCGCTCATCGGGTTCAACCTGGCGCCCGCGGCGTGGGGCTCGTGCACCGACACCGGGTGCTCGGGGGTGCGCGGGGCGCCCGTGACCGCGATCGCGACGATTGCCGCGATCGTGCTGTCCACCGTGCTGTTCCGCGGGCTGCTGGGCCGGTTGTCGGTCCTCGTGGGGGTGCTCGTCGGGTACGCCGTCGCGGCGCTGCGCGGTGAGGTCGACTACAGCGCCATCGCCGCGGCGCCGCTCGTCGGGCTGCCCACCTTCACCACCCCGACGCTGTCGCTCAGCGTGCTCGGGCTGTTCCTGCCGGTCGTCGTCGTGCTCGTGGCCGAGAACATCGGGCACGTGAAGTCGGTGGCCGCGATGACGGGGACCGACCTGGACCCGCTCACCGGCCGCGCGCTGCTGGCCGACGGCCTGGCGACCACGCTGGCCGGTCTGGGTGGCGGCTCGGGCACCACGACCTATGCCGAGAACATCGGGGTGATGGCGGCCTCCCGCGTCTACTCCACCGCTGCCTACTGGGTCGCCGCGCTCACCGCGCTCGTGCTGTCCATGTCGCCGCGGTTCGGCGCCGTCATCGGCACGATCCCGGCCGGGGTGCTCGGCGGGGCGGGCACCGTGCTCTACGGCATGATCGGCCTGCTCGGCGCCCGGATCTGGGTGCAGAACAAGGTCGACTTCTCGCACCCGACCAACCTCATCCCGGCGGCGATCGCGCTCATCATCGGGGTGGCGAACTACACCTGGACCGTCGGGGAGCTGCAGTTCCAGGGCATCGCGCTGGGCACCGCCGCCGCCATCGGCATCTACCACCTCATGCGGGTGGTGGCCCGCTGGCGCGGCACCTCGCTCGAACCGGCCACACCGGCGTCGGTGCCAGGTGGGGACGAGCTGGTCAGCTAGGACTGCTAGAACGACCGGAGTCGAATGCGCGGGTTCATGGGAGAGGAGCCCCGACGCGCTCGTCTGGCGTCCATCTCGGATGCGTCGGCCCGACGCATCCGAGAGGACTCCATCGCCTCGTGAAGCAGGGCATCCAGGGCGGCTCGAGTGCTGTCCGAGTCGCGGTCGCCGTCTTGCGGCAGAGCGTCGATGGTGCCGATCCGAAACGCGGTACTCATGTTCCCTCCATGCCCTGAGAAACTACAGGCTCTTCGCGTGCCCCGCCTGGGAGACCGTCGCTGGAACCTACGCCAGGGGCCTCCCAACGAGGGAGGCTGATCGCACCGTCGGTCGTTGAAGCGCCCGTCGGTCCTGATGATCCGGCGCGGCGCTCGCGCCTGGTCAGTATGGACAGTCGAAGGAACATCGCCACGAGCCTGCCAACCACGGCGGCGGCTGCAAGGGCTGCCCCGCACCAAACATTACGCAAAGCGATTGGCTCCGATTGGCCAAGATGGACGGCAATGGAGCACGCCGCCCCGAAGAGCAGGATGCAAATCGCAATTACCGAGAAGCGAGGTCCGAAGAGCAGCTTGGTCGTCATCATATGAGGACTACGGCGTGCCAAAGCTGCCGCCAAGACTCCAGGTGCAAGCAGCAGGACTGCCGTCGCAGAGGAAGCGTCCGCGTTCACCAGGTAGCCCGGCTTGACGCTCGCCAGGAAAGCGCCGATCGTCAGGACTAGCAAGATGAAGCTGCTGGAGAGAATTGACGTTCGGATGGTTCCCGTCTGCACCGGAATGAATCGAGCGTAAGCCCGGGCATAGGCGACGCCGCGACGTTCCCGGGTGTGCATGTGTGCGGTCGCATGGGAAGAGTCGTCGTCGCGCATGATTGCCGCTGAGTCATCGCGCTTGTAGACCATTAGCAGGCACGCCCCGATGACCCGCAGGTCGTACGGTGCGACAATCTCAAGGTGGTAGCTCTCTGACTCGACGACTCTTCCTCCGACGTCCACGGAGAACGGCGCGCCGCGGGCTCCAGTTGCCGATTCCAGCCTGGCGACTATTCGCCCACTCAAGTCGTTCGCTAGCGGAGATCCGGCTTGCCGGAGACAGTCCCGAAGCGCCCTGGGATTGCTCGCGTTCTTGCTCAGAATCTCTGCAGGATCCGGCTTTCCGTAGATGAGTTCGTCCGAGTAGTTGAGGCGCACGACCCTCCGTGACAAGCGCCCTTCGACGGTGACGACCAGGTAGAAGTGGTCGTAGGAGTCGCATAGCGCCAGGCGAAATGCGCGGTCTTCCCATAGCAGTGTCCCCTGGGAACCTGTGTCCTTGAGCTTCTCAGGCAGGATCCTGTGGGCGACAATTCCGTCGAGGCAACGTTGAACAGCATTGTCGAGGATATTCTCGGAGCCGGTGCCCCTCGCGAGAACTGTATCGGCAAGGCCGAGAATTCCTCCCAGAACCAATCGTCGCTCCTCATGGAAGGTTAGGCGGGGGAGGTCGCTGCCGCTCTCGTCAACAGCCCGAATTGTCGTATGATGTCCGACGGGGAGTTTGGCGATGGGCAGTGCCCACAATCCACCGACTTCGGGGAGTGGGAATCTCAGCCCAGAAAGCCTTAGGTCGAGCGTCAGCTCTCGTCGATAGATCGCGTAGTCTTCGAAAGTAATGCGATCAACGCATCGGGCAACCCAAGCTCTTGAGTTCGAGTCAGATCTCAATGCCAGCAGTCGAAGTCCTGCCAGCCGACACTCATCGTCGTCCATACGCCCCCTGCTTCGTCCAAAAGTCCTGGCACTGTAGCACCCCCTGCGTTTGTAGGGAAGCGCTTGTCTGGTTGGCCTCGGTTCCTGTTCGTGAGTGAGCCTCTCCCCTGCGGTCGATTCTTGTGGCGCGTCCGCACCTGTGCTGTTGTGCGAGTGTGAGGTGAATGCCGAGAACTCCGAGAGTGACCGAGGTAGCTTGAGCCTGGTAGCGGCGCTAGTCTCGGCGGTTTTACAACATTGAGGAAGAGAGGGGTTGCCCGGCGCGGATCTCTGTCCGTTTGGGGCCCCACCCTGCGCCGGAAGGGTTTCCCGTCGGTTCGGCTGGGAGGCTCAACACTGAACGCACTTCTGACCGACCGCTGGGCGGTTCAGGGTCCTCGACTAGTCCAGGACGACGAGGTGGCCGGTGGCGTCGAACGCCGCCGGCCGCACGTCGACCACCCAGGCCGGGTCGAGCGGGGCGTACACGTGCGGGTACAGCTCGCCGTCGCCGCCGTCCTCCTCGACCACCCGGACGCCGTCGGCCTCGATGGTGTCCAGGTCGAGCACGAGCACGCACACCGGCTCGGTGACGTCCCGGTAGACCGCCCGGGCCACCGCGGGCAGCTGCCGCGGGTGGCTCGTGTGCACGAAGCCGACCTGCTCGAACGTCGCGCCGCGGGTCGAGCCGGCGTAGCGCCCGGTGTCGAGGGCCGCCTGCCAGTCGGCCACGGTCGCCAGGTGCCACACGTGACGCGGCGCCGGTGCGGACGCCAGCACCCGCGCGATGGTGCCCGACCAGCTCTCCTGCTCGTCGACCACGAAGCACAGCTCGTTGGCCTCCGGGTCGCGCAGCACCACGTAGCCCTCCCCGTGCGGGTCGAGCTCCTGCTGGCCGGTGCGGGTGGCCCCCAGACGTTCGGCGCGGGCCACGGCGTGCCGGGCGTCACGGACCCGGACGTCCAGGTGCAGCCGGTTCTTCGGGGACGCCTTGGGCTCCGGGACCTTCTGGAATGCCAGGAGCAGCGGATCGGCGTCGACCACCGCCCAGCCCTCGTCGAGCGCCGCCCAGCGCACCCCGAGCACCGCGGCCCAGAACCGGGCCAGTGCGGCCGGGTCGGCGCAGTCGACGACGACTTCCTGGAAGCGGATGCCCATACCGGTGACCCTAACCACGCCGGCGCCCGGCGGTCAGGGGGTCAGACGGTGCGCTCGGCCCGGTCCCGGATGCCGCGCAGCATCTTCTCCGTCATCACGAAGCTGAGCGCGGCCGTCGGCTCGGCGACCGCCGCCGACCAGCCGCTGCGGTAGCCGTAGCGCTCGCGGACGACGAGCCGCGTGGTGCCGCCGCGGGACCGGCGCAGCGCGAACGCCCAGGTGTACTCGTAGGGCGCCGGCGGCTGGTCCGGGTCCGGGACGCTGCGCAGCACGAGCGCACGCGCCGGGGCGACCTCGGCGACCTCGAGCGCGACCCTCGGGTGCAGGTGCACGAGGTCACCGGGGGACAGCTGCTGCCAGCGCTCCTCGATGGTCTGCGCCGACTGCACGTCGCAGCCGACGAGGTTCTCCAACCAGTCGTAGGAGTAGAAGCCGCCGCGGCCCTGACCGAGCTGGACCACCCAGCGCCACACGTCCTCCGGTGCGGCGTCGATGGTGACCGCGCGGGTGGCCACGAGACCGGCGTCCTCGAGGAGGTCGTCACCGGGCAGCTCGGCGTCGAGCTCGGCCTCGGTCGCGCCGAAGTGCAGCGTCCACGCGCGCAGCAGCGGCAGGTTGGCCGCCACCAGCACCGCCACCGAGAGCGCGGCCTGACGGCCGGAGGGACGGGGGAGCACGCGGACGCAAGGCATGGGACGACCCCATCACGGCGGGTGGGCGCAGTCCAGCGCTCCCGGCACCGGTCGGGTGATCCGTTGCCGCTGTGCTGCGACCGGGGTGTGCGGGAGGGACCTGGGGCCTGGGTCAGGGTTCCCGGCTGGGCGGGACGACGCCCGGCCCAGCGCCGAGGCCGGCACGCACCCGTCGGGTCAGCCCCGCGACGACGAGCGTGTACGACTGGTCGACGAGGTCGGCCACGAGGTCGTCGACCAGGGCGGACGGCCCGTCGCCGAGGAAGCCGGTCGCGAGGTCGACGGTGATCCAGTGCTGCTTGTTGAGGTGGTAGCCGGGCGTGATCGACGGGTAGTCGTGGCGCAGCGCGCGGGCCCAGTACGGGTCGCACTTGAGGGACAGCGTGGTCCCGGCGTCCGTGGCGAGGACGAACATGCGGGTGGCCACCTTGACCACGCCCGTCGTCGCGTCGAACGGGTAAGTGAGGTGGGCGCCGGGCAGCGTGAGGGCGTAGGCGCGCACCTGGTCGACCGTGCGCATCGGGCCGGTCTGGCCGGGGCTGGTCCGGGGGTCGGCGCCGGGCGCCTTGGCTTCGGTCACGGGACCAGCATGCCGGGCAGGGCCGACACCCCGGTGCGTGGACGTGTGGGACGGGTGGGCGATCGCGTGGGACGAGTGGGCGCACCGGCACGTCGTCGGCGAGAGTAGGGCGGTGCTCACCGCCACCTCCGGGACCGGGACCGTCGTGGCCCTCGGGCTGCTGCTCGTGGTGCTCGCGTTCTCCGTCACGCGACCCCGTGGGCTGCCCGAGGCCGTCGCCGCCGTGCCGGCCGCGCTCGTCGTCGTGCTGCTCGGCCTGGTGCCGTGGGCGCAGGCCGGTGACGAGGTCGCGGCCCTGGCGCCGACGGTCGGGTTCCTGGCCGCCGTGCTGGCGCTCGCCGAGCTGGCCCGGGCCGGGGCGCAGGTCGCCGCGACC
>NZ_VWSD01000054.1 GCF_009829685.1 Cellulomonas citrea
GGCCGGGCCGGGCGCCGCGGGGGCGGGGTCCTGCGGCGGGATCGCCAGCTCGGCACGCCGGGCTCGACGAGACATCGGGGTCCCGGCCGTCGGCGACGCTGCCGGTGCGGGTGCCGGTGGGGTGGCACCTTCAGCGGCTGCGCGTTCGGCCTCGCGGCGTCGGCGACGCTCCCCGGGCTCACTCATCAGTTCTCACGTCCTCGATACAGCTGGTGCTTGGCGATGTACTGCACGACGCCGTCCGGCACGAGATACCACACCGGCTTCCCGGCACGGGCCCGGGCGCGCACATCGGTGGAGGAGATGGCCAGTGCGGGCACCTCGAGCACGTCGACCCGGCCCGCGGGCAGACCGTCGATCGACATGCGGTGGCCCGGGCGCGTGACTGCCACGAACCGTGCCAGCTCGAACAACCGGTCCACCTCCTTCCACTCCAAGATCTGTTCGACAGCATCGGCACCGGAGATGAACAGAAGCTCGGCATCGGGTCGCTGGGCGTGCAGATCGGTGAGCGTGTCGACGGTGTAGGTCAGCCCCGCCCGGTCGATGTCGACCCGGCTCACCGTGAAGCGCGGGTTCGACGCGGTGGCGATCACCGTCATGAGGTACCGGTGCTCGGCCTCGGTGACCTCCTGGTGCTGCTTGAACGACGGAGCGCCGGTCGGGACGAACACCACCTCGTCGAGCTCGAACCGCGCCGCCACCTCGCTCGCCGCCACCAGGTGCCCGTGGTGGACGGGGTCGAACGTGCCGCCCATCACCCCGATGCGGGGACGGGCGGACGGGGCGGGGCTCGGGGTCAACGCGTCAGTGCTTCGACCCGGCGTTCCGGAAGGCGTAGGTGACCAGCAGCAGGGCCACGAGGCCGACGAACGCCCCGGCGCCGAACACGACGGGCGGGAACGGCAGCGAGCTCACCTCGGCGACCGCGTTGAGAACGGTGTGCACGGCATCTCCTTCCAGGGGTGGGGCGAACGTCCAGTCTGGCACGGCCGTCAGGGTCGGATGTGCCCGTCACCGTGCACCACCCACTTGGTGGTGGTGAGCTCGGCCAGGCCCATCGGCCCGCGGGCGTGCAGCTTCTGGGTCGAGATCCCGATCTCGGCCCCCAGACCGAGCTGGCCGCCGTCGGTGAACCGGGTGGAGGCGTTCACCATGACCGCGGCCGAGTCGACCTCGGCGACGAAGCGCTCGGAGGCGGCCAGGTCCCGGGTGCAGATCGCCTCGGTGTGACCGGTGCTCCAGGTGCGGATGTGCTCGAGCGCACCGTCGATGTCCTCCACGACGCGCACCGCGATGTCCGCCGAGAGGTACTCGGTCGCCCAGTCCACGTCGGTGGCCGGCACGGCGTCGGTGCCGGCCGGGGCCAGCGCGAGCGTCGTGGGGTCGCCGTGCACCCGGACGCCGGCCTTGGCCAGCGCCGTCATCGCCGACGGCAGGAAGTCCTCGGCGACGGCCTTGTGCACCAGCAAGGTCTCCAGGGCGTTGCAGACCCCGAGCCGCTGCGTCTTGCCGTTGAGCAGGATCGCGAGCGCGTCGACCAGGTTCGCCGACTCGTCGACGAACAGGTGGCAGTTGCCCACGCCGGTCTCGATCACGGGGACGCTCGCCTCACGGACCACCGTCGAGATGAGGTCGGCCCCGCCGCGCGGGACGAGGACGTCGACGAGCCCGCGGGCGTGCATGAGCGCCACCCCGCCCGCTCTCCCCCACGCGTCCACCGACTGCACGAGGTCGGACGGCAGGCCCTGCTCGGCCAGCGCCGCGCGCAGCACCTGGACGATCACCTCGTTGGACCGTGCCGCGGCCGCGCCACCGCGAAGCACGACGGCGTTGCCCGACTTCAGCGCCAGCCCGACGGCGTCGACCGTGACGTTCGGCCGCGCCTCGTAGATCATCGCGACGACACCCATCGGCACCCGCACCTGGCGCAGCCGCAGACCGTTGGGCAGCGTCGAGCCGCGCACCACCTCACCGACCGGGTCCGGCAGGGTGGCCAGCGCCCGCAGCGCGTCGGCGATGGCCTCGAGGCGTCCGGTGTCCAGGGTGAGCCGGTCCAGCAGCCCGACCGCCATGCCCCGCTCGCGCCCGGTCGCCACGTCCTGGGCGTTCGCGGCCAGGATCGGCGCGCGCTGTGCGACGAGCGCATCGGCGAGCGCGAGCAGCGCGGCGTCCTTGCGCGCCCGGGTCGCCGTGGACAGCACGCGGGAGGCGACCTTCGCACGGCCGGCGACCTCGCGGACGGCGGCCTCGACCTCACCGGTCACCGGCGCTGGGGCGGGGGCAGTCATACCCTCCAGCCTAACCGGCGCGCGTCGGTCATCGGGAGGTGCCCGTGACCTCGCCGTGACGTCGCCGTGAGCCGCGGCGGACCAGCACGAGGTCGTCACGGTGCACCAGCTCGCGGTCGTGACCCGGTCCGAGCTCGGCGAGCAGCTCCTTGGTGGACCGGCCCAGCAACGCCGGCACCTCGTCGGAGTCGTAGGAGACCAGGCCACGGGCCACCACGACGCCGTCCGGACCGACCACCTCGACCGGGTCGCCGGCGACGAACTCCCCGTCGAACCCGGTGACACCGGCCGGCAGCAGCGAGGTCCCGCGGTCCTGCAGGGCGCGCACGGCACCCGCGTCCACGATCAGCCGGCCACGCGTGCGGGCGGCGTGCGCCAGCCACAGCAGCCGGATGGAGGTGCGCCGCCCGGTCGCCGCGAACCAGGTGCCCACGTCCTCGCCGGCCAGGGCGGCCGCGGCGTTGTCCGCGCAGGTGAGCACGACGGGGATCCCGGTCCCGGTCGCGATCGCCACGGAGTCGAGCTTGGTCACCATGCCGCCGGTGCCCACCGCCGAGCCGCGGCGCGACACGTCGACCCCGGCGACGTCCTCGGGCCCCAGCACGGTGGGGATGCGCACGGACCCGGGCTCGCCGGGCGGGCCGGTGTGCAGTCCGTCGACGTCGGTGAGCAGCACGAGCGCATCGGCGTGCACGAGGTGCGAGACGAGGGCGGCGAGCCGGTCGTTGTCGCCGAACTTGATCTCCTCGGTGGCCACCGCGTCGTTCTCGTTGATGATCGGCACCACCCCGAGGTCGAGCAGCTTCTCCAGGGCCCGGCTGGCGTTGCGGTAGTGGGTGCGCCGCACGGTGTCGTCCGCCGTGAGCAGCACCTGCCCGACGCGCAGACCGTGCCGCGCGAATGCCCGCGTGTAGTGCTCGACGAGCAGCCCCTGCCCCACCGAGGCCGCCGCCTGCTGGGTGGCCAGGTCACGCGGACGCCCCGGCAGACCGAGCGGCCCGATGGCCGAGGCGATGGCCCCCGACGAGAC
This sequence comes from Cellulomonas citrea, assembly GCF_009829685.1. GTDB lineage: Bacteria > Actinomycetota > Actinomycetes > Actinomycetales > Cellulomonadaceae > Cellulomonas > Cellulomonas citrea. The sequence goes on from NZ_VWSD01000054.1 coordinate 3,322, forward strand.
CAGCACGACGGCACCCCCGGCGACCCGGCGCGCCGCGAGCACGTCGACGAGGGCGCTCAGCCGCTGCGGGTCGAGGCGGCCCTGGGCGTCGGTGAGCGAGGACGAGCCCACCTTCACCACGATCCGGTCCGCCGCGGGCAGCAGGGCACGGTTGGCGAGGGGTGCGGCGCTCACACGGACCATTGTCCTCCGTCGGGCGCCACCCCTCGTGCACCGCCTCGGGTGCGGGTGCTCAGTCCTCGTCCGGGGCGGTCCAGACGCCGTGCTCGCGCTCGCGCGACAGCTCGGCGCGGGCCTCCGCCTTGGCGTCCATCCGGTCGTGGTGCTGGCGGCGACGCTCCTCGCGGGACGGACGGGTGTCGCCGGCCAGCCGCGGGTCGGTGCCGCGCGGGGCGGCCAGCAGCTCGGCGCCAGTGAGCAGGGTGGGCTCCCAGTCGAACACCACCGCGTTGTCCGGCGGGCCGATCCGCACCTCGTCGCCCGCGACAGCACCGGCAGCCAGCAGCGCCTCCTCCACCCCGAGCCGGGCCAGCCGGTCGGCGAGGTAGCCCACGGCCTCGTCGTTGCTGAAGTTGGTCTGGCGCACCCAACGCTCCGGACGGGTGCCGCGCACCTCGAACCAGACCGCACCGCCACCCTCGCGGCGGGTCACGGTGAACCCGGCCTCGTCGACCGCCTTGGGACGCAGCACGACGCGGGTCGCCTCCGGCGCCGGCTCGGCCGCACGGGCCGCGGCGACCTGCTCGGCCAGGGCGAACTCCAACGGGCGCAGCCCGTGGTGGGAGACCGCCGAGACCTCGAACACCGGCAGCCCGCGACCGGCCAGCTCTGCGTGCACGAGCTCGGCCAGGTCCTGCGCCTCCGGCACGTCGACCTTGTTGAGCACGACCACCCGGGGCCGCTCACCCAGCGGGGTGCGGCCACCCTCGATGTCCAGGTCGGCGGCGTAGGCCGCGAGCTCGGCCTCGATCGTGTCGAGGTCGGACACCGGGTCGCGTCCCGGCTCCAGCGTCGCGCAGTCGAGCACGTGCACGATCACCGCGCAACGCTCGATGTGCCGCAGGAACTCCAGGCCCAGACCCTTGCCCTCCGAGGCCCCCGGGATGAGCCCCGGGACGTCGGCGACGGTGTAGCGCGCCGAGCCCGCCTTCACCACGCCGAGGTTGGGCACCAGCGTCGTGAACGGGTAGTCGGCGATCTTGGGCCGGGCCGCGGACATCGCGGCCACGAGGCTCGACTTGCCGGCGCTCGGGTAGCCGACGAGCGCCACGTCGGCGATGGTCTTGAGCTCGAGCACGACGGTCGCGCTCTCCCCCGGCTCACCCAGCAGGGCGAAGCCGGGCGCCTTGCGGCGAGGGGACGCCAGGGCCGCGTTCCCCAGCCCGCCGTGACCGCCGGCGGCCACGACGTACCGTGCGCCGACGCCCACGAGGTCGGTGAGGACGTTGCCGTCGCCGTCCTTGACGACGGTGCCGTCCGGCACCGGGAGCACGAGGTCCGCGGCCGTGGCGCCCTGCCGGTTGTCCCCCATGCCCTGCGACCCGGACCGGGCGTTGCGGTGCGGCAGGTGGTGGAAGTCCAGCAGCGTGGTGACCTGCGGGTCGACCTCGAGCACCACGGACCCGCCGTGGCCCCCGTTGCCCCCGTCGGGCCCGGCCAACGGCTTGAACTTCTCCCGACGGATCGAGGCGCAGCCGTCGCCGCCATCTCCGCCGGTCGCGTGCAGCACGACCCGGTCGACGAATGTCGCCACGATGCCTCCTCCTGTTGACCGGCCCACGCCCTGTGACGGGGCCGGATGACGAGGAGGGGCGCACCGAACCCGGTGCGCCCCTCCTCGAACGACTGTGGTGGTCGGGGCCGTCAGCCCTCGGCCGCGACGATGTCGATGACCCGACGGCCCCGACGCGTGCCGAACGTGACGGCACCGGCGCTCAGCGCGAACAGCGTGTCGTCGCCGCCCCGGCCAACGTTGTGGCCCGGGTGGAAGTGCGTGCCGCGCTGGCGGACGATGATCTCGCCGGCCTTGACGACCTCGCCACCGAACCGCTTGACGCCCAGACGCTGGGCGTTGGAGTCCCGACCGTTGCGCGAGGAGCTCGCGCCCTTCTTGTGTGCCATGAGTGAGAGCTCCTCTACTTGATTCCGGTGACCTTGAGCCGGGTCAGCTGCTGGCGGTGACCCTGGCGCTTGCGGTACCCGGTCTTGTTCTTGAACTTCAGGATGACGATCTTGGGACCCTTCTGGTCCCGGACCACCTCGGCGGTGACCTTCACCTTGGCCAGCGCTGCGGCGTCGGTGGTCACCTTCTCGCCGTCGACCAGGAGGAGGGCGGGCAGCTCGACGGTGTCACCGGCCGACGCGGACAGCTTGTCCACGACGACGACGTCGCCGACGGCGACCTTCTCCTGACGGCCGCCGGCCTTGACGATCGCGTACACCACGGTGCTGCTCATTTCTGCTCGGACTGCCTGCGGTCTGCGCCAGCCGGGGCGCCCGCGTACCTCGCCCCTGAGGGGATGAGGATTGCGAGGGCGCCGCAGCAGCGGCACAAGGACCGACGCACACCTGGGCGCGCCGACCCTCAAAGATACGGTCCACCCCGCCTGGGGTCAAACCTGGTCGGGCTCAGCCTCCCCCGGACCTGCGGACGGGGCGACCTCGACGGACGTCTCGTCCACGACGGGGGTCTGCGAGGGCTCGCCGGCGGCCGCGTCGGCCACCGGGAGCGCCCCGGTCTCGTCATGGTGCTCGTGCGCGTGCGCAGCGGCCGCAGCGATGGTCGCCAGGGTCGCCTTGACGGCCTCACGGGCCTCCGGCAGCACCGGGACCACGGGGACAGCCACCGGCTCGGCGGAGGCCTTCTTGCGCCGCGAACGCTTGCTCGTCGTCTCGGCCGGGACCGAGGCCTGCGCACCGGCGTCCGCCCGCCCGTTCTTCTCGATCGGGTCGGTGTGCACGATGAACCCGCGACCGTGGCAGTGCTCGCAGGTCTCGCTGAACGCCTCGACGAGCCCCTGGCCGACCCGCTTGCGGGTCATCTGCACAAGACCGAGCGTGGTGACCTCGGCCACCTGGTGCTTGGTCCGGTCCCGGCCCAGGCACTCGACGAGACGACGCAGCACGAGGTCCCGGTTCGAGGCCAGCACCATGTCGATGAAGTCGATGACGATCATGCCGCCGATGTCGCGCAGCCTCAGCTGCCGCACGATCTCCTCGGCCGCCTCGAGGTTGTTGCGCGTCACCGTCTCCTCGAGCGTGCCGCCCGAGCCGGTGAACTTGCCGGTGTTGACGTCGACGACGGTCATCGCCTCGGTCCGGTCGATCACGAGCGACCCGCCCGACGGCAGCCAGACCTTGCGGTCCATGCCCTTGGCCAGCTGCTCGTCGACCCGGTAGCTGGCGAACACGTCGTGCTCACCGGTCCACCGGGTCACCTTGGCCGCGAGGTCGGGCGCCAGCTCCCCGATGTACGCCGAGATCGTCGACCAGGACTCCTGGCCGGCGACGACGAGCGCGGAGAAGTCGTCGTTGAAGATGTCCCGGACGACCCGGATCGCCATGTCCGGCTCACCCTGGAGCAGGGCGGGCGCCGAGGCGGACTTCGCCTTGGCGCTGATCGCGTCCCACTGCGCCTGCAGCCGTTCGATGTCGGCCGCGAGCTCCTCCTCCGACGCCCCCTCGGCCGCGGTGCGCACGATGACACCGGCCGCCTCGGGCACGATCGCGCGCAGGATCTTCTTCAGCCGGTTGCGCTCGACGTCGGGCAGCTTGTGGCTGATCCCCGTCATGCCGCCACCGGGCACCAGGACGAGGTAGCGGCCCGCGAGCGTGACCTGCGACGTGAGCCGGGCGCCCTTGTGCCCGATCGGGTCCTTGGTCACCTGGACGAGCACCTGGTCGCCGGACTTGAGCGCCTGCTCGATCCGCCGCGGCTGACCGTCCAGTCCGGCCGCGTCCCAGTTGACCTCACCGGCGTAGAGCACCGCGTTGCGGCCCTTGCCGACGTCGACGAAGGCCGCCTCCATGCTCGGCAGCACGTTCTGCACCCGGCCGAGGTAGACGTTGCCGACCATCGAGGCCGCGGCCTGGTTGGAGACGTAGTGCTCGACGAGCACCCCGTCCTCCAGCACCGCGATCTGCGTGCGACCGGCCCGCTCACGCACCACCATGACCCGGTCCACCGACTCGCGGCGGGCCAGGAACTCGGCCTCGGTGATCGTCTGGCGACGGCGACCGGCGTCGCGGCCGTCCCGCCGACGCTGCCGCTTGGCCTCGAGCCGGGTCGAGCCGCGCAGCGCGGTGACCTCGTCCGAGCGCGTCGACTCCCCGTCGCCCTCGCCGCGGCCACCACGACGGCGCCGACGACGACGCCGACCGCTGCCGGACTGCTCGCCCGCCTGCTCGTCCTCGTCGCCACTGGGCTCGGCGAGCGTGTCGGCGCCCGACTCGTCCTCGTCGTCCTCGCCACCTGCGACGGTCTGCTCCGAACGGGCCCGACGTCCACGGCCGCCGCGACGGCGCCGACGACGTCCGCCCTCACCGGTGCCCTCGTCCGAGGTCGCAGCCTCGGTGTCGGCGTCCTCCGGCTCCTCGACCTCGTCCGACGGCTCCAGGGCCTCGACCTGTTCGCCGACGAGCTCGGCAACAGCCTCGGCGGCCTTCGACCGGCCCCGGCGGCGTCCACCCGAACGTCCACCGCGGCCCGAGGTCGACTGCGGGGCGCGCCCGGAGGCCGCGGCCTCGAGCACCTCGACGTCCTCGGCGACGACGTCCTCGTCGGACGGTGCGACCGCGGAGTCCGCCAGGTCACGCGCCGCAGGCTCCTGCGCGGAGGTCGGCACGACATGGGACCCCTGCGAGACCTCCTGCGGCGAACCGGCCGCGGCCTGCGCACGACGACGCCGGGTCCGGCTGGTCGGCTCCGGCGGCTGGAAGAGCAGCGCGGTCGCAGCGAGCCGGGCAGCCACCGGGGCGGGCGCCGGTGCCGCCGCCCGCAGGCCGCTGAGCTCGGCGAGCACGTCGAGCGCCGGGGCGTCCGGGGCCGCTGCCACCGGGGCCGCGCTCTGGTCGGCGGCCTGCGGCTGGGCGCCGGGCTCGTCTGCCACGGTCTCCTCGGCCACGGTCTCGTCGGGGTCGGCCTCCTCGGCAGCGGGCGCGGCGACCTCGACCACCGGCGCCTCGTCGAGGACCTCCGGCTCGACCGGCAGCACCACGGTGCGGGTCACGCGACGGCTGCGTCGGGCGCGCGGCGCAGCCGTCAGCTCGGTGGAGACATCCGTCGCCGCCTCGCTCAGGGTCTGCGCCACCGGGACCTTCGGCGCCGGCTCGGCGACCGGGGCGACCTGCGTCACCGGCTCGGCGACCACCGCAGCCGGCTCGCCCACCTCAGCGGAGACGGGGGTGCGGGTGACGCGGCGTCGGGCGGGGCGCTTCTTGACCGGCTCGGCCTGATCGGCGGCAACGGCCTCGTCGGGGGTGTTCTCGGTGGCCACGTGGGCTGCTCCTGTGCACGGGCCCACGGCCCACACTGCGCGTAGTCGTCGTGCGGTCGGTCGGCGCCAGCGCGGTTGCGCGTGGCGACGGAAGTCGTCGGGCGGGGGTCGGCGGCACCTGCCACATCGGCGCCACGCCTGCCGTTCGCACCAGGCGCACGCTGACGGGCGTCCCGGTGCGGGCGGCGGCTGGCGCACTCGACGTGCGACACCTGCTGACCCGCGGTACCGGTCGGTGTGGACGACCGGAGCCGGTCCCGAGTATCGCACACGGCCTCCCGGCCCACGAGCGCGGCGCCCCGGCGCGCCCCCTGCGGCTTTTCGTGGCCCGACCTGGTCGATCGCACGACGCGACTACCTGTGGGGATGCGACGTCGCGTCAGATTTAGGGACCAAGGTCCCCCTCCCCCCCGGGCTTCGGTCCTAGGTTTCGTCCTGGCACATCCAGGGCTCCGTCGCCCTGCCCCTGGCAGGAGCGGGCCCTGCCTGGGCCACCCAGTTCAACTCAACGCCTCGTAGACCACGGAGAACCGCGTGGACGCCCTGACCCTGGCCCGCTGGCAGTTCGGTATCACAACCGTCTACCACTTCATCTTCGTGCCGCTGACGATCGGGATGTCCCTGCTCGTCGCCACGATGCAAACGGTCTGGTACAAGACCGGCAACACCCGTTGGCTCAAGCTCACCAAGTTCTTCGGCAAGCTCCTGCTGATCAACTTCGCGATCGGGATCGCCACCGGGATCGTGCAGGAGTTCCAGTTCGGGATGAACTGGTCGGAGTACTCGCGGTTCGTCGGGGACATCTTCGGTGCCCCGCTGGCCATGGAGGCGCTCATCGCGTTCTTCGTCGAGTCGACCTTCCTCGGACTGTGGATCTTCGGCTGGGACCGCCTGCCGAAGAAGATCCACCTCACGTCGATCTGGGCCGTGGCGCTCGCCTCGAACCTGTCCGCGTTCTTCATCCTGGCGGCCAACTCCTGGATGCAGCACCCGGTCGGCGCGACGTTCAACGAGGCCACGGGCCGCGCGGAGATGAAGGACCTCGGCGCCGTCGTCACCAACCCGACCGTGCTGGCCGCCTTCCCGCACACCATCTCCGCCGGTCTGCTCACCGCGGGCACGCTCGTCGCGGCGATCTGCGCCTGGTGGATGGTCAAGCTCGTCAAGGCCGGGCAGGCCGACAAGGCTCGCGACGTCTACCGCCCGGGCCTGGTCTTCGGGTCCTGGGTCATGATCGCGGCCGGTGTCGCGATCATCCTGACCGGTGACTTCCAGGGCAAGCTCATGTTCCAGCAGCAGCCGATGAAGATGGCTGCCGCCGAGGCGCTCATCAACGACGCCCCCAACGGCGCCCCGATGACCCTGCTGGCGATCGGCAACCCGAACAACGACCCGGCATCGGTGACCCGGTTCCTCGAGATCCCGGGCCTCACGTCCTTCCTGGCCAAGAACGACTTCAGCGCACCGCTCAAGGGCGTCAACACGCTGCAGGAGGAGTTCAGCCAGAAGTACGGCGAGGGCGTCAACTACGTCCCGAACCTGGCCGTCACGTTCTGGAGCTTCCGTCTCATGATCGGGATGGCGGTGTTCGCCGCAGCACTGGCGCTCATCGCGCTGGTGGTCACCCGCAAGGGCAAGGTCACCGACAGCGGGTGGCTGTCGGTGCTCGCGAAGTGGTCGATGCCGACCATCTTCCTGGCCTCGAGCTTCGGCTGGATCTTCACCGAGATGGGCCGTCAGCCGTGGATCGTCGCGCCGAACCCGACCGGGGTGGACAACGTCTGGCTGCTCACCCAGCGCGGCCTGTCGACGTCGGTGCCGGCCTGGCAGGTGCTGACCTCGATGATCCTGTTCACGCTCGTCTACGCAGTGCTGGCCGTCGCCTGGTTCAAGCTCATGCACCGCTACACCATCGGCGGCGTCGAGGACGACCCGGTCGACCCGAGCCCCGACAACCCCGCCAACCAGACGCAGGACGCCGACCGTCCGCTGTCCTTCGCGTACTGACGGAGAAACGACAATGACGACAGATCCTTCGTTCCTGCAGATCCTCTGGTTCGTCCTCATCGCTGTCCTGTGGACCGGGTACCTGGTCCTCGAGGGCTTCGACTTCGGCGTCGGCATGCTCCTGCCCTTCCTCGCAAAGGACGAGAAGGAGCGGCGCGTCATGATCAACACCGTCGGCCCGCACTGGGACGGCAACGAGGTGTGGGTCCTCACCGCCGGTGGCGCCACGTTCGCGGCGTTCCCCGAGTGGTACGCCACGCTGTTCTCCGGCGCCTACCTGGTGCTCTTCCTCATCCTGCTGGCCCTCATCGCACGCATCGTCGCCTTCGAGTGGCGCGGCAAGATCAACAACCCCGGGTGGCAGAAGGCCTACTACTGGGGCCTGGTGCTGGGCTCGTGGCTCCCGGCGATCCTGTGGGGCGCGGCGTTCGGCAACCTGGTCGCCGGCATGAAGCTCGACTTCGTCACCCAGACCGTGAGCAACGTGGATGGCGAGGTCACCCGCCAGACCATCCAGTACGTCGGCAACTTCTTCGACCTGCTGCTGGCCGGCAACGGCTTCGCGCTGCTCACCGGTGTCGCCGTCGCGCTCATCTTCCTGGTCCACGGTGCGCTGTTCCTGGCCCTCAAGACCACGGGTGACCTGCAGAAGCGGGCCGGTGACCTGGCCGCCAAGCTGGCCCCGGTCCTGCTCGCCGGCGGTGCGGTCTGGGCCCTGTGGCTCCAGTTCGCCTTCTCCGACAAGGGCTTCCTGACCCTGGCCATCGTCGCGGTGGCCGCGGTGCTGCTGGTCGGCATCTGGGTCTTCGCCCGGGCACGGGCCACGAGCAAGGCGTTCACCGCGTCGGTGCTGCTCATCGTGGGTGTCGTCGCGCTGATCTTCACGACGCTCTACCCGAACGTCATCCCGTCGACGGTCAACCCGGCCGCGTCGCTCACGATCACCAACGCCTCGTCCAGCCCGTACACGCTGACGATGATGACGTGGGTCGCGGTGATCTTCGTGCCGATCGTGCTTGCATACCAGGCATGGACGTACTGGGTCTTCCGCAAGCGCCTGTCGGTCTCCAACATCCCGCCGGTCACCGACGTCACGTTCGCCAACGCGAACGCCAAGTGACCGCACGTCCGACCGGGGCCTGACGGCATGAAGCCGCTGGACCCCAAGCTCCTGACGTATGCGCGAGCTGCGCGGGGGTATCTCGTCCTGACGGTGACGACGGGGCTGGTCACGGCCGGCCTCGTCGTCACCCAGGCGCTCCTCCTGGGGCGCACCCTCGGCGGTGCGGTCCACGACGGGCTCGACCTGAACGGTGCGGCGACGGCGATCACCTGGCTGGTGGTCGTCGTCGCCGCACGTTTCCTCGTGACGACGGTGCAGGAGCGCTTCGCGCACCGCGCCGCGACCGCGGCCGTCAACGAGCTGCGCGAGCAGGTCGTCGAGCACGGCACCCGGCTCGGCCCCCGCTGGCTCGCCGGCGGTGAGGGCCCGGCGCTCGTCACCCTGGCGACCCGCGGGCTGGACGCGCTGCAGCCGTACTTCGTCAACTACCTGCCGCAGCTCGTGCTGGCGGCCACGCTGACGCCGGCGACGCTGCTCGTCGTGCTCTCGTTCGACTGGCTCTCGGCCGTCATCATCACCGTGACGATCCCGCTCGTGCCGATCTTCATGATCCTGGTCGGCAAGCTCACCCAAGGCCGCTCCGAGAAGGGCCTGGCCGCGATGGAGCGACTGGGGTCGCAGGTGCTCGACCTCATCGCCGGGCTGCCGACGCTGCGGGCCCTCGGACGGCAGGCCGGACCGGTCCGGCGCGTCCAGGAGCTCGGCGACGCCCACCGGCGCGCCACCATGGGCACGCTGCGCATCGCCTTCCTCTCCGGCATGGTGCTCGAGCTGCTCACCACGATCTCGGTCGCCCTGGTGGCCGTGACCATCGGCTTCCGCCTGGTCTACGGCGACGTGGACCTGGTGACCGCTCTCACCGTGCTCGTGCTCGCCCCCGAGGTCTTCAACCCGCTGCGCGCGGTCGGCACCCAGTACCACGCCTCCACCGACGGGGTCGCCGCGGCCGAGGCCGCCTTCACGATCCTGGAGACCCCGGTGCCGCCCCGCGGCCAGACCCCCTGCCCGGACCTGCGCCGGGCCAGGGTCCGGCTCGACGGGGTCGGCGTGCGGTCGTCCGGCGGCTGGACGCCGCAGGGACTCGACCTGGAGCTGGCCCCCGGGACGGTCACCGCCCTCGTCGGCCGGTCGGGGATCGGCAAGAGCACCGCGGTCGACGTGGTGCTCGGTCTGCTCGGACCCGACGCCGGCGCCGTCACCGTCGTACCCGAGCACGGCACACCGGTCGACCTGCGCGAGATCGACCCGCGCAGCTACTGGGACCAGGTCTCCTGGCTCCCCCAGCGCCCCTTCCTCGAACCGGGCACCGTCCACGAGCTGGTCGGCGACGTCGACCCCGTGGCCCGCGACCGGGCGGCCGCGCTCACCGGGCTCGACCAGGTCGTCGCGGGTCTGCCCGACGGCTGGCAGACCGCGCTCGGCACCGGAGGCACCGGGCTGTCCGTCGGGCAGCGCCAGCGCGTGGCCCTCACCCGGGCGCTGCTGACCCCGGCCCCGCTGGTGGTGCTCGACGAGCCCACCGCGCACCTGGACGCCTCCGGCGAGCAGGTGGTGCTCGACACCGTCGGCGCCCTGCGCGAGGCCGGCAGCGCCGTCCTGCTGGTCGCGCACCGCGCCTCGCTCGTGCGGACGGCGGACGTCGTCGTCCAGGTGCGTGCCGGTGCGGACGACGAGGCGCCGGCCGACTCCCCCGACGTCGTCGCACGGGCGTCCACGGACGACGACGCTGCGAGGCTGGTATGAGCGCCCTGAGCACGATCGCCGCCGGCCGGCAGGCCGAGGAGGGCGTCCAGGTCGCCCAGGTGCCGCACGGCACGCTGCGCCGCGCGCTGCGGCTGCTGGGGGTGAGCCGCCGCCAGGTCGCGGCGTCCATCACGGTGGGCACCCTGGCCCTCGGCAGCGCGATCGCCCTGGCCGCCGTGTCCGCCTGGCTGATCGCCCGGGCCTCGCAGATGCCGCCCGTGATGACCTTGTCCGTCGCTGCCGTCGCGGTGCGGACGTTCGGCATCTCCCGTGGCGTGCTGCGCTACGTCGAGCGGCTGATCTCGCACGACCTCGCGCTGCGCGGGATGACCACGCTGCGCACCACGGTGTACGCCCGGCTGGCCGACGGGAAGGCAGAGGCGGTGCTGCGCGTGCGTCGCGGTGACCTGCTGGCCCGTGTCGGGGCCGACGTCGACGCCGTCGGCGACCTCGTCGTGCGGGGTCTGGTGCCGGCCGGGGTCGCGCTGGCGCTCGGCATCGGCACCAGCATCGCGATGGGGCTGTTCTGGCCGCCTGCGGGCCTGGCGCTCGCGCTGTGCCTCGTCGTGGCCGGTGTCGTGGCTCCCGCGCTCACCTCGCGCGGGGTGCGCACGGCCGAGAGCCGCGCGTCCGACGCGCGGGCGCGGATGACCGCGACCGCGCTGGGGATCCTCGACGACGCCGGACCGCTCGCCGTCGCCGGTCGTACCGACGCCGAGCTCGCCGGGCTCGCCCGCCAGGACGCCCGGATCGCCGCCGCCGTCGACGCCGGGGCACGCCCGACCGCGCTCGCCGCCGGGCTCGGGGTCCTCGCCCAGGGGGTGGCGGTGCTCGTCGCCCTCGTCACCGGCATCCCCGCGGTGCGCTCGGGGTTGCTGGCGCCCGTCGAGCTGGCCGTCGTCGTGCTCACCCCGCTGGCCGCGTTCGAGGCCACGTCGGTGCTCCCGATGGCCGCCGTCCAGGTGCAGCGCTCACGTGCCGCCGCGGCCCGCATCCTCGCCCTGCTGGACAGCACGGGCACCCCTGACACGGGTGCGGTCGTCGTCGACGAGCAGGCACCGTCCGCGCCCGTCTCGCACGTGCCGCTCCCCCGGCCCCTGGTCGCACAGTCGCTGGCCTGCGGCTGGTCGGACGGCCCCGCGGTGCTCACCGAGGTCGACCTCGAGCTCACCGTCGGGCGCTCGCTCGCCGTGGTCGGGCCGTCGGGTGTCGGCAAGACCACGCTGCTGCTCACGCTCGCCGGGCTGCTGCCCCCCAAGGACGGCCAGGTGCTGCTCGCCGGGGTGCCGATGTCGGACCTGCCCAGGCCGGACGTCGTGCGCACCGTCGTGGCGACGACCGAGGACGCCCACGTGTTCGGCACCACCGTGCTGGAGAACCTGCGGGTGGCCCGCGGCGACGTCACACCCGAGCAGGCCCACCTGGCCCTGGCGCGGGTGGGGCTCGGCGACTGGGTCGCCCAGCTGCCCGACGGCCTCGACACGCTCCTCGGACCCGACGCACGGACGGTCTCGGGCGGCGAACGGCGCCGGCTGCTGCTGGCCCGCGCGCTGCTGGCCGACTCCCCGCTGCTGCTGCTCGACGAGCCCGGTGAGCACCTCGACCCCGCTTCGGCGGACCGCCTGGTCGCCGATCTGCTGCGCGACCACGAGGGCCGCGGCGTGCTCGTGGTCACCCACCGTCTGGCCCCGCTCGCGGCGGCCGACGAGGTGCTGTGGATCGAGGACGGCCGGGTCGCGGCGCGCGGCACCCACGACGAGCTGCTCGCCCGGGTGCCCGGCTACGCTGCGGCTGCCCACCAGGAGCGGACCGACGGCGAGGAGGCCGAGTGAGCGAGGACCCGTCGGGTCGAGCTGCGGTGAACGACGACGGGCTCGACGAGCTCATGGACGCGATCCTGGCGATCGCCGGTGAGCTGGACCTCGCCGCCGTCCTCGACCGGCTCGTGCAGGCCGCCGCCACCATCAGCGGGGCCCGCTACGCAGCGATCAACGTGCTCGACGACCGTGGTGCGTCCACCACGTTCGTGCACACCGGGATCGGTGCCGCCCTCGCCCACCTCATCGGCGCCTCCCCGCACGCGCTGGGGGTGCTCGGCCAGATCCCGATCGACGGTGCGATCCGGCTCGACGACCTCACCGCCCACCCGGCGTTCCGCGGCTGGCCCGCGAACCACCCGCCGATGGGCGCGTTCCTCGGCGCCAGCGTGCGGGTCGGCGAGCGGGTGTTCGGCCAGATCTACCTCGCCGACAAGCCCGGCGGCTTCACCCCGCAGGACGAGGAGCGGGTGCTGCGGCTGGCCGCGACGGCTGCGGTCGCGGTCAACAACGCCCAGCTCTACGCCAGCGCCGAGCGGCGCGAACGCTGGCTGCACGCCGGTCAGGACATCACCACGATGCTGCTCGAGGGCGCCGACGAGGAGGAGGCCCTCGAGCAGATCGTGCGGATGGCCCGTGAGGTCGCCGGCGCCGACACGGCCGCGCTCGTGCTGCCCGGCCTCAACGACGCGCTCCTCGTCGAGCTGGCCGACGGCTACGACGCCGACCGGCTGCTGGGGCAGGTCATGCCCAAGGACGGCCGCACGGCCGCCGTGATGAGCGAGGGTCGCGGTCTGCTCACGCCGTCGTTGTCGGCCAGCCGGACGGTGCGGGTGGAGGCCATGCGCGCCTTCGGCCCGGCGATGTACGCCCCGATGCAGACCGCCGGGCGCGGCGTCGGGGTGCTCATCCTGATGCGCCGGATCGGCGCCCAGCCGTTCACCGAGGCGGACCTCGTGACCGCCGAGTCGTTCGCGGCACAGGCCGCGCTGGCCTTCGTGCTGGCCGAGGCGCGGCACGCCCAGGACGTGGCGGCCCTGCTCGACGAACGTGAGCGCATCGCCCGTGACCTGCACGACCTGGCGATCCAGCAGCTGTTCGCCACCGGCATGCAGCTGGAGACGGTGCGCCGACGCGCCGCCCGCGGGGTCGACCCGCACGAGCTCACCGAGATCCTCGAGGAGGCCCTCGACAACGTCGACGGCTCGGTCCGCGAGATCCGGCAGATCGTGCATGCGCTGCGCGACCCGGACGCCGCGACGTCGATGGTCGAACGGCTGCGCCGGGAGGCCTCGCTCGCGCGCACCGGTCTGGGTTTCGCCCCGTCGCTCGTGCTCTCGCTGGACGGTCAGTCGATCGGCGAGGACGGCGCCGGCGAGGGCCTCGTGCTCGCCGAGGACGTGATGGACGACCGGGTGGCTCCCCCGCTGTCCGACGACGTCGTCGCCGTGGTCCGGGAGGGGCTGGCGAACGCCGCACGGCACGCCCACGCATCGTCGGTGATCGTCCGGGTGTCGGTCACCGGGGTGGGGGCGACCGGCACGGTCCTCGTGGAGGTCCAGGACGACGGCCGCGGCCTGCCCGAGCACCGGGCACGGCACTCCGGGACCGGGAACCTGGCCTCACGGGCGCGTCAGAACGGGGGCACGTTCTCCCTCGGTGTGGCCCCCGACGGGCGCGGCGCGCTGCTCAGCTGGCAGGCACCGCTCGCCTGAGCCTCGCGTGCTGCGGGGCAAGGCCTCGCAGGCGGCAGACGGGGACGGCTCCCACCCCGCAGGACGACGGCTCGGGGCGTGCAGATGACGGCTCGCAGGGCCTCGGGGCGAGGCCCTGCCAAGCGTGGCCGGCTCGGTGTCGCCGGCTCAGTAGTGTCGCCGGCTCAGTGCCCAGGCTCGGCCCGCCAGCCGGCGTGCTTGCGCGCGGCCACCCACGCGGCGACCTGGGTCCGGCGCTGCAGCCCCATCTTCGACAGCAGCGACGTGATGTGGTTCTTCACCGTCTTCTCCGCCACGCCCAGCCGCTCGGCGATCTCGCGGTTGGACAGCCCCTCGCCGATGAGGTCGAGCACCTTGAGCTCGCTCGGTGTGAGGTTCTCCGTGGGGTCCTCGTGCCCGGCACGACGGCGGGTGACGGTGCGGTCGTCGAGCAGCGTGCGGCCCGCGGCCACCGCCCGGATGACATCGGTGATCTCGGCGCCCCGCACGCTCTTGAGCAGGTAGGCGGCCGCCCCGGCGTCGAGCGCTGCAGCCAGCGCGTCGTCGTCGTCGAAGGAGGTCAGGACGATGGCGCGCGCCTGCGGGAGCGTCTCGTGCACGGCCCGCATGAGGTCGATGCCGGTGCCGTCGGGCAGCTGCAGGTCCACGAGCATGACCCGCGGCCGGACGAGGGCGGCCCGACGGATCCCGTCGGCCACCGAACCGGCCTCGGCGACGACGGTCATCCCGTCGGTCCGCTCCACGACCTCGGCGATGCCGCGACGCACGACCTCGTGGTCGTCGACGATCATCACGGAGATCGGGCCCTGGCGGTCGGCGGCAGGTGCGTTACCGGTCTGGTTCACGGTGGCATCGTATCGACACGTGCCCCAGATCATGCTGCCCAACTCCATGGTTTTGCACCCGACTTTGCCGCCTGCGTGGCGTGCCGTGACCTACGACGTCGCCGCCGCGCTCCCCGAGGAGGCGCTCGACGCCGAGGCGATGGTGGTGTGGGGTACCTCGGACGCCACCCTCGCGCAGGCGACGACGCTGCCGAGGCTGCGTTGGGTCGCCGACCTGGCGGCCGGCACCGACCGGACGGTGGAAGCCGGGTTCGGCCCACAGGTGCAGATCACGAGCGGTGTGGGGCTGCACGACGCAACCGTCACCGAGCACGCCCTCGCCCTGCTGCTCGCCTGCGTCCGTCAGGTGCCCGACCTCGTGCGCGCGCAGCGTGAGCACCGGTGGGCGTCCGAGCTCGGCGGCCTGCAGGAGCTGCACCCGGCCGGGCGGCTGCGGACCCTGCTGGGCGCGCGCGTGCAGATCTGGGGGTTCGGGTCGATCGGCACGCACCTGGCGCCCGTGCTCGGTGCGCTCGGCGCGCAGGTCGTCGGGGTGGCCCGCACGGCCG
>NZ_VWSD01000055.1 GCF_009829685.1 Cellulomonas citrea
CCCGGCGGCGGCCGTCGCGACGCCGTGGGCGCGGACGGCGAGCGTGAGCTGGGTGTCGCTGAGCCCGGTGAGCGCGGGGGGCACCTGCGTGTGGTCGGGCAGCCGGGACAGCAGCGCGGCGAGCCCTTCGCGGGCGACCTGGGCGTGCGGTGCGGGGTGCAGCGCGGCGTCCAGGCCTTCGGCGACGAACCAGCTGGCGAACAGGGGACGGGCGATGCGACGCAGCAGCACGGGTTCCTCCTCACGGGGTGCGTTCTCCACGGTAGTGCTCCGGGCGCGGGAATGCGGCGCGGGCGTCGCGACGTTGCTGCGCACATGACCTGTGCAGTCGCTGAGGCGCCTCCGATCGCTGCCGTGGCCGGGGGCCCACTAGGCTCGTGGCCAATGACTGAGGACACCCACCGCGCGCCTGACGAGGACGGCCGCACACGCGCGGAGCGGTTCGAGACCGAGGCGCTGGTCTACGTGGACCAGCTGTACGGCGCTGCCCTGCGGATGACGCGCAACCCCAGCGACGCCGAGGACCTGGTCCAGGAGACGTTCGCGAAGGCCTTCGCGGCCTTCCACCAGTACCGCCCGGGGACCAACCTCAAGGCCTGGCTGTACCGGATCCTGACGAACACGTACATCAACTCCTACCGCAAGAAGCAGCGCGAGCCGTTGCAGTCGGCGGCCGAGGACGTGGAGGACTGGCAGCTCGCGCGGGCCGAGTCGCACACGTCGACCGGTCTGCGGTCGGCCGAGGCCGAGGCGCTCGACCGGCTGCCGGACTCGGACGTCAAGCAGGCGCTCGCCTCGATCCCGGAGGACTTCCGGATGGCCGTGTACCTGGCCGATGTCGAGGGGTTCGCGTACAAGGAGATCGCGGAGATCATGGGCACCCCGATCGGGACCGTGATGTCGAGGTTGCACCGGGGGCGGGCCCAGCTGCGTGAGCTGCTGCGTGACTACGCCGCCGAGCGTGGCCTGGTGGCGAGCCGTCCGGAGGCGAAGTGATGTCGGACGTCGATGACGCCTGCGGTCGCGAGTGCGACGAGGCCCTGGCCCACCTGTGGGAGTACCTGGACGCCGAGCTCGGCACGGCCGAGGCCGAGCAGGTGCGCGCCCACCTGGCCAGCTGCGAGGGCTGCCACGCCGAGCACGACGTGGAGGCGATGATCAAGCAGGTGCTGCGCCGGTGCTGCTCCCAGGAGGCCCCGCAGACGCTCGTGCTGCGCATCCAGCAGCAGATCACGGTGCTGCGCACGTCGCTGCCCACGGACTGACCGGGCGCCCGGCGTCGGTCGGGGGCGGGTGCGTGTGGGACGATGGTCGGCGGTCCGTGCCGGGCCCAGGTGTCCGGCGCGTCCAGCACTGCCCGATCCGAGGAGACACCCATGAGCCAGCGAGGCCGCAAGCGCCGTTCCCGCAAGGGCAACGCCGCGAACCACGGCAAGCGTCCCAACGCCTGAGACGCGCCACGCAGGGGCCCGCTCGCACCGCGAGCCGGGCCCCTGCTGCATCCAGGGGTGGACGGCTCAAGTGAGTCCGAGGTCCGGTCGATGAGCAGGGCGTGAACGCTGCCGCCTCGCAGTCCGTCGTCCCGCTGCTGCATGCCCTCGTGAGCTCGGGTGGCTCGGACCTGCACTGCAAGGTCGGCTCGGTGCCCCGGGTGCGCGTCGACGGGCGGCTGCGCCGGCTGCAGGCGCCCGAGCTGCGTCCGGTCGACACCGAGCGGATGCTCGAAGAGGTCGTCCCGAACGAGCTGATCGAGGCGTTCCGGCGCAGCCGTGAGGCCGACTTCGCCTACTCGTTGCCGGGGGTGGGCCGGTTCCGGGTCAACGCCTTCCAGGCGCGCGGTTCCTTCGGGCTGGTGTTCCGCCTGGTGTCGGTGGGCGCCCGGTCGCTGGCCGAGCTGGGGCTGCCGGAGGTGGTGAGCGAGCTGGCGCTCGAACCGCGTGGTCTGGTGCTGGTGACCGGTCCGACCGGGTCGGGCAAGACGACGACGATGGCCTCGATGGTCGACCTGGTCAACACGGTCCGCGAGGTGAACATCGTGACGATCGAGGACCCGATCGAGGTGCTGCACTCGGACAAGAAGGCGATCATCTCCCAGCGTGAGGTGCGGCAGGACACGGCCGACTTCGGGGTGGCGCTGCGCGCGGCGATGCGGCAGGACCCGGACGTCATCATGGTCGGGGAGATGCGTGACCTGGAGACCGTGCGGGCGGCGCTGTCGGCGGCCGAGACGGGGCACCTCGTGCTCTCGACGCTGCACACGATCGACGCGGCCGAGACAGTGAACCGCGTGGTCGACTTCTTCCCGCCGCACGAGCAGAAGCAGATCCGCATCCAGCTCGCCCAGGCGTTGCGCGGGATCGTCTCCCAGCGTCTGGTGCGACGGGCGGACGGGGCGGGCCGGTGCCCGGCGGTGGAGGTCCTGGTGAACACGGGGCGCACGGCCGAGGCGATCCTCGACCCGATGGACGCGCCGCCGCTCATCGATCTCATCAAGGACGGCAGCTTCTACAAGATGCAGACGTTCGACCAGCACCTGTTCACGCTGGTGAGGGACGGGACCATCACCTACGAGGAGGCCATGACGGCCTCCTCCAACCCGCACGACCTCACCGTCGAGCTGCGCTCGGCGGGTGTCCTCGTCTAGCGCACTGGCGGTGTCGCGTATCGAGATATATCGTGTCTCTCAACGCGATATATCTCGATACGAGGAGCAGTCATGGCCACCGAGTCCTGGGTCGTCGCCGGCCCGCAGGTGATCGAGGTCGAGGCCGTGCGCGCGCTGCGCGTGCAGGTGATCGGCGGGCGGGTCGACGTCGTCGCGCACGACGCGCCCGGTGCGCGGCTCGAGGTGCACGACGTGCACGGCCGTCCGCTCGAGGTGACGTTGCGCGACGGTGAGCTGCGCATCGGCTACCAGGACACCCTCAGCGCCTGGGAGTCGTTCCTCGACCGGCTGCGCACGTTCCGCTCGGACGACCGTGCCGACGTGCACATCGCGGTCCCGCGCACCGCCGCCGTGCGGATCGGCACCGTGAGCGCCGAGGGTCTGCTGGCCGGGGTCGCGGAGGACTCCTCGGTGGGCACCGTCTCCGGTGCGCTGCTCGTCGACGACACCCGCGGCCAGCTCGTCGCCCGCACCGTGTCCGGTGAGGTCGTCGTGCGCGGGCACCGCGGCCCGCTCACGCTCAACTCCGTCTCGGGTGACCTGGCGGCCTCGGGCGAGCTCAGCTCCGTGCACGCGAACACGGTCTCGGGCGCGCTCACCCTCGACGTCGCCTCGACCACCTCCTCGCTGTCGGCCACGACCGTCTCCGGCGACGTCACCGTGCGGCTGCCCCAGGAGGCCGGGCTGCGGGTGACCGCGCAGTCGGTCTCCGGGCGCCTCGTCGTCGACCAGGTCGAGCACAAGGGGAGCGGGCCGGGCTCGCGCACCGTCGACCAGACCACCGGCGACGGCGGCTGCGACCTCACCGCGACCACGGTCTCCGGGGACGTCACCGTGCTGCGCGGGGCAGGCGCATGACACCGGTGTTCGCCCACGGGCAGCTGCGGCTGTACCTGCTCGCGCTGCTCGAGGCCGGACCGCGGCACGGCTACGAGGTGATCCAGGCGTTGTCCGACCGGTTCGGCGGCACCTACCGGCCCAGTGCGGGCACCATCTACCCGCGCCTGGGCCGGCTGGAGGAGGAAGGGCTGGTGGTGCGGTCGCAGGACGGGCGCAAGACCACCTACAGCCTCACCGCGGCCGGTCGTGCCGAGCTGGACGCCCGCCGTGGCGACCTGGCCGACCTGGAGGCCGACCTGGCCGAGACCGTCCGCGGCCGCGCCGAGCAGGTGCGTGACGACGTGCGCGAGTCGATGCGCGGGCTGCGCGCCGACCTGGCCGCTGCCGCCCAGCAGGCGCGGGCCTCGGCCCGCCCGGGCCGCTCCCAGGTGCAGGACGACGAGCGCCTCGCCTCGCACGTGCGCCGGGTGGAGGCCGAGGCCCTGGTGCGCCGGTTCACCGACGAGATCCGCGCCGACCTGCGCCGCGCCGACGCCGACGGGGCTGTCCCGCAGCTGGCGCTCGACACCGTCCGCACCGTGCTCGACTCCGCGCTCACGGCCGTCCGCCAGACCCTGCACTGAGGCGCAGGACTCGGGGCGGCCGCGGCGACGGGGTCAGTCGGCGTCCGAGGGCAGCCCGAGCCAGGCGTGCCACCCGGTGTGCAGCACGAGCCAGGCCATCAGCCCGTAGCCGGCCTGACCAGGCAGCCAGCCGTCCCCGGCGGCCATGTCGGCCCGCCACTGGTCGTGCCCCACGAGCGGCGCGAACGTGTCGACGTAGGGCACCCGGCGTCGGCTCGCGACGTCGCCGAGCGCGACCGACAGCTCGGCGAGCCGTTCGTCGTCCTCGGGGCGCCCCGGCGGGGGGCCGACGACGAACGCCGGGATGTTGCGCTGCTCGGCCACGTCGAGCACGTTCGCGAGATTGAGGCGCGAGCGGGCGAGCGACAGCCCGGCGCCGATGTCCGCGCGCCCGACTCCGAGGACCAGCCGGTTGTCCGCCTCGGGGGCGAACCGCCGGGAGGCCTCGCCGTCCCACCGCCCGCCGAGCTCGGTGCTCGTCTCACCGGGGACGGCGAGCGTCATGAGCGTGGGGGGCAGCGGCGCGATCGTGCGGGCCACGACGCGGCCCACCCAGCCGAGAGCCTTGGGGTCGCCGACCCCGCCGACCAGCTCGTCTCCGAGCACGACGATGCGCAGCGGGGTGGGATTCACCCCCTGATCATCGCGCGAATGCGTCCGCGAGCAACGCCTCCTGCTCGGCGTGGTGCTTCTTGGCTGTCCCGGCGGCCGGCGAGGCCGACTCCGGGCGCGAGGAGACCGTGAGCGTGTGGTCGATGAGCTGCGGCAGGTGCATGGACAGGTGGGTCCACGCGCCCTGGTTGCGCGGCTCGTCCTGCACCCAGCGCAGCTCGGTGCCGGCGAAGGGTGCCAGCGCCTCGCGCAGCGCCGCCTGGTCGAGCGGGTAGAGCTGCTCGAGCCGCAGGATCGCCGTGCTCTGGTCGCCGAGCGAGTCGCGCCGCGCCACGAGGTCCCAGTAGACCTTGCCGGCGCACATGAGCACCCGGGTCACCTTCGCCGGGTCCACCGACTCGTCGCCGATCACGGGCCGGAAGGTGCCCGACGTGAAGTCGTCGACCGCCGAGACCGCGGCCTTGTGGCGCAGCATCGACTTGGGGGTGAAGACGATGAGCGGGCGACGCGGGCGCCGGTATGCCTGCTCACGCAGCAGGTGGAAGTACGACGCCGGGTTCGTCGGGTGCGCGATCGTCAGGTTGTCCTCGGCCGCGAGCTGCAGGAACCGCTCGATCCGGGCCGACGAGTGGTCCGGGCCCTGGCCCTCGTAGCCGTGCGGCAGCAGCATGACGAGCGAGGAGTGCTGCTGCCACTTCTGCTCCGCCGCCGAGATGAACTCGTCGGTGATGGTCTGGGCGCCGTCGACGAAGTCGCCGAACTGGGCCTCCCAGAGCACGAGGGCGTCGGGCCGCTCCACCGAGTAGCCGTACTCGAAGCCGAGCGCCGCGTACTCCGACAGCGAGGAGTCGTACACCCAGAACTTGCCCTGGTTGGCCGCCAGGTACAGCAGCGGGGTCCACTCGGCACCGGTCTCCCGGTCGTGGAACACCGCGTGCCGGGAGACGAACGTGCCGCGCCGCGAGTCCTGCCCGGCCAGTCGCACCGGGGTCCCCTCGAGCAGCAGCGAGCCGAACGCGAGCAGCTCGCCGAACGCCCAGTCGATGTGCCCCTCGCGGCTCATCTGCTCGCGCTTGGCCAGCAGCGCGGCCAGCTTGGGGTGCACCGTGAAACCGGCCGGCGGGTTGACGTGCGCCTGCCCGATCCGGGTGAGCACGCTCGGGTCGACGGCCGTGCGCCAGCCGACCATGACGCCGGCGTCCTCGTACTGGGCCTCCGGTCGCTCCAGACCGGCCACCGTCTCGGGCACCTGCGGCGGCGGCGTGAAGCCGAGCTCACGGGTCTCGGTGAACACCCGCTCGAGCTGGGACTGGAAGTCGCGCAGCGCGTGCTCGGCCTCCTCGACGGTGATGTCGCCGCGGGAGACCAACGACTCGGTGTACAGCTTGCGCACCGATCGCTTGGCCTCGATGAGGTTGTACATGAGCGGCTGCGTCATCGACGGGTCGTCGCCCTCGTTGTGGCCGCGGCGGCGGTAGCAGACCATGTCGACGATGACGTCGCGGTCGAACGTCTCGCGGTACTCGAACGCCAGCTCGGCCACCCGCACGACGGCCTCGGGGTCGTCGCCGTTCACGTGGAAGATCGGGATCTGCAGGCCCTTGGCCACGTCCGTCGCGTACTGCGAGGACCGCGACGAGGACGTGCCGGTGGTGAAGCCGACCTGGTTGTTGACGATCACGTGGATCGTGCCGCCGGTGCGGTAGCCGCGCAGCTGGGCCAGGTTGAGCGTCTCGTAGACCACGCCCTGACCGGCGAAGGCCGCGTCGCCGTGGATGAGGATCGGGAGCACCGAGAAGCCGTCGCCCCCCAGGTCGATCCGGTCCTGCTTGGCCCGGACGACCCCTTCGAGCACCGGGTCGACGGCCTCGAGGTGGGACGGGTTCGCCGCCAGGTAGACCTGCGTGGTGGCGCCGGACTCGGCGGTGAACACGCCCTCGGTGCCCAGGTGGTACTTCACGTCACCCGAGCCCTGCACGGAGCGCGGGTCCTGGTTGCCCTCGAACTCGGAGAAGATCTGCGCGTAGGACTTGCCGGCGATGTTGGCCAGCACGTTGAGCCGGCCGCGGTGCGCCATCCCGATGGCCACCTCGTCCAGGCCGCCGTCGGCCGCCCGGGACAAGATCGCGTCCAGCAGCGGGATGAGCGACTCGCCGCCCTCGAGGCTGAACCGCTTCTGCCCGACGTACTTGGTCTGCAGGAACGTCTCGAACGCCTCGGCCGCGTTGAGCCGGCGCAGGATGCGCAGCTGGTCCTCGCGCGGCGTGCGGGCCCACCCGGACTCGAGCCGCTCCTGCATCCAGCGGCGCTGGCGCGGGTCCTGCATGTGCATGTACTCCACGCCGACGGTGCGGCAGTAGGAGTCCCGGAGCAGGCCGAGCACCTCGCGCAGGGTCGCACGCGGCTTGCCGGTGAAACCGCCGGTCGGGAAGGTGCGGTCCAGGTCCCACAGCGTGAGGCCGTGGTTCTGCACGTCGAGGTCGGGGTGGCGGCGCTGGCGGTAGGCGAGCGGGTCGGTGTCCGCCATGAGGTGCCCGCGCGAGCGGTAGGAGTGGATGAGCTCGAACAGCCGGGCCGGCTTGATCGCCTCGGCGTCGGGGTCGGCCGGGGCGTCGCGCACCCACCGGACCGGCTCGTAGGGGACGCGCAGCGCGGCGAACACCCGGTCGTAGAAGTCGTCGGCGCCGAGCAGCTTGGCCCCGACGATCCTCAGGAAGTCACCGGACTGGGCGCCCTGGATGATCCGGTGGTCGTAGGTCGAGGTGAGCGTGAGCACCTTGGAGACGCCCATGTCGTTGAGGCGGTCCTCGCTGGTCCCGGCGTACTGCGCCGGGTACTCCATCGCGCCGACGCCGACGATGGTGCCCTGGCCGGGCATCAGCCGCGGCACCGAGTGCGTGGTGCCGATGGTGCCGGGGTTGGTGAGCGAGATCGTCGTCCCGGCGAAGTCGGAGACCTCGAGCTTGCCGGCCCGGGCCCGCCGGATGACGTCCTCGTACGCGGCCCAGAACTGGGCGAACGTGAGGGTGTCGGCCTTCTTGATGGACGGCACGAGCAGCTGGCGGGTGCCGTCCGGCTTGGCCAGGTCGATCGCGATGCCGAGGTTGACGTGGGCCGGTGCGAGCACCGCCGGCTTGCCGTCCTGCTCGACGTAGGTGGAGTTCATCGACGGCATCTCGGCGAGCGCCTCGACCACGGCGAACCCGATGAGGTGGGTGAAGGAGATCTTGCCGCCGCGGGTGCGCGTGAGGTGGTTGTTGATGACGATCCGGTTGTCGACCAGCAGCTTGGCCGGGACGGCGCGCACCGAGGTGGCCGTCGGCACCTGCAGCGAGGCCTCCATGTTGGTGACCACCCGGGCCGCCGGGCCGCGCAGCCGCTGCACGTCGTCGGCGGCGGAGTCGGGCGCGATGTGCTCGGCCGCTGCGCGGGCCGCCTGGGCGTAGGGGGCCGTGGCAGGCTGGGCGGTGACGACGAGGTCGGCGTCGGGCAGCGCGGGGACACCGTGGCCGTTCTGGGCTGCGGGGGCCGTCGGTGCGGCGACGGCGGTCGCTGCGGGCGAGGCCGTGGCTGCGGGCGGTGCCGCGGCGACCTCGGCCGGGGTCTCGGCCAGCTTCGTGCGGTGGTAGTCCTCGAAGAAGTCCCACCACGCCGGGTCCACCGAGGACCGGTCGGTGAGGTACTGCTCGTAGAGCTCGTCGACCAACCACTCGTTCGCACCGAAATCGGTGCCGCGGAGCTCGGACCCAGCCTTCGACGTCACGCCGGTTCGCCCACTTCCCGTGCGGTCCCGGGACCGCCTCGTCCACCACTGTCGCTACGGGGCAACCCTACGGCCATGACGGGACCTGGGTCCGTGGTGGACGGCCCATTCGCACGATCCTCACCCGAATCCGCCACACCTGCAGAGTCGCAGGTCAAGGGGCGGCAACCGGGGGTTCGGCACCTGCTCAAGCGTTGGTCGGGTCGTCCTCGGGTGCGGGGCGCCGGGCCGGCAGGGTCACCCGCATCGTGCAGCCCTCCGTGGTGTCGGCGACCTCGATCCGGCCCCCGTGCAGGGTGACGGCCCAGCGCACGATCGCCAGGCCGAGACCCGTGCCGCCCGTCGAGATCTGGCCGGTCACCGCGGGTGAGTTGCCGCGCACGAACCGCTCGAACACCAGCGCCCGCTGGTCGGGGGCGATGCCGGGGCCCTGGTCCACCACGTCGATCCGGACCTGCGACCCGACACGGGCGGCGACCAGCCGGATCTCGCCGCCCCGCGGGGAGTGCCGGGAGGCGTTCGCGAGGAGGTTCGTCAGGACCTGGTGCAGCCGGTCGACGTCGGCGGGGACCGTGAGGTCCGGGGGCTGGACGTCGACGACGATCTCGATCTCCTTGTCCCCGGAGACCAGCCGGGCCTGGGCGGCGGCGTCGCCCAGCAGCTCGGCGAGCGGGACGTCGACCAGGTTGAGCGCCGAGGCGCCGGCCTCGAGTCGGGACAGGTCGAGCAGGGAGGCCACCAGACCGGTGAGGCGCTCGGTCTGGGTGAGGGCGACGGTGAGCGCCTGCGTGCTCGGCTCCGTGACGCCGTCGACCATGTTCTCCAGCTGGGCCTGCAGGGCCGCCACGGGCGTGCGCAGCTCGTGCGAGACGTTCGCGATGAGCTCACGGCGCAGCCGGTCCTGCTCCTGCAGGTCGGCCGCCATCGAGTTGAACGCGATGGCCAGCTGGCCGACCTCGTCCCGGCTGCTGGCGTGCACGCGGCGGGTGTAGTCGCCCGAGGCCATCGCCTGGGCGGCCGCTGTCATCTCGCGCAGCGGCGACGTCATGCCACGGGCGAGCAGCTGGGTGAGCACGAGCGAGACGAGGATCGCCAGCGGCAGCGTGCGGGTCGGCCCCAGGTGCCGGGACAGCCCGAACCAGGTGATCGCGGCGGCCAGCGTCACGGTCGCGGCGACCAGCACACCGAGCTTGATCTTGATGGTCCGCAGCCCGTCCAGCGGACGCACGTCGGGCAGGTGCGGCGGTCGCAGCCCCGACCGCACGTGCCGGGCCTGCGCGCCGGCCGGTGACGTCATGACGTGGGCGGGTCGGCCGGCTCGAAGGCGTAGCCGACGCCGTGCACGGTGCGGATCAGGTCCGGACCGAGCTTGCGCCGCAGCGCCTTCACGTGCGAGTCCACGGTCCGCGTGCCGCTCGCGTCGACCCAGTCCCAGACCTGCTCGAGCAGGCGCTCGCGGGTGAGCACGGTCCTCGGCACGGCTGCGAGCGCGGTGAGGAGGTCGAACTCCGTCGGCGTCAGGTGCACCTCGGCGCCGTTGCGGTGCACGCGGCGCTGGGAGCGGTCGATCACCACGTCGCCCACCGTGAGAGCGGGTTCGGGGGCGGCTGCGGCAGCCAGCTCGGCGGCCTTGGCGGCACGTTCGGTGCGGCGCAGCAGCGCCTTGGTGCGGGCGACGAGCTCGCGCATCGAGAACGGCTTGGTCATGTAGTCGTCGGCGCCGACGCCGAGCCCGATGAGCATGTCGGTCTCGTCGTCGCGTGCGGTGAGCATGAGCACCGGGACCGGCCGTTCGGCCTGGATGATCCGGCAGACCTCGAGCCCGTCGATGCCCGGCAGCATGACGTCGAGCACGATGACGTCGGGCTCGAGCCGGGCGGCGGCCGCGACCCCGGACGGGCCGTCGGGCGCGGCCTCGACGTGCCAGCCCTCTGCGGAGAGCCGGTGCACGATCGCCTGCGCGATCGCGGGTTCGTCCTCGACCACGAGGACGGTCGTGGGTGACGTGTGAGCCATGGGGCCAGCCTCGCACGAGGTGCGTGGGCGATCCCGGTGGGCGGCTCGTCCTGCGGCGCGTCGGCGTGCGACGGGGCCGCCTCGGACCCACGGGCGCATGGCGCGAGGCTGCCCAGGACATGACCCGGCCATGGTGTGGGTGTGGCGAGAGACACAGTGCTCAGGGGAAGCCCGGCGCGCCGGGGCGTAGAGTTCACCGACCGAGGGCCGTTACTCTTTCGTTACCCCGCGGGTGTATCTGAGGCGGGAAGGCGCGTCCAACGCGCGGTCAGGACAGGTCGTCGGAAGGAGCGTCGTGGGATCGCACCGTGCTGCTGCGGCGCCTGTGACGCGCCGCCAGGCACGGCAGGACTCCACGTCCGCCGCGACGACCGCCCCGTTCGGGGCGCACCAGAAGCGGGTCCGCGCGGTCGGTCGCGTCGGGGTGCTGTCGGCCCTGGTCGCCGCCACCGTCGTGGTCCCCGTGAGCCAGCAGGCGCTCGCCAACGGCGGTGTCCTCACCCAGCTCGCGAGCTCGGGGACCCTGCCGTCCACCGTCTCGGCCCTCGTGTCGCTGCCGTCCTCGGGGCAGGTGCCCGCCTCGCTCACGGCTGCCGGCCCGGTGGTGCTCCGCAACCCCGACACCGCATCGCGCAGCCTCGACCGCGACACGCTGCTGCCGGGCTGCTCCGGGCTGACCCCCACGGGACGTGAGGAGAACGGCCAGCTGCCCGCCTCCGACCTGTGCACGCTGTGGGACGGTCACACGCAGGCCCGCTCCGACTACGCCGTCGCGCTCGCTCAGCTCAACCAGGCGTTCGTCGCCCAGTTCGGCGCCGACCTCTGCCTGTCCTCCGGGTACCGGACCCTCGCCCAGCAGCGCGCGGTCAAGGCGCAGAAGGGTGGTCTGGCCGCGACCCCGGGCAAGAGCAACCACGGGCTGGGCCTCGCCGTCGACTTCTGCACCTCCGAGACCTCCGGCGCCCGCTGGACCTGGCTCAACGCCAACGGCCCGACCTACGGCATCGCGAACCCCGACTGGGCCCGGCCCGGCGGCTCCGGCCCGTACGAGCGCTGGCACTGGGAGTTCACCTCGGAGGTCGCGGCGGACAACTCCTACACCGGGTCGACCGCCGACGGCTGAGCCGTCCCCCTCGCCGGCCCACGTCACCTGAGGGCCGGTGGCCGAGCGGCGCGGAGCCGCCCGGCCGGACCGCTCAGACCAGCTGCAGCGTCCACACCAGCTCGTGCGGCGCGCCCGCCGTCAGGTGCACGAGGTCCGTGCCCGTCCGGAACGCGTCGGCGACACAGCTCATCGGCTCCACCGCGACGGCCGCCCGGGCGATCCGCGGGATGCCGTCCCCGGTGCACACCTGCCACGCCGTGACCGCGCGGTCGCCGCGCAGCACCGTGGTGCGCCCGTCCGAGCGCACCAGCCTGGCGGTGGTCCAGCCCTCGGCGTCGTGCCGGGCGGCGTCCCAGGCGTCGTCGAGGGCCACCCCGGCCAGCGGCACTCCCGCCCCGACGAGGGCCGGGTCGGTGGGCTCGGTGCCCACCGGCAGCAGCCGGTCGTCGACGAGCACGTGCTGGTCTGCCTCGACGGTGAGCGTGCACGCGTCGACGCCGCCGGGTCCGGGCTCGAGCCACGGGTGGAAGCCGATGCCGAACGGGGCCGCGCCCGGGCCGTCGTGGCTGGCGAGCGTGTGCACCCGCAGGCCCGCCTCGTCCAGGGAGTAGGTGACCTGCACCCGCACGGCCCAGGGGTAGCCCGGCGTCGGCACCAGGGTGTGCGCCAAGGTGACCGACGACGGAGTCGAAGCCGTCGCGTCGAACCGGGCGTAGGACACGAGGCCGTGCAGCGCGGTGCGCCGGTCCACCTCGTTGATCGGCACCTGGTACTCGACACCGTCGACCTCGAACTGGCCGTCCGTGAGGCGGTTGGGCCAGGGGGCCAGGACGGCGCCGTCGTAGGCGGGGAACAGCTCGTCCTCGCCGTAGCCGAGCACGACGGGTGTGCCGGCGACGGTGTAGCTGCGCAAGCTCGCGCCCACCTGGGTGACGACGGCGCGCTGGTCGCCGTGGGTGAGGACGTGCTGGAGCCCGGTCGGTGAAGTCATGGGTTGACGTTAGGGCAGACGCGGCAGGGCAGGGGCAGGACCCAGGGCCGCCACGCCGATCACTCGAACGGGTGAGCCTGTGGAAAGCCCGCACGTCGTCCCGCAGCGCCCCCTAGGGTCGCGGCCAGCCGGTGGCCAGGGGGTCGGCCGCCGCGCGCAGGGCTGGGGGCGGGGGAACCGGGTGGACGAGGGCGCACTGGTCGAACGAGAGGTCCGGGAGCTCATCCGCAGGCGCGGGGTGGACCCGCTGCGCGACCGGGCCGGGGTGCTCGCCCTGGTCGAGGACGTGCTCAGCGACTACGACGAGCGCTCGCTGCTCGGTTCCGTGCCGCCGCTCGTGGACCCGGCCGCCGTGCAGCGCAGCGTGCTCGACGCCGTTGCCGGGTTCGGCCCGTTGCAGCCGTACCTCGACGACCCGGGCGTCGAGGAGATCTGGATCAACTCCCCGACCCAGGTGTTCGTCGCCCGCAACGGCCAGCCCGAGCTCACCACGACGCTGCTGTCCGAGCAGCAGGTGCGTGACCTGGTCGAACGGATGCTCAAGCTGTCCGGGCGGCGGCTGGACCTGTCGACCCCGTTCGTCGACGCCTCGTTGCCGGGCGGCGAACGGCTGCACGTGGCCATCCCGGACGTCACCAGACGGCACTGGGCGGTCAACATCCGCAAGTACGTGGTGCGGGCCACCTCCCTCGACGACCTGGTCCGCCTCGGCTCGCTCACCCCGCACGCGGCGGCCTTCCTCGTGGCGGCCGTACGGGTCGGGCTCAACGTGCTGGTGTCCGGGGCGACCCAGGCGGGCAAGACCACGACGCTCAACGCCCTGTGCGGTGCTGTGCCGGCGCGTGAGCGCGTCATCAGTTGCGAGGAGGTCTTCGAGCTGCGGCCCGCCGCACGGGACTGGGTCGGCCTGCAGTGCCGTCAGCCCAACCTCGAAGGAGCCGGCGAGATCCCGCTGCGTCGGCTGGTCAAGGAAGCGCTGCGGATGCGCCCGGACCGGCTGCTCGTCGGCGAGGTCCGCGAGGCAGAGGCCCTCGACCTGCTCATCGCCCTCAACGCCGGGATCCCGGCGATGGCGACCATCCACGCCAACAGCGCCCGGGAGGCCCTCGTCAAGCTGTGCACGCTGCCGCTGCTGGCCGGCGAGAACGTGTCCGACCGGTTCGTGGTCCCCACCGTGGCCTCGGCGGTGGACCTCGTCGTGCACGTCGAGTCCGGACCGGACGGACGGCGTCGGATCGCCGAGGTGCTCGCCGTCCCGGGCCGCGCCGAGGAGGGGGTCGTCGAGACGGCGCCGCTGTTCGTCACGGTGGGCCAGCAGCTGGTGCGCGCCGAGGGCTTCCCGCCGCACCTCGACCGGTTCGCCCGCGCCGGCGTCGACGTCGCCGCCCTGCTCCGGTCGGTGGGCTGATGGGCGTCTCGCTGGGCCTGCTGCTCGGTGCCGGGCTGGCTTGTGTGTGGTGGTCGTTCTGGCCGGCGCAGGAACGTCCGTCGCGCGCACCCTCGCGCTGGCGGCTCGCGACCGGTGACGTGCTGGCCCAGGCCGGGGTGCGCGGGGTGGGCCCCGCGGGCCTCCTGGTCACCTGCCTCGGGACCGGGCTCGTCACCGGGCTGCTGCTGCTCGCCCTGGTGCCCGTCGGGCTGGCCGGGTGCGCAGCGGTGTTCGCGGGGTTCCTGCCGTGGCTGGCCGTGCGGGCTCGGGCCCGACGCGCGGTCGCTGCCCGGCGACTGCTCTGGCCCGACGTCGTGGACCAGCTCTCCTCGGCGATCAGGGCCGGGATGTCGCTGCCGGAGGCGGTGGCCCAGCTGGCCGAGCGGGGGCCGGTCGAGCTGCGGGGACCCTTCGGGGCGTTCGCCGAGGACTACCGCGCCAGCGGTCGGTTCGGCGACTGCCTCGACCTGCTCAAGGACCGGCTGGCGGACCCGGTGGCCGACCGGATCGTCGAGGCGCTGCGGATGACGCGCGACGTCGGCGGCACCGACCTGGGCCGCCTGCTGCGCACGCTGTCGTCCTTCCTTCGGGACGACCTGCGCGTGCGCGGTGAGCTCGAAGCCCGGCAGAGCTGGACCGTCAACGGAGCGCGACTGGCAGTGGCGGCGCCGTGGCTGGTGCTCGCCCTCCTGGTCGGGCGACCCGAGGCGGCGCAGGCCTACGGGACGGCGACCGGGACGGCGGTGCTGCTCGTGGGTGCCGGGAGCTCGGTGCTCGCGTACTGGCTGATGCAGCGGGTGGCGCGGCTGCCCGAGGATCCCCGGGTGCTGCGATGAGCCCGGCAGTGGTCGGCGGTCTCATCGGGCTGGCCCTCGGAACCGGGGTATGGCTCGTCGTGGTGCGGCTGCGGGCCCGGCACGCGACCCTCGACCAACGTCTCGCCCCGTACCTGCGGGCCGCGCGCCGCTCGTCCGCGCTGCTCGTGACGCCGCCGACGGTCCGGCCGTTGGCCGCTGTCGAACGGCTGGCCGCGCCCTTCATGGCCGATGCGCTGCGGCTCGTCACCCGGCTCTCGTCACCGACCGAGCAGGTCCGCGCCCGCCTGGTGCGGGCCGGTCGGCACGACGGCGTCGAGCAGTTCCGGGTCACCCAGGTCGTCGGGCTGGCTGCCGGGTTGGCGGTCGGTCTGGCCGCGGCGCTCGCACTGCTCGCGTGGCGGGGGAGCTCGTTGGCGGTCCTGCTCGTGCTCGTCGGCGCGTGCGCCGTGACCGGTGTGCTGGTGCCGGACTGGTGGCTCGGCCACCAGGTGAAGCGGCGGGAGACCACGATGCTCGCCGAGCTGCCCGCCGTCGCCGAGCTGCTGGCACTCGCGGTCGCCGCTGGGGAGGGCGCCCTGGGTGCGCTCGAACGGGTCGCGGCGACCAGCGGGGGTGAACTCGGCGCGGAGCTCGCCAGGACGCTCGCGGAGGCGCGCGCCGGTGAGCCGCTCACCGGGGCGCTCGACCATCTGGCCACCCGGACCGGCCTGCCGGCGCTCGCGCGGTTCGCCGAGGGGATCGCGGTCGCCGTGACGCGCGGAACTCCGCTGGCCGATGTCATGCGGGCCCAGGCGCAGGACGTGCGCGAGGCAGGTCGGCGGGCGCTCATGGAGGCCGGGGGCAGGAAGGAGGTGGCGATGATGGTGCCGGTCGTGTTCCTGATCCTCCCGGTGACCGTCGTGTTCGCCGTCTTCCCCAGCCTGGTCGTGCTGCAGGTCGGGCCGTGAGGCCCGCATCGATGTCCCGGTCCGCAGGGGGCGGGGGAGCAACCAGGAGGTTCGAGGATGACCCGGTTTCGGAGCTGGTGGATCGGTGCGGCTCGCGCCGTCCAGGAGGACCGCGGGGACGTGCCCGGCTGGGTCCTCATCACCTTGATGACCGCCGGGCTGGTGACGCTGCTGTGGGCACTCGCCGGGCCGTTGCTCGGCGACCTGTTCACGCGGGCGGTGTCGTCGGTGACCGGCCCCTGACCGACGCGGGTTCGGCGGTCGTCGACTTCGTGCTCGTGGGTGGGCTCGTCGTGCTGCTGTTCGCCGCCGTCGTGCAGCTCGCCCTGGCGCAGCACGTGCGCTCGATGCTCATCGACTGCGCCGGGCAGGGGGCGCGGTACGCCGCCCAGGCCGGTCACGAGCCGCAGGACGGTGCGGCCCGCACGGTCGAGCTGGTCGACGCGACGCTCTCGTCGGCGTACTCCCGGGACGTGGTGGCCCGGCGTGTCGTCGTCGCCGGGGTCGACGAGGTGGAGGTCGAGGTGACCGCACCGTTGCCGGTGCTCGGGCTGCTCGGCCCGTCCGCGCTCACCGTGCGGGGCCACGCGTTGGTGGAGGCGCCGTGAGCGGACGCCTCGGACGACTCCAGGGGGCGCTGCGCTCGCGGCTGCTGCGGAGCCGTGCCGAGGGTGCGCCGCTCGATGACGGCAACGCGCTCGTCGAGTTCCTCGGGCTGGCGCTCGTGCTGCTCGTGCCGGTGGCCTACCTCGTGCTGACCCTCGGGCGGCTGCAGGCCGCCGTGCTCGCCACCGATGCGGCCGCGCGCGAGT
Source organism: Cellulomonas citrea (assembly GCF_009829685.1). GTDB lineage: Bacteria > Actinomycetota > Actinomycetes > Actinomycetales > Cellulomonadaceae > Cellulomonas > Cellulomonas citrea. Next base: position 16,622 of record NZ_VWSD01000055.1, read on the forward strand.
CGGCCCGGGTCTACGTCACCTCGACCACGGCGGCCGTGGCGCCCGACCGGGCCCTCGTGGCCACCGGTCTGGCGCTGGGCGACCAGGGTTTCGACGACGACCCGGCGCAGGCGTTGCGGCTCACCTGCACGACCGACCCGTGCCTGAGCCCGCACGGTGAGGTGACCGCCGAGGTCCGCGTCGACGTGCCGCTCCCGTTCGTGCCTGCGTTCGTCCGGGACCGGGTTCCGCTGCAGGTCCCGGTGACGGCCAGCCGGACGGCGGCCGTCGACGAGTATCGGGCGGCCCGCGGGTGAGCGTGCGGGCCCGCGACGACGGGCAGGTGACGATCCTGACGATCGGGGTGGTGGTGCTCGCACTCGCCCTCACGCTCGTGCTGGCCGCCGCCACCTCGGTGCACCTGCAGCGCACCCGGCTGGCGGCGCTCGCCGACCTGGCCGCCCTCGACGCCGCCGACGGGATCGACGACCCGTCGTACTTCCGCCCCGGCGCCGACGCACCAGGCCGGCCGGTGGTGCCGCTCACCGATGCGGGCGTGAGCGCCGGGGTCGAGAGGTACCTCGCGGAGCACGCCGAACCCGGCCTGGACCAGCTCGACGTCGTCGAGGCGTCCACCGACGGCGGCTCGGTGCACGTCGTGCTCACCGCGGTCGCGCACCCCACGCTGCTCGGGCCGTGGCTCGCCTCATGGGTCCCGGACGTGCGGGTCGAGGCGACCTCGTCGGCCCGCGCCTGGTGACCGGTACCCTGGACGGCCGTGGCCACCACCGACTTTTCCGCCGAGATCAAGGCGCTGCGCAGCACGCTCACCTCCATCGAGGCCGTGAGCGACCCCACGAGGCTGCAGGCCAAGATCGCCGAGCTGTCCGAGGCGGCCTCCGTCCCCAACCTGTGGGACGACCCCGAGCGCGCCCAGCAGGTCACCAGCTCGCTGTCGGCCACCCAGGCCGAGCTCGACCGGGTCAACGCCCTGGCCTCGCGCATCGACGACCTGGAGACCCTCGTCGAGCTCGCGCTCGAGGAGGACGACGAGGACGCCGCCGCCGAGACCGAGGCCGAGCTCATCGCCATCCGCAAGGACATCGACGCCCTCGAGGTGCGCACCCTGCTCGCCGGTGAGTACGACGCCCGCGAGGCCGTCGTCACCATCCGCTCCGGCGCCGGCGGGGTGGACGCCGCCGACTTCGCCGAGATGCTGCTGCGGATGTACCTGCGCTGGGCCGAACGGCACAACTACCCGACCAAGGTGCTCGACACCTCCTACGCCGAGGAGGCCGGGCTGAAGTCTGCGACCTTCGAGGTCAAGGTGCCCTACGCCTACGGCAACCTGTCCGTCGAGGCCGGCACCCACCGGCTCGTGCGCATCTCGCCGTTCGACAACCAGGGCCGGCGCCAGACCAGCTTCGCCGCCGTCGAGGTGATCCCGCTCATCGAGTCCACCGACCACATCGAGATCCCCGAGAACGAGATCAAGGTCGACGTGTTCCGCTCGTCGGGCCCCGGTGGCCAGTCGGTCAACACCACCGACTCCGCCGTCCGCCTCACCCACCTGCCCACCGGCATCGTGGTGTCGATGCAGGACGAGAAGTCCCAGATCCAGAACCGCGCCGCCGCGCTGCGCGTGCTGCAGTCCCGCCTGCTGCTGGTGCGCCAGATGGAGGAGGACGCGAAGAAGAAGGAGCTCGCCGGCGACATCAAGGCGAGCTGGGGCGACCAGATGCGCTCCTACGTGCTGCACCCGTACCAGATGGTCAAGGACCTGCGCACCGAGTACGAGGTCGGCAACACCTCCGCGGTGTTCGACGGCGACATCGACGGGTTCATCGAGGCCGGCATCCGCTGGCGCCGCGGGACCGACGCGCGCGCCTGACCCACGGTCCCGGCCGGCGGCCCTGGCGCCCGGCACCGACCAACGCGTCGGAAGCGCGGCCACGGC
>NZ_VWSD01000056.1 GCF_009829685.1 Cellulomonas citrea
CGTCGAGCCGTCGCTGGCCGGGGACGGGACCAACGTGCTCGCACCGGCACCGGTCGCGGCGCTCACCGAGGCCCGCACGGCGCTCGGTGCGCTCGCCACGGCCACGGACGAGCCGTCGGCGGTGACCGACGACCTCGACGACGCCCTGCTCCTGCCGCTCGCCGTGGCCTGGCGCGCGGACCCGGACGGCCGTACCGCGCTCCTCACCACGACGCTGGACTCGGCCGACCGGCGGCTCGGGGCGCTGTCCCTGACCCCGCGCGCGAACATCACCGTCATCAGTGCCTCGAGCGACGTGCGGTTCACCATCCGGAACGACCTGACGACCGCGGCCACCGTCCGGGTCCGGGTCACCCCGTCGAAGGTGTGCCTCACCACCCAGCTGTCCGACCCGGTGACGGTGCCGCCCCGGACGGAGGCGTCGGTCCCGGTGCACTTCGAGGCGCACGCCAACTGCCAGGTGCGGCTGATCGCCGAGCTCGTCACCGAGGACGGGACGTCACTGTCGCCGTCGCCCCTCGTCTTCACGGCGAGCCTGAGCCCCACCATCGAGAACGTCGGGACGGCAGTGGTCGGCGTCGTGCTCGCACTCGGCCTGCTGCTCGGCATCATCCGGACGGTGCGACGCGGCCAGAGCGGCCGGCGCGGCGCCCGTCAGGTCCCGCCCGACGAGCCGTCCCAGCTCGGGGTGCTCGGCGGCGAGCCCCCAGGTCGACCGCGCCCGCAGGACGAGGAGCCACCCGGGTGAGCGAGGAACCCGACGACGGGTCGCGGTCCTCGATCAGCGGCGGTGCCACGGTCATGGCCGCCGGGACCCTCGTGTCCCGGGTGCTCGGCCAGGCACGGAACATCGTGCTGGTCGGCGTCATCGGCCTCACCTCGGAGGCCTCGAACGCGTTCACGCTCGCGAACACGCTGCCGACCACCATGTACAACCTGCTGGTCTCGGGGGCGCTGTCCGCCGTCCTCGTGCCGCAGGTGGTGCGCGCCTACAAGCGGGACGCCGGCCAGGACTACGTGGACCGTCTGCTCACGCTCGGCTTCGCGGTGCTCGCCCTGCTCACAGCCGTGCTCACGGCCGCCGTCCCCCTCCTCACCTGGGTCTACGGCCAGGGCCACGGCGGCACGGGCTCCCGGCTGAGCCTGGCCATCGCCCTCGGCTACTGGTGCATGCCGCAGGTCTTCTTCTACGGCGTCTACGCGCTGCTCGGTCAGGTGCTCAACGCGCGTGGCTCGTTCGGGCCGTTCACCTGGGCGCCGGTGGCCAACAACGTCGTGGCCATCGCGGCCCTGGGACTGTTCGTCGTCATGTTCGGTGCACACAACGACCACATCTGGCCCGCCGACCAGTGGACCCCGACGCAGATCGCGGTGCTCGGTGGCGGTGCGACCCTCGGGATCGTGGCGCAGGCGCTGGTGCTCGTGCCCGCGATGCGACGCGCCGGTGTGCACTGGCGCCCGCGGTGGGGCTTCCGTGGGGTCGGGCTGGGTGCTGCGGGCCAGGTCGCGGTGTGGACGTTCGTCTCGCTCATCATCGGGCAGGTGGCCGCGATCGCGGTGTCGCGCGCGGCCGCGGCTGCCGCGGACGCCGCGCCTGCCGGGACCGTGGTCGCGGGCTACACGACCTACCAGAGCGCGTTCATGATCTTCATGCTGCCGCACTCCCTCGTCACGTTGTCCCTGATCACAGCGCTCTTCCCGCGGATGTCGGCGCAGGCGGCCGATCGTGCGCACGCCCGGGTCGGCGAGACGGTGTCCGTCGGTCTGCGGGTCGTCGGCCTGTTCACGATGCTCGCGGCGACGATCGGCGCGGTGCTGGCGGGCGTGCTCGTGCGGGCCGTCCTGCCGACGGTCTCGACGACGGCCGTCCCCGTGATGGCCCAGGTGGTCGTGGCGCTCATGCTGGGCCTGCCCGCCTTCGGCATCTGGTCGGTCTGCCAGCGGGTCTACTACGCGTACGAAGATGCCCGGGGCCTGGTTCCGGTCGCCGTCGGGATGGCGACCGTCGTCGCGCTCGGCACGATCATGGTCCGGCTCGTCCTCCCGCCGCAGCTGTGGGTGGTGGGGGCGTGCCTGGCGATGAGCGCGTCCTACGTGCTGGCCTCGGTGATGGCCATCGGGGGCCTGTGGCGCCGGGTCGGGCACATCGGGGGCCGGGCGGTGCTCCGGGTGCACGTGCGGGGCACGATCGCGGCGCTCGCTGCCGCGGTCGTCGGCGTGCTCCTCATGGCGCTCCTGTCGGCGGTGGGCCTGCACCCGGGTGCTGGCTGGGTCGGCTGGCTGACGGCGGTGGTCGAGTTCACGGTGGTCGCCGCCGCCATGTCCGCGCTGTACGTCATGGTGCTGCGTGCCCTCGGCGTGGGCGACATCGACGTGCTCCTCGCATCGATCCGCCGGGTGCTGGCCCGGATCGTCCACCGGCCGGCCGTCTAGCATGACCTGGCAGGGCGCCGATCTGCGGCGCGCTGCGACCTGGAGGAGGTACCGGTGGCCGACGATGCGCCCGCGGGCCAGGTGATCGCCGGACGGTACCGGCTCGTCGCCGTGAGGGTCGACGACATCCCCTCCGCCACGACCTACGCCGCCGTCGACACGGTGCTCGACCGCCCGATCCTGGTGCGGCTGCTGCCGGGTGCGGACGTCGCGGTGCTCGATGCTGCACGCCGCGCCGCACTCGTCACCGACGCCCGGCTCGCCCGTGTCCTCGACGTAGGTGCGCTGCCGGACGGGCGCGGCTACGTGGTGACGCAGGATGTGCCCGGCCCGTCGCTGGCGGATCTGCTCGCGACCGGCCCTCTGTCGGCCGACCAGGCCCGCGCCGTCGTCGGTGAGGCCGCGGCGGCGCTGGAGATCGCCCGCCGCCGGGGCGTGCACCACCTTGCGCTGCGTCCCTCCGTGCTGCACGTGGCCCAGGACGGCCGGATCGTCCTGGCCGGGCTCTCGCTCGACGCGGCGCTGCTCGGCCGCATCCAGAACGACGAGACCGCCAGCCGCACCGACGCCCTCGACCTGTCCCGGCTGCTCTACGCCGCTCTCACCGGGGCGTGGCCCGCGCCCGACGGCGCACCGGTGGCCACGTCCCTCCCTCCTGCACCGGTCGACGCCCAGGGCCAGCTGCTCGCACCGCGGAGCCTGGTAGCGGACGTCCCGGCCGACCTGTCGACACTGTGCACCGACGCCCTCGGCGCCACCGCCGCCGGCCCGCGCACCGCCGGCGAGATCGTGCACGCGCTCGAGCCGTGGGGTGAGATCCGGGTCCAGCCCGCCGCCGCACCGGCCGGTGCGGCGGCCGCTACCACCGTTAGACCTCGGGTGGCCCGGACCTCCGTGCGCACCGCGTTCGAGAACGACGCGGCCCGTGTCACACCCGGCACGCCACCGCCCGCACCGCCGGTGGCGGCGGGGCCGTTCCCGGTGGGCCCTCCCACCGCAACGCTCCCGGCGGCCCCTCCGGCGGCGGCTGCAGTGCCTCCCCCCGCCATCGCTCCTGCTGCCGTGCCTCCCCCCGCCTTTGCCCCCGCACCGGCCGCGCCGGCTGCGGACGCGGTGTTCCCCGCCTCGTCGGGTCCGGCTGCCCGGGGACCCAGGACGGACCCGGTCCCGGTCGTGCAGGGCCGGGCGTACGGCAGCGGACGACGCTTCGACCCGACCCGCCTGGCGATCGGCGCGGTCGTGGTGCTCATCCTGGTCGCGGTCGTGCTCGGCCTGTCGTCGTTGTTCTCGTCGCCGCCGACGGCCGACCCGTCGCCGCACCGGCCGACCCCGTCGAGCTCGTCGGCAACCAGCGCTGCCCCGAGCCCGTCACCGAGCGGCTCGGCGACGCCGAGCTCGTCGGCACCCGCCGGCGCGGCCCTCCCGATCAGCTCGGTGACCACCTACGACCCGGTGGACCCGGCCGGGGAGCACCAGGAGAGCATCCAGAAGGCGTTCGACGGCGACCCGGCGACCACGTGGAACACCCGCACCTACAAGTCGGCGACGTTCGGCGGGCTCAAGCCCGGCGTGGCACTGGCAGTGACGCTGGCCGCACCCTCGCAGGTCCACTCCGTGACCCTGGTCACCACCGGGACGGGTGGGCAGATCGAGATCCGCGCCTCGGACCCGGCGAACCCCCAGGGCGGTGCGGTGCTGGCCTCGGGCCCGCTCGCCGGCACGACGACCTTCACGCTCGACCCCTCGGTCACCGCCTCCTCCTTCGTCATCTGGATCGCCCAGCTGCCGACGACGGCGGACGGCAGCTACCGCCTCGAGCTGGCGGAGATCACCGTCCACTGAGACGCGCGGGCTGCACCGTCGGGTCGAGTCGTGGGTGGTGTGGGGAACAATGTCCCGGGCGGATCTGTTGCTGCCGCCGACACCCCCGCGCGAGAAGGACAGACGTGAGCGAGCAGAGCAGCACGATCCGCGACCTGGTCATCGTCGGCTCCGGGCCTGCCGGCTACACCGCCGCCGTCTACGCGGCGCGTGCCGGGCTGGCACCCGTCGTCGTCGCCGGCTCGGTGACGGCCGGCGGTGCGCTGATGAACACGACCGAGGTGGAGAACTTCCCCGGGTTCCCCGCCGGCATCCAGGGCCCCGACCTCATGGAGGCCATGCGCGAGCAGGCCGAGAAGTTCGGCGCCGAGGTGGTCTGGGACGACGCCACGCAGCTGCAGCTCGACGGTCCGGTGAAGACCGTGGTCACCGGCGGCGGCGAGACGTACCTGGCCCGCGCTGTCATCCTCGCCACCGGATCGGCCTACCGCGAGCTCGGCCTGCCCGACGAGAAGCGGCTGTCCGGACGCGGTGTGTCCTGGTGCGCGACCTGCGACGGGTTCTTCTTCCGCGACCAGGAGCTCCTCGTCGTCGGCGGCGGCGACTCGGCGGTCGAGGAGGCGACGTTCCTCACCCGGTTCGCCTCGAAGGTGACCCTCGTGCACCGCCGTGGTGAGCTGCGCGCCTCGAAGATCATGGCGGAGCGTGCAGCGTCCGACCCGAAGATCGCCTTCGCGTGGAACAGCGAGGTCGTCGCGATCCACGGCACGGAGAAGGTGACCTCGGTGACCCTGCGGGACACGGTCACGGGTGCCGAGCGCGACGTCGCCGCAGGTGGCATCTTCGTCGCGATCGGCCACGTGCCGCGCACCGAGCTCGTGCGCGGGCAGGTGGACCTCGACGCGAACGGCTACATCGAGGTGATCGGCCGCAGCACCGCCACCACCCTGGCGGGCGTCTTCGCCTGCGGCGACGCGGTGGACCACACCTACCGGCAGGCGATCACCGCTGCCGGGTCCGGCTGCTCAGCGGCGCTCGACGCCCAGCACTACCTCGCGGGCCTGCTCGACGAGGTCGTCGACCCCGAGCCTCCGACGGAGACCCTCGTCCCCGCCTCATGATCGTCGAGGTCACCGACTCCTCGTTCGACGAGGTGGTGCTCGCCAGCTCGCGCCCGGTGGTCGTCGACTACCGGGCGCAGTGGTGCCTGCCGTGCCGTCTCGTCGAGCCGGTCCTCGCCGAGCTCGACGAGGAGCTGGCCGGTCGGGCCCGGTTCGTCCAGGTCGACTGCGACCTCAACCCGGGCCTCGTCGCTCGTTTCGGCATCCTCACGATGCCGACGATCCAGCTGTGGCGGGACGGCGAGCTGGCCGGCGTCGTGTTCGGCGCCCGGCCCAAGGGCGCTCTTCGCGAGGAGATCCTCACGGCCCTGCTCTGACCCGGTCTCCCGCTCTGACCTCGCGGCCCTCTCTGCCGAGGTCTCCCGGCGCAGGCGGGCGCTCTCGCAGGGGGTGAGCGCGTCATCACGCGCTCCGAGTACGACGGCACCACCCAGGTCCGGGTCATCCCATGTTTTAGGTGTGCTGCGGGCTTGCGCCGCCTGGGCCGCCGTTCCGATTCGTTCCGGCAGGCTCGCCGTGGCCTCCCCCGCGTGCGCTACGCCTGGGCGGGACGCTCCGGTGAACGCAGCAGGCCCGGGTCCTCGGGGGCCAGCAGCGCCAGGATCCGGTTGAGGTCCTGCACCGAGGCGAACTCGACGGTCAGCCGCCCGCGCGACTTTCCGAGCGCGACCTTCACCCGGGTGTCGAACCGGTCGGAGAGCCGAGCCGCGAGGTCGTCGACGGCCCCGTTGCGAGTGCCCGCGCGCGGCGCGACCCGACGGGGCGTCGGCTGCGGCTCGTCGCCGCCCAGCGAGACGATCTCCTCGACCGCACGCACGCTGAGGCCTTCGGCGACGATGCGCTGAGCCAGGCGTTCGATGGCGGCCCCGTCGGCGAGCCCGAGCAGGGCGCGGGCGTGCCCGGCCGAGAGCACGCCGGCGGCGACCCGCCGCTGCACACCAGCCGGCAGCCGCAGCAGCCGCAGCGTGTTGGAGATCTGCGGCCGGGAGCGCTGCACCCGCGCGGCGAGCTCCTCCTGCGTGCAGCCGAAGTCGTCGAGCAGCTGCTGGTAGGCCGCTGCCTCCTCGAGCGGGTTGAGCTGGGCCCGGTGGAGGTTCTCGAGCAGCGCGTCCCGCAGCAGGTCGCCGTCCTGGGTGTCCCGGACGATCGCGGGGATGGCGACCAGCCCGGCCTCCTTCGAGGCACGCAGGCGACGCTCGCCCATGATGAGCTCGTAGCCGTCGCCGGTCGAGCGAACGACGACGGGCTGCAGGACGCCCACCTCACGGATCGACCCGACCAGCTCGGCGAGGTCGTCCTCGTCGAAGACGGTCCGCGGCTGACGAGGGTTCGGGCGGATCTGGTCGACGGGGACCTCGGCGAACCGGGCGCCTGGAACGGGAAGCAGGTCGTCGCCGCCAACCGCCGTGCTCTCGGCGGGGTCTGCGGCACTGTCGTGCGCTTCGGTCGCGCTGTCCGTCGCTGCGCCGGGCACGGTGGCGTCACCGTGGTCGACGACAGACCCGGGTCCCCCGGGGAAGAACACGTCGGTCGGACGGTCGCGGTCGGGGTTCGCACCCTCGGGGCCGGTCGGGATGAGGGCGCCGAGCCCTCGGCCGAGCCCGCGTCGCTTCTCGCTCACATGTCCTCCTGGGGTGCGGGCGTCTCGCCCGGCGTCGTGGGCGAGGTGGCGTGGTCGCCGGCACCTCGGTCGGCCAGCTCGCGAGCGGCCTCGAGGTACGCAAGTGCGCCGGACGACCCGGCGTCGTAGGTCACGACGGTCTGGCCATAGCTCGGGGCCTCCGAGATCCGGACGGACCGAGGGATCGTGGTGCGCAGCGTCTCGTTCGGGAAGTGCTCGCGCACCTCGTCAGCGACCTGTCGAGCAAGGTTCGTCCGGGAGTCGTACATCGTGAGCAGGATCGTGGAGACGTGGAGCTCCCTGTTGAGGTGGGACTGGATGAGCTGCACCGTCTTGAGCAGCTGCGACAGGCCCTCGAGCGCGTAGTACTCGCACTGGATCGGGATGAGCACCTCGCGTCCGACGACGAACGCATTGACCGTGAGTAGCCCGAGGCTCGGCGGGCAGTCGACCAGGACGTAGTCGTAACGGGCGCCCGCGGCCTCCTGCTGCTCGAGGTAGTCGTCGACAGCGCGGCGGAGCCGCGACTCGCGCGCCACCATCGAGACGAGCTCGATCTCAGCGCCGGAGAGGTCGATCGTGGCAGGAAGGCAGAACAGCCCGGGGATGTCGGGGCACGCCTGGACGGCGGGCTCGACCGGGTCGCCGTCCACCAGCACGTCATAGACGGACGGGGTGCCGGCGCGGTGGTCCACGCCCAGCGCCGTCGACGCGTTGCCCTGCGGGTCGTTGTCGATGACGAGGACCTTGAGGCCGGCCTGCGCGAGGGCGGCCGCGAGGTTGACGGTGGTCGTGGTCTTCCCGACGCCGCCCTTCTGGTTGGCGACCGTGATGACACGGGTGTGGTCGGGGCGCGTGAACCGACGTCCTGTGAGCTCGATGCGGCGCTGTGCGTCGCGGCGGAGCTCAGCCATCAAGGGAGTGTCGTCGGACGCCTCCGGGAGTGCTTCGGCCAGCACCGACCGCCGCTCGTCATCGGGCACGTCGATGCTCCTCTCACCATTCGTCACGAAGGGGGACCGCTCCACCGCCGGGGACTCCAGGCGGGGCCACACCTCGGGCTCGTCCAGCCCAGATCCGACCGTCAGCCTAACGTCCGACGCGCCGTCCCCTGTCCTGCTGGACCCGCCCGGGATCTGCTGCCCGGCCGATGGGTGACCGTCGGAGGCCAGTGGCCACGTGGCTGCCGTTTCACGTGAAACGGCGTCCTTCTGCCCGTCGGCCGGAGAGACGCCCCCAGCGCCCGCCCCTCCTGTACGTTCACCGCTCCCAGCGGGTCCCCCCCGCCACGTCGCCTCTGCCAGCCGCCCGTCGTCGTCGCGGCTCGCCGTGGGGACCTGGGTTGTGGCGGACTCGGCAGCGGGCGTCCTGGCCGTGACGGACTCGGTCGCGAGCGACTCGACCGCGGTCGTCTCAGCCGGGGGGATGTCCGCCGCCAGACCTCGCCCGTCGTCGACACGCTCGCTCCTCAGCCCCGTTTCACGTGAAACGCCCTGCCGCGCGGCGAGTGCATCTGACGTCCTGCCCTGAACATCGACCCCATGATCACCGCCGTCGATGGTCGGCCCAGCGGTGAAACGAGCGCCGGCGCCAGCCACCGACAGTCCAGCAGGGCCGCCGTCCCTGAGGCTCGGAGTCACCTGCTGATCGGAGTCACCCTCCGGAGCCTGCGTCTCGTCACCCTCTACGTCCTGCACCGAAGAGGTCGAGCCGCCACCGGGCCGCCACCATCGAGGGGCCCGCCCTCGCTCAGCGTGAGCCACGGCGCCCGCCCGACTTCTCGACCACCACGACCGACGTCGGCTCCACGCCGTCCACCGTGCGCACCTCGTCGACCCGAGCACGCCGGAAACCGAGGCGCTCCCCGAGATCCTGCGCCGCGGCGACCTCCTCTGCCGCGCGCTCCCCCTTGAGTGCGACGAGCACCCCTCCGTGCCGCAGCAACGGACCGGACCACCGGTAGAGCTTGTCGAGCGACCCCACCGCCCGTGTGGTGACGGCATGCATCGAGAAGCGCCCGACGACGTCCTCGGCACGGCCGCGCACCACCTCCACGTTGGACAGCCCGAGCTCTCCCACGACCCAGGTGAGCCAGGTGACCCGACGCTCCATCGGTTCGAGCAGGACCCAGCGACTCTGCGGCAGCATCGCCGCGAGCACCACGCCGGGGAGCCCGGCGCCGGACCCCAGGTCGAGCACCGTCGGGCGCCCCGCCACCAGCGGGGCAGCCGCGGCACTGTTGAGCAGGTGGCGCTCCCACAGGCGGCCCGGCTCACGCGGGCCGATGAGCCCCCGCACCACGCCGTGCTCGCGGAGCAGGACGTCGAACTGCGACACCACGGGCCATGCGTCGCCGAAGTACGCCCGCACGGCCTGGCTTCCGGCGAGTGGATCTGTCGCCGCCACCGCGACGTCGATCTCGTCCATCACTCCCTGCTCCTCACCACCGTGAGCTCACTGGCATCGCCCGACACACGCCACGCTATCGACGCCCCGCGCGCGCACGACGTCGATCCACAGCGCCGGTCGCCGCCGGTCCGGACCTGCCTCACCCGAACGCAGTGTCAGGCACAAGCTGGTCGCCGCGTTGCAGCGGGACACCAGGCGCCCGCAGGTACATCCGTCGGCTCAACCGCGAGCGCCAACGGACGGCCACGCCCGGCGTGGGAGACCGGCGGCGTCGACCCCCAGAGCTCCGCACCCTGTTTCACGTGAAACCGACCTGCCGGCCGTTTCACGTGAAACATGCCGTCACGCCGGGCGGACCACCACGTGCCGCTGCGGCTCAACGCCGTCCGACTCGCTCGTCAGACCAGCAGCTGCGACTGCGTCGTGCACAACCTTGCGCTCGAACGGGTTCATCGCCGCCAGCGCGACCGGCGCACCCTCGGCACGCGCCTTCTCGATCGCCTCCTCGGCGATGACCAGGAGCTGAGCCTTCCGTGCCGCCCGGAAGCCGGCGATGTCCAGCATGAGCCGGCTCCGCTCGCCGGTCTTCGCCTGCACCGCCAGCCGAGTCAGCTCCTGAAGTGCGTCCAAGGTCTCACCCCGAGGCCCGACGAGCGCACGCAGCGACCGGTCCGCCGGGTCCTCCGACACGATCCCCACGGCCGCACGGCCGTGGTCCACGTCGATGTCGATGTCGCCGTCAAGGTCGGCGATGTCGAGCAGCTCCTCGAGGTAGTCCGCCGCGATCTCACCTTCCTCCTCAAGCCGGGAAGGGGTGGGGCTCTCCTGTGCAGGCGTGCTCACGTCTCGTCTCCGATCACCCAAGGGGTCACTCACTGGGCCGACTCGCCGTCGGCCACGTCACGGGGCGGCCGCGTCGATGCGCCGCCCTTGGAACCTTCGTCGGCAGGACGGGCCGTACCCGAACCGCCACGCGCCGGCCGCCGCGGCTTGCGCGGGCCGTCGCTCGTCTCGCCACCAGCGCTCGCCTTCGGCGCCTCGTCCTTCGGCGCCAGGCCATCCGTGATCGCCGAGTCCTGGGCACGGGTCCGCTTCGGCTCGACGGGCTTCACCGGCTCGGACACAGGAGCCGTGGAGCTCTCAACCGTCGACTTCGGCGGCGCCGCCTTCTTCGCCCTGTCCTTGCGGACCGGCTGCTGGCGCTGACCCGACTTCGGGCGCTCATCGATCACCGGGGTGTCCGTCGACTCGGCGACCACACCGTGCGCGGCGGCCCGGCGCGCCTGCCTGGCCTTGAGCGCCGCCTCCGCCTGCGAGCCGGGGGCCGGCATCTTTCGGATCGTGTAGAACTGCTGGCCCATCGACCACAGGTTCGTCGTGGTCCAGTAGATGAGGACACCGATCGGGAAGTTGATGCCGGAGAACGCGAAGATCAGCGGCATCACGTAGAGCAGCATCTTCTGCTGCTGGGCGACCGGGCCCTCGAGCGCCGCGGGCGGCATGTTCTTCATGGTCAGCTGGCGCTGCGTGGTGAACGTCGTGATCGACATCGCCACGATGAGGATGATCGTGACGACCCGCGTCGCCGCGGTCGCGCCCGGCTGCATGAAGTACCCCGAGAGCGGCGCACCGAAGATCGTCGCGCTCTCGGCCTGGGACGCCAGCTGTTGGGTGAGCGGACCGATCGAGTCGTGATGCGGGTACGACCCCTTAGCCAGCAGCGTGAGCGAGCTGAGCACCCGGAACAGCGCGAAGAAGATGGGGGACTGCGCCAGGATCGGCAGGCACGAGGAGAACGGGTTGGTGCCGTGCTTGCGGTACAGCTCCATCGTCTCCCGGCTCATCGCCTCACGCGACGCCGGGTCCGTCTTGCCCTTGTACTTCTTCTGGATCGCCTGCATCTCCGGCTGGATGAGCTGCAGACCGCGCGACGCCTTGATCTGACGGAAGAAGAGTGGGATGAGCGCGATCCGGATGACGATCACCAGACCCACGATCGACAGCGCCCAGGCGGCACCGCCCGCGGGGTCGAGCCCGAGCGCCGCGAACAGCGCGTGGAACTGGACCATGATCCAGGCGACGACCCACATGATCGGCCACAGCAGACCGTCGAACCACGACATCTCGGCGAGCTCCTAGCTGGTGTCAGCGCGCGGCAAGAGCCGCGTCGACGTGTGAGTGGGACCGCGCCGGCGGGACATCGTCCACACCTCCGGCCGCCCAGGGGTGGCACCGAGCGAGCCGACGGACGGCGAGCCAGGATCCTCGCACGGCACCCTGACGCGTCACCGCGATCACCGCGTACTGCGAGCACGACGGGTAGTACCTGCACGACGGCGGCCTCATCGGCGAGATGAGGTGCTGGTAGAGCCAGAGCAGCCCGAGCAGAGCTGCACGCGGAAGTCGCCTCAGGAACCGCGCGACCTCAGCCACGGGACGGCTCCGCCCGACGTCGAGCGGTGCGCATCGCTCCGTCGAGATCCGTACCGAGGGTCTCGAACGTCGCGTCGGCCGCCGCCGGCAGTGCACGCACGACGAGCGACTCCGCCGCGCCGAACGAGCTCAGCCGTTCACGCACGAGGGCGCGCAGCCGTCGCTTCACGCGGTTGCGAACGACGGCACCGCCCACGGACCGTGGGACGACGAACCCGACGACCGGAGCTCCGGCCTCCCCCGTCGCGAGGTGGACGACGAGCGAACGCCTGCCCGCGCGCGCACCATCACGCACCGTCCGGGAGAAGTCCGCCGAGCGGCGCATGCGATGCTCCGAAGGCAGCACCGCTGCTGGATCAGGCCGAGAGCTCGCTGCGGCCCTTGCGCCGACGGGCGGCGAGGATCGCACGGCCGGCACGCGTCCGCATGCGCAGGCGGAAACCATGGGTCTTCGCCCGACGCCGGTTGTTCGGCTGGAAGGTGCGCTTGGTCACGAGTCACTCCATCAACGACGAGATGATCACGCGTCAATCGCGTGAGCCGGTCCGAACCGCCGAGACCGATGACCAGGACACGCTCACGCGTGCGGCGTCAGGGCGCGCCGACAGTGGGCCATGAACTCGGGCTGGGCCACGCTACGCGACACGCCGTGCGAGGGTCAAATGATCCCGGACGTCCCCCTCCCGGGAGTAGTGGCCTCGTCCCGACCGGCACTAGCATCGCCCGGTACCGAAGCCCGGCGCGACGCGCCGTCAGGGGTCACCCACGGGGCTTCGGGCACACGCATACCACGGCTTGGCGCACAGATGTGGACAACTGTGTGGACAGGCCGCCGGGCGGCGCGCTGCGCCACCCGTACCCGACGATCCAGAGGAACACGTTGGCACAGGACGACGACCTCACGAAGGTCTGGGGTCGAGTGGTCGCCATGCTGAGCACCAACCCCGAGGTCGGCCCGCGGGAGATCGCGTTCGTCCGCCTCGCGCAGCCGCTCGGCATGCTCGACGGAACGATGCTGCTGGCCGTCGGGAACGAGTTCACCAAGGAGTACATCGAGAACCGCGTGCGGACGGCCGTCTCACGTGCGCTCACCGAGGCGCTGGGACGCGAGGCCCGTTTCGCGATCACCGTCGACCCGTCGGTCGGTTCGGAGAACGAGCCCGTCCAGCCACCCGAGCCGGAGGAGCAGCGCCCGACGCTCACCCTCGTGCCCCAGCCGGAGGACCACCGGCCGGGTCCCTCGACGCCGGCCCCGACGTCCCGCGGCCGCGGTCCCCTCGTCGAGCCGGCCCGGCTGCACCCGCGGTACGTGTTCGAGACGTTCGTCATCGGCGCCTCGAACAGGTTCGCCCATGCCGCGGCGGTCGCGGTCGCCGAGGCCCCGGCCAACGCCTACAACCCGCTGTTCATCTACGGCGGGTCCGGCCTGGGCAAGACGCACCTGCTCCACGCCATCGGGCACTACGCCCAGAACCTCTACTCCGGGATCCGGGTGCGCTACGTGAACTCCGAAGAGTTCACGAACGACTTCATCAACTCGATCTCCGAGGGCAAGGCGGGCGCGTTCCAGCGCCGCTACCGCGACACCGACATCCTCCTCATCGACGACATCCAGTTCCTGCAGGGCAAGGAACAGACGATGGAGGAGTTCTTCCACACCTTCAACACGCTCTACAACACCAACGGGCAGGTGGTCCTCACCTCCGACGTGCCGCCCAAGCAGCTCGCCGGCTTCGAGGACCGCATGCGCTCCCGGTTCGAGATGGGCCTCATCACCGACGTCCAGCCCCCCGACCTCGAGACCCGCATCGCGATCCTGCGCAAGAAGGCGGCGAACGAGCACCTCGACGCCCCGGACGACGTGCTCGAGTACATCGCCAGCCGGATCTCCTCGAACATCCGCGAGCTCGAAGGTGCCCTCATCCGGGTCACCGCGTTCGCGAACCTCAACCGCCAGCAGGTCGACCGGTCGCTCGCCGAGATCGTGCTGCGTGACCTCATCACCGACGACGACGCTCGCGAGATCACGGCCGCGATGGTCATCGGCCAGACGGCGGCGTACTTCTCGCTCACCATCGACGACCTCTGCGGCCAGAGCCGCTCACGGGTGCTTGTCACAGCCCGCCAGATCGCGATGTACCTGTGCCGTGAGCTCACCGACCTGTCGCTGCCGAAGATCGGGCAGGCGTTCGGCGGCCGGGACCACACGACGGTGATGCACGCCGACCGCAAGATCCGCGCGCTCATGGCCGAGCGCCGGTCGATCTACAACCAGGTCACCGAGCTCACCAACCGGATCAAGCAGACCGGTCGCGCCTGACTCGTCATACCCCGCACGGACCGGCTGCGGCCGGCCCGTCCTTGGCATGCCCAGCGAACCTTCAGGTTGAACCCGAGGCTTCTGTGGGACGAATACCCACACCTGTGGACGAACCTGTGGACGGCGGTGGACGACCCGCGACGGGCGTGTGGATGACAACCGAACGACAGGTGGATGACCGTGAGGCAACCGGACGGTGTGCACCGGACGACACCGTCGTCCCGAATCACACACACATCCGGTGCACACCCCAGAATCGACGCTCACCAGCACCGATGCTCGATGTCCACACGATCCACAACACCGATGACGACGACGACACTTCTCCATTCCCCAGATCCACACACCGTCGACTGCAGCGGCGTGCGACCCGGCGGACCCACCTCCCACTCGCGTAGTGTTCGGTCGATGCCCGCGTCGTCCAGCGCGCGGCCCGACGACGAGAGGTGCTGCATGAGGTTCCAGGTCGAACGGGATGTCCTTGCGGACGCCGTGACGTGGACCGCACGGAGCTTGCCGACCCGTCCCCCCGTCCCGGTCCTGGCCGGGGTCCGCATCGAGGCAGACGCCACCGGGGGACTGCAGCTGTCGAGCTTCGACTACGAGGTCTCCGCACGTGCCACCGTCCCCGCCGCGGTCACCGAGCCGGGTGTCGTCCTGGTCTCGGGCCGGCTGCTCGCGGAGATCTCCCGCTCGCTGCCGGACAAGCCCGTCGACGTCTCGCTCGACGGCACCAAGGTCGTCGTCACGTGCGGCGCCAGCCGCTTCACGCTCCTCACGATGCCGGTCGAGGACTACCCGTCGCTGCCGGTGATGCCGCCGGCCACCGGGATCGTCGACGGTGACGCGTTCACCCACGCCGTCGGCCAGGTCTCCGTCGCAGCGAGCCGCGACGACACGTTGCCCCTGCTCACGGGCGTGCGCCTGGAGATCGAGGGCGAGAAGGTCACGCTGCTGGCGACCGACCGTTATCGGCTCGCGCTCCGCGAGCTGACGTGGCGGCCGACCAGTCCCGAGGTCTCGACCGTCGCGCTCGTGCGTGCGCGCACCCTCACCGACGCCGCTCGTTCGCTCGGCTCCGCCGGCGAGGTCACCGTCGCGCTGTCCAACGGCGGCGGGGTCGACCTCATCGGCTTCGAGGCCGGCGGCCGGCGGACCACGAGCCTCCTGGTCGACGGCGACTACCCGGCGGTCCGCCGGCTCTTCCCCGACCAGACCCCGATCCACGCCGTGCTCGACCGGGCGTCCCTCATCGAGGCGTCGAAGCGCGTGTCGCTCGTCGCTGAGCGCAACACCCCGATCCGGCTGTCGTTCAGCGACGGCCAGGTGGTGCTCGACGCCGGTCAGGGTGACGACGCGCAGGCGTCCGAGGCGCTCGAGTCCACGCTCGTCGGCGAGGACATCTCGGTGGCCTTCAACCCGCAGTACCTGCTCGACGGTCTCGGCGCGATCGACACGCCGTTCGTGCGCCTCGCGTTCACGCACCCGAACAAGCCGGTGGAGTTCACCGGCCAGGAGCAGGCCACCGGCGACGACGTCCGCGACTACCGGTACCTGCTGGTGCCGATCCGGTTCGCCAGCTGATCTGGGCGCGGCGCCGACCGACGCCGCGCAGGTTCTGATCGACAGGGGTACGTCGATGCACGTGGGACTCGTCGGGCTCGGGAAGATGGGCGCCAACATGCGCGCCCGACTGCGGGAGGCCGGGCTGGAGGTCACCGGCTACGACCGGGACCCGAAGCTGACCGATGTGCCTGACCTGCCCGCGCTGGTCGAGGCCCTGCCCGCCGGGCAACGGCTCGTCTGGGTCATGGTGCCGTCCGGTGCCGTCACCGACTCGGTGGTGCGCGACCTCGCCGGTCTGCTCACCGCGGGCGATCTCGTCATCGACGGCGGGAACTCCTACTACCAGGACGACGAGCCCCACGCGCGGCTGCTCGCCGAGCACGGCATCGGCTTCATCGACGCCGGTGTCTCCGGCGGGGTCTGGGGCCTGACCGAGGGCTACGGCCTCATGGTCGGCGGCGATGACGCCTCGGTCGAGCGGGCCATGCCCGTGTTCGACGCGCTGCGACCGGCAGGGGCGCGTGAGGACGGGTTCGTGCACGTCGGCCCGGTGGGTGCCGGCCACTTCGCGAAGATGGTGCACAACGGCGTCGAGTACGGGCTCATGCAGGCCTATGCCGAGGGCTACGAGCTGCTCGCGGCCAAGGACCTGGTCTCCGATGTGCCCGCGGTGATGCGCGCCTGGACCCAGGGCACCGTCGTGCGGTCCTGGCTGCTCGACCTGCTCGTCAAGGCCCTCGCCCAGGACCCGGGCCTGGCCCGGATCGAGGACTGGGTGGACGACTCCGGCGAAGGACGCTGGACCGTCGACGAGGCGATCGACCTCGCGGTGCCGGCGCCGGTCATCTCGGCCGCGCTGTTCGCGCGGTTCGCCTCGCGTCAGGGTGAGTCCCCCGCGATGAAGGCCGTCGCGGCGTTGCGCCAGCAGTTCGGCGGCCATGCGGTGAAGCCGGCGCCCGCGTCCTGATGCATGTCGCCCACCTGTCGCTCGTCGACTTCCGGTCGTACCCGCACGTCGAGCTGCCGCTCGACCCCGGGGTGACCGCGCTCGTCGGGCCGAACGGGCAGGGCAAGACGAATCTCATCGAGGCGATCGGCTACGTCGCCACCCTCGGCAGCCACCGGGTGCCGAACGACGCACCTCTCATCCGGGCCGGGGCCGACCGGGCTCTCGTGCGTCTCAAGGCGATCCGCGGTGACCGTGCCGCGACCGTCGAGCTCGAGATCACCCCGGGCCGCGCCAACCGTGCGCGGATCAACGGCGGCTCGCCGGTGCGGTCCCGCGAGGTCCTCGGGATCGTCCGCACCGTGCTGTTCGCGCCCGAGGACCTGGCCCTCGTCAAGGGCGACCCCGACGGACGCCGCCGGTACCTGGACGATCTGCTCGTGCAGCGCACGCCCCGGATCGCCGGTGTGCTCGCTGACCTCGACCGCGTCCTGCGGCAGCGGTCCGCACTGCTCAAGACCGCCGGGGCGGCCGTGCGCGCGCACCGTCAGTCGCCGGACCTGCGCACGCTCGACGTGTGGGACAGCAAGCTCGCCCAGGTCGGCGCGCAGGTGCTCATCGCCCGCCGGGAGCTCGTCGAGCAGCTGCACCCGCACGTCGCGCGCGCCTATGAGCAGGTCTCCGCAGGTCAGGGCGCTGCGACCCTCGTCTACAGGGCGTCGCTCGACGCCGCCCTCGAGCTCGAGCCGAACCTGCCCGCAGGTCAGGACCTCGTCGAGGCCCAGCTCCTCGAGGCGATGGGACGGCTCCGCAGCAAGGAGATCGAGCGCGGCGTGAGCCTCGTCGGCCCGCACCGCGACGACCTGCTGCTCGAGCTCGGCGGACTGCCGGCCCGGGGCTATGCGAGCCACGGCGAGTCGTGGTCGTTCGCACTCGCCCTGCGGCTCGCGTCCTACCGGCTGCTCACCCAGACCGACGGACCCGACTTCGACCAGGGCGGTGAACCCGTGCTGCTGCTCGACGACGTGTTCGCCGAGCTCGACGCGCGCCGCCGGGACCGTCTCGCCGAGCTCGTCGCCGGCGCCGGGCAGGTGATCATCACTGCGGCCGTGCCGCAGGACGTGCCCGAACCGCTGGTCGGCGGCCGCGTCGACGTCATGGCCGGTGAGGTGACCCGTGTCCTCTGACCCGAAGGGTCCGCACGTCGAGGGTCCGCACGACATCGGTCCCGACGAGGAGGCCGACGACGACGCACCACCTCCCGCGCTCGCCCGCGCACCGCTCGGCCCACCCGTGTCGACCCCGCCCGAGCAGGTGGTCCGGGCCGCGCTCGCCCGGGCGCGTTCGGCAGCGAGGGCCCGCGGGCTGCGGCCCGGTGACCGGCCGCGTCGCGCGGTCGCGCCCGCAGCGGGGACGCCCGGGCCCTCGACCTCGACCCGGGTCGACAGGGCGTTGACCACCGAGACGCCGACACCGTGCAGACCGCCGGAGACCGCGTAGCCGCCGCCGCCGAACTTGCCGC
>NZ_VWSD01000057.1 GCF_009829685.1 Cellulomonas citrea
CCGCCGCACCCGCCGCACCGCAGGCACAGTCCGCAACCTCGGCCATCGGCGGCGGCTACCTCACGCCGCTCGTCCGCAAGCTCGCGGCCGAGCTGGGCGTCGACACGGCCACCGTCACCGGCACCGGTGTGGGCGGACGCATCCGCAAGGAGGACGTGCAGGCTGCGGCTCGCGCCGTCGCGGCACCGGTCGCCACCGCCTCGGCGGCACCGGCCGCGGCCCGCACCATCGGTGAGGTCTCGCCGTTGCGCGGCACCACCGAGAAGGCGAGCCGGCTGCGGCAGATCATCGCCCAGCGCATGGTGGAGTCGCTGCAGAGCCAGGCGCAGCTCACCACGGTGGTCGAGGTCGACGTCACCCGCGTCGCCCGGCTGCGGGCCCGCGCCAAGGACGGGTTCGCGGCCCGCGAGGGCGCCAAGCTCACGTTCCTGCCGTTCTTCGTGCAGGCCGCGGTCGAGGCGCTCAAGACCTACCCCAAGGTCAACGGCGTGCTCGAGGGCACCCAGATCACCTACCCGGCCCAGGAGAACGTCGGGATCGCGGTGGACACCCCGCGCGGCCTCGTCGTGCCGGTGCTGCGAGGGGCGGGCGACCTCACCCTCGCCGGTATCGCCCGGGGCATCGCCGACCTGGCCAGCCGCACGCGGGACAACAAGGTCTCCCCCGACGAGCTGTCCGGGGCCACCTTCACCGTCACCAACACCGGTTCGGGCGGCGCACTGTTCGACACCCCGATCGTGCCGGGCGGCACCTCCGCCATCCTCGCGACCGGTGCGATCGTCAAGCGTCCGGTCGTGGTGAAGGACGCCGACGGCGGCGAGTCGATCGCGGTGCGCTCGATGTGCTACCTCGCACTGTCCTACGACCACCGGCTGGTGGACGGGGCCGACGCGGCGCGGTACCTCAGCGCGATCAAGGCCCGGATCGAGGAGGGCGCCTTCGAGCCCGACCTCGGTCTGGTCTAGCGCGGAGGCCACCATGCGGATCGTGGTCGCCGGCTCGCACGGGCTCATCGGCAGCGCACTGCTGCCTGCCCTGCGGGACGGCGGCCACGACGTCGCCCGGCTCGTGAGACGGCCACCGACCCGGCCGGACGAGATCGGCTGGGACCCCGACCTGGGCCAGCTCGACCCGGCCGCGCTCGACGACGTCGACGCCGTCATCAACCTGGCCGGGGCGAACGTCGGCGAGCGTCCGCTCACCCCCGAGCGCAAGCGGCTCGTGCTCACCTCCCGGCTGCGCACCACCTCGCTGCTGTCCCGTGGGCTCGCCGCGGCGGACCCGGCCAGGCCACGCATGCTGCTGCAGGGGTCGGCGATCGGTGCGTACGGCGACCGCGACGACGACCTGCTCCCCGAGACCGAGCCGTACGGGAGCACCTACTTCGCCGATGTCGTGCGGCAGTGGGAGGCCGCGACGGCACCCGCCGAGCAGGCCGGTGTGCGCGTCGTCCACCTGCGCACCGGGGTGGTGCTCGCACCCAGCGGCGGCGCACTGGGCCGGCTGCTCCCGCTCATCCGGGCGGGTCTGGGCGGCAGGCTCGGGTCGGGCCGCCAGTTCTGGTCGTGGATCACGCTGCCCGACGAGGTCCGCGCCATCGAGCACCTGCTCGGCTCGTCGGTGCACGGACCGGTCAACCTGGTCGCCGAACCGGCTCGCAACGCCGAGGTGGTGCACGCCCTCGCCGAGGCGTTCGGCCGTCCGGCCCGGGTCGCGGTGCCCTCGTTCGCGCTGCGCCTCGTGCTCGGCGACTTCTCCTCGGAGATCCTCGGCTCGGTCCGCGCGGTGCCCACGGTGCTCACCGCCGACGCCTTCCGGTTCGCCCACCCCGACATCAGCACCGCGGCGGCCTGGGTCAAGGCGTCGTCGACCCGCTGACCGACCAGACCCGCCAGCCGCCCTCGGTCCAGCGCAGCTCGAGCTCGACCGTGCGTGGACCGGCCGCCGGGACCGGGCTGGCGACCCCCTCGGCCGTCGTTCGCACGTAGTCGCTCGTCGCGGAGGTGACGAGCACGTGGGCGTCACCGTCGGCGCTGATCGACCGGGTGCGCGCGTCCTGCACGTCGACCTGCAGCCCGACGTTGCGCACCCCCGCCAGGCCGGCGATCGTGGCCGAGTCCGCCCGGTAGGCGGGACCATCGACGACCTCGACCTGCGCCAGGTCCGCCGCGGCCGGGTCGGCGAGCAGCTCGGTGCGCCGCCGGGTGAGATCGACGGCCGCGAGCGCCGGGTCCGGCCCGCCGTCGTCGCCGGCGAACGGGGAGCTGGCCGGCAGGTCGCGACCGCTCACGCGCGGCCGGCCACGTCCAGTGCCTCGGGCAGGGTGAACGCACCCGAGTACAGCGCCTTGCCGATGATCGCGCCCTCCACCCCGGCGGGCACCAGCGCGCGCAGGGCCGTGAGGTCGTCCAGCGTGGACACGCCACCCGAGGCGACGACGGGGGCGCTCGTCCGCGCGCACACCTCACGCAGCAGCTCGAGGTTCGGGCCGCGCAGCGTGCCGTCCTTGGTGACGTCGGTGACCACGTACCGGGCGCAGCCCGAATCGTCCAGCCGAGCCAGCACGTCCCACAGGTCGCCGCCCTCGCGGGTCCAGCCGCGAGCGGCCAGGGTCGTGCCGCGCACGTCGAGACCCACCGCGATGCGCTCACCGTGCTCGGCGATCACCCGCGCGGTCCACGCCGGGTCCTCCAGCGCGGCGGTGCCGAGGTTGACGCGCGTGGCCCCGGCCGACAGCGCCCGCTCCAGCGTCGCGTCGTCGCGGATGCCGCCGGAGAGCTCCACCTGCACACCGGCACCGACGAGGAAGGCCGTCACGGCCGCGAGCCGGCGGGCGTTGTCCCCGCGGCCGAAGGCGGCGTCGAGGTCGACCAGGTGCACCCACTGGGCGCCCCCGGCCTGCCAGGCGAGCGCGGCGTCGAGCGGGTCGCCGTAGTGCGTCTCCGAGCCGGCCTCGCCCTGGACGAGACGGACGGCCTGACCGCCCGCCACGTCGACGGCGGGGAGCAGGGTCAGAACGTGGTCCACGTGGGTCCTCATCAGGTCAGGGTCGAGACCCAGCGCTCCAGCAGCTGGGCGCCGGCGTCGCCGGACTTCTCGGGGTGGAACTGGGTCGCCGCGAGCGGGCCGTTCTCCACGGCGGCCACGAACCGCTCACCGTGCTCGGCCCAGGTCACCGCCGGCGGGCTGAACGGGCCGGGTCGGTCGGCGGCGGTCAGCGGGAAGGACCGCGCGGCGTAGGAGTGCACGAAGTAGAACCGCTCGTCGCCGAGGCCCTCGAAGAGCACCGACTCTGCCGGTGCCTGCACCTGGCTCCAGCCCATGTGCGGCACCACCGGTGCGTCGAGCCGGTCGACCACACCGGGCCACTCGCCCAGGCCCTGGGTGCGCTGCCCGTGCTCGACCCCCTCGGCGAACATCACCTGCATCCCCACACAGATGCCGAGCACCGGGCGTCCTCCGGCGAGCCGTCGGTCGATCACCAGGTCGCCGCGCACCGCGCGCAGCCCCGCCATCACCGCGGCGAACGCGCCGACCCCGGGGACCAGGAGCCCGTCGGCGGCCATCGCGGCGTCCAGGTCGGCGGTGAGCTCGACCTGCGCACCCACCCGCACGAGCGCGCGGACGGCGGACCGGACGTTCCCGAACCCGTAGTCGAGGACGACGACGGACGGGGTGGCCACGACCCCAGCCTACCGGGCGCCCGGCACGGCCCCGGCGGTCACTGCTGCGACCGGCCGCGACGCGCGACCTTGGTGAGCAGCCGCAGGGCACGCAGCCGGGAGATGCCCTCGCTGCTCACCGCACCGTCGACGGCCTGCGCCTCGACGTCACCGAGCAGCAGGTCCTCGACGATCGTCGGCGCCTGGGACAGCACGAGCCCCGGCGCGAGGTCGCCGTCCTGGCTGCCTCCCGACCACGCCGTCGCCGCGATCGCACCGGCGCGACGTTCGAGCAGCACCACCGTGGTGCCGGCCAGCAGCCGGGACACCGCACCGCCGGCGGCCGGACCACCGGCGGGGTCGGTGAGCACCGCGACGGCGCCGACGCCGGTCGTCACCGCCTGGGCGGACACGCCCGAGAGCGAGCACACCGCGGCCAGCGGCTCGGCCGCCGCCACCTGCGTGAGCAGCAGGGCCACGGTCACCGGCTCGTCGAGCGCCGACAGGTCGTCGGGCACTTCGTCGCTCATCGGCGCACCACCCCGGGCCTCGTGCGCCCGGTCACAGCGCACCCTTGGTGGACGGCACGCCGACGACCCGCGGGTCGCGAGCCACCGCGGCCCGCAGCGCCCGGGCCAGGGCCTTGAACTGGGCCTCGACGATGTGGTGCGGGTCGCGGCCGGCCAGCACCCGCACGTGCACCGTGATCGCCGCGTGGTGCGCGATCGACTCCAGCACGTGCCGGGTGAGCGAGCCGGTGAAGTGGCCGCCGATGAGGTGGTACTCCTGCCCCTCGGGCTCTCCCGTGTGCACGAGGTACGGGCGTCCGGAGATGTCGACGACGGCCTGCGCGAGCGCCTCGTCGAGCGGCACGGTCGCATCGCCGTACCGGCCGATGCCCACCTTGTCGCCGAGCGCCACGCGCAGAGCCTCGCCGAACGCGATCGCGACGTCCTCCACGGTGTGGTGGGCGTCGATCTGAGTGTCCCCGGTCGCACGCACCACCAGGTCGATGAGCGAGTGCTTGCCCAGTGCGGTGAGCATGTGGTCGTAGAACGGCACGGTGGTCGACACGTCGGTCCGCCCCGTCCCGTCCAGGTCGATCTCGACGTGCACGCTCGACTCGCTCGTCGTGCGGTCGACGACGGCCGTCCGGTGCGCCGGTGCGCTCACGATCCCACCACCTGGTCCAGGGCAGCCCGGAAGGCCGCCGTCTCCGCCGGGGTGCCGACCGACACCCGCAGCCACCCCTCGGGACCCACCTCACGGATGAGCACCCCTCGGTCGAGCAGACCCTGCCAGACCGCGTGCCGGTCCGCGAACCTGCCGAACAGCACGAAGTTGGCGTCGGAGTCAGCCACCTCGTGCCCGCGGCCCCGCAACCACTCCACCAGCGCGTCCCGCTCGTCCCGCAGCGACCCGACCTGCGCCATGAGCTCGGCCGAGTGCGCGAGCGCGGCACGGGCGACCGCCTGGGTCACCGCCGACAGGTGGTACGGCAGGCGCACCACCCGCAGCGCATCGACGAGCTGCGGCGCGGCAGCCAGGTAGCCGACCCGCGCACCGGCCAGCCCGAACGCCTTGGACATGGTCCGCGCGACCGCCAGGTGCGGGTGGTCGGCGAGCAGCTCGAGGGCCGACGGGGTGCCCCGACGGCGAAACTCCCCGTACGCCTCGTCGACGACGACGACGCAGCCGCCGGGCACCTGGGCCGCCGCGTCGAGCACCGCGAGCGTCGTCGCCGTCGGCAGCGCCGTCCCGGTCGGGTTGTTCGGGCTGGCGAGCAGCACGACCGACGGCTGGTGCTCGGCGATGGTCGCGACGGCGTGCGCCGCGTCGAGGGAGAAGTCGTGCTCCCGGCGCCCGACGACCCATCCCGTCGCGGTGTCCCGGGCGTACTCGGGGTACATCGAGTAGGTCGGTGCGAAGCTCACCGCGACCCGCCCGGGGCCGCCGAAGGCCTGCAGCAGGTGGAGCATCACCTCGTTGGAGCCGTTCGCGGCCCACAGCTGCTCGGGTGCGAGCGCCACCCCGGACTCGGCCAGCAGGTAGCGCACCAGGTCGGTGCGCAGGCCGAGGAAGTCGCGGTCCGGGTACCGGTTGAGCCCGCCGGCGGCCTGCCGCACCGCCTCGGCGATGTCGTCCACGACCGCGCCCGACGGCGGGTACGGGTTCTCGTTGACGTTGAGCAGCACCGGGACGTCGAGCTGCGGGGCCCCGTACGGGTGCAGCCCGGCCAGCTCGGCACGTAGCGGCAGGGCGGGGCGGACGGGGCTCTCGGCGGGCACACGGCGATTCTAGGGAGCGCGCGCCCGACCTGGTGCGACGCGACCGACTGCTGGCCGGACCGGCTCAGCGCCCGAAGCGCGCCTGCACCGCCTCGCCGTGCGCCGGCAGCTGCTCGGCATCGGCCAGTGCGACCACCTTGTCGGCCACCGCCGCGAGCGCACTCTGGTCGTACTCGATGACCTGGACCGCACGGACGAACGAGTGCACACCGAGCCCGGACGCGTAGTGCGCGCAGCCGCCCGTGGGCAGCACGTGGTTGGAGCCCGCGATGTAGTCCCCGAGCGAGACCGGCGAGTACGCGCCGACGAAGATCGCGCCCGCGCTCGTCACCCGCTGGGCCACGGCGGACGCGTCAGCGGTCTGGATCTCCAGGTGCTCGGCCCCGTAGGCGTTGACCACCGCGAGCCCGGCCTCGGCGTCGTCGACTAGCACGACGGCCGACTGCGGACCGGCCAGCGCGGTGCGGGCCCGCTCCTGGTTGGCGGTGCGGGCCAGCCGGAGCTCGAGCGCGGCGACCGCGGCGTCGGCGAGCTCCTCTGAGCTGGTCACGAGCACGGAGGCGGCCATCGGGTCGTGCTCGGCCTGCGAGAGCAGGTCCGCGGCCACGTGCTGCGGGTCGGCGGTGCCGTCGGCCAGGATCGCGATCTCCGTCGGGCCGGCCTCGGCGTCGATGCCCACGACACCGCGCACGAGCCGCTTGGCCGCCGCGACGTACACGTTGCCCGGGCCCGTGATGACGTCGACCGGCTCGCACAGGGTCTCGCCATCGACCGGCTCCTGCCCGTCGGCGCCGTAGGCCAGCATGGCGATCGCCTGGGCGCCGCCGACCGCGTACACCTCGTCCACCCCGAGCAGCGCGCAGGTGGCCAGCACGACCGGGTCCGGCAGACCGCCGCGCGAGGCCTGCGGCGGGGAGGCGACCGCGAGCGAGGCGACGCCGGCCGCCTGCGCGGCCACCACGTTCATCACGACCGACGACGGATAGACGGCCAGGCCACCGGGCACGTACAGACCGACCCGGCGCACCGGTACCCAGCGCTGACGGACCTGCGCGCCAGGAGCCACCTGGACGGTGAAGTCGGCCGGGCGCTGGGCCGCGTGCACCCGCCGCACCCGGGCGATGGTCTCGACCAGCGCCTCCTTGACCTGCGAGTCGAGCTCGTCGAGGGCCACGGCGAGCTGTTCGGCGGGGACCCGCAGGTGGGCCGGGCGCACGTGGTCGAACCGCTCGGCCAGGTCGCGCAGCGCCGCGGCGCCACGGGCCCGCACGTCCGCCACGACCGGGGCGACCTGGGCGGCGGCCTGCTCGACGTCCAGCTCGGCCCGGGGCAGCACCCCGAGGAGCTCACGACGGGACAGCGTGCGGCCACGAAGGTCGATCCGGGAGATCACGCCGCGATTCTAGGGCGCACGCCCCCACGGCCGCCCCGGACGCCCACCGCGGTGGCCACCGACGACGTCACCTTGGGAGGATGCGCTGTGACCACCGTGCCGCTCGACGACGACTCCATCCGCCTCGGCCAGCTCCTCAAGCTCGCCGGGATCGCCGACTCCGGGGCCGACGCCCGGCTGCTGCTCGCCGACGGGGTGGTGCGGGTCAACGGTGAGCCCGAGGACCGCCGCGGCCGTCAGGTGCGCCGCGGCGACGTCGTCGAGGTGTCGCTGCCCCAGGGCGTCGAACGGGTCGAGGTCGGCTGACGCCGTCGGCGGCGGTCAGCCCGTCGTGGCCAGGCAGCCGGCGCCGAGCAGCGCCTTGAGGTCGCCGAACAGCTCGGAGGAGCGCTCCACCCGCAGCCGGTCGTCCAGCTTCATGAGCGTGGCCCGGCCCGGTGAGGTGAGCCGCAGGTGCACCTCGACCGTCCCCGGGTGGCTGGCGAGCACCTCGCGCAGCCGCTCGACGACCGGCGGCGTGCAGCGCGCGGCGGCCAGCGTGAGCACGACGGGTGAGTCGTGGGTGTGCGAGGTGTCCGGGACGGAGACCTCCATCGCCTGCAGCTGGATCGCGTCGTCACGCCGGCGCACCCGGCCGCGCACGGCGAGCACGGCGTCCTCGGCCAGCACCGTGGAGTAGGCCAGGTAGGTCTCGCCGAAGAAGAGCACCTCGACCGCGCCCTCCATGTCCTCCACGGTGACCTGCGCCCACGGGTTGCCCTGCTTGCTCATCTTGCGCTGCAGGCTCGTCACCAGGCCCGCGACCTGCACCGTCGAGCCGTCGGGCCGGGCATCGTCGGCCAGCAGCGCCGCGATCGAGGAGTCCGCGGCCGCCGCGAGCACGTGCTCCAGCCCGGACAGCGGGTGGTCGGAGACGTAGAGCCCGAGCATCTCGCGCTCGAAGGCCAGCCGTTGCTTCTTGTCCCAGTCCGGGACGTCGGGCACGGTCACCGCGAACGCGGGGCTGCCGGCGTCGACCAGCACGTCGGCGAACAGGTCGAACTGCCCCTCCGCCTCCTTGCGCTTGACGCCGACCACGGACTCGACGGCCTGCTCGTGCACGAGCAGCAGCCCGCGCCGGGTGTGCCCGAGCGAGTCGAAGGCACCGGCCTTGATGAGCGACTCGATGGTCCGCTTGTTGCAGACCACCGCCGGCACCTTCTCCAGGAAGTCGGTGAAGGAGCTGAACTCGCCCTTGGCCTCACGCGTCGCGACGATCGCGTCGACGACGTTGGCACCCACGTTGCGCACCGCGGTCAGCCCGAAACGGATGTCCGGACCGACGGCCGTGAACAGCGCGGACGAGGCGTTGACGTCGGGCGGCAGCACCTTGATGCCCATGTGCCGGCACTCCCCGAGGTACAGCGCCGACTTGTCCTTGTCGTCCTTCACCGAGGTGAGCAGGGCCGCCATGTACTCGACCGGGTAGTTCGCCTTGAGGTAGGCGGTCCAGTACGAGACCACGCCGTAGGCGGCCGAGTGCGCCTTGTTGAAGGCGTAGCCGGCGAACGGCACGAGGGTCTCCCACACGGCGGTGATCGCCTCGTCGGAGTAGCCGCGCTCGCGGCAGCCGGCCTGGAAGGGGACGAACTCCTTCTCCAGGATCTCCTTCTTCTTCTTGCCCATGGCCCGGCGCAGCAGGTCGGCCTGGCCCAGGGTGTAGCCGGCGAGCTTCTGCGCGGCGCGCTGCACCTGCTCCTGGTAGACGATGAGCCCGTAGGTGCCGTCCAGGATCTCCGCGAGCGGTTCGGCCAGCTCGGGGTGGATCGGCGTGACCTCCTGCAGACCGTTCTTGCGCAGCGCGTAGTTGGTGTGCGAGTTCATGCCCATCGGGCCGGGGCGGTACAGCGCGATGACGGCCGAGACGTCCTCGAAGTTGTCCGGGCGCATCTGCCGCAGCAGGGCCCGCATGGGCCCACCGTCGAGCTGGAACACGCCCAGGGTGTCGCCGCGGGCGAGCAGGTCGTAGGTGGCCTGGTCGGTGAGCGGCACCTTCTCGATCTCGAGGTCGCCCTTGCCGTTGGCGGCGATGTTCGCCAGCGCGTCGTCAAGGGTCGTGAGGTTGCGCAGCCCCAGGAAGTCCATCTTGATGAGGCCGAGGGCCTCGGAGGACGGCTGGTCGAACTGGGTGATGATCGCCCCGTCGGACGGGCGCTTCATGATCGGCACGACGTCGACGAGGGTCTTGCTCGACATGATGACGCCCGCGGCGTGCACGCCCCACTGCCGCTTGATGCCCTCGAGGCCGCGGGCGGTCTCCAGCACGCGCTGTGCCTCGGGGTCGGCCGCGACGACCTTGCGGAACTCGTCGGCCTCGGCGTAGCGGTCGTTCTTCTCGTCGAACATGCCCGACAGCGACACGTCCTTGCCCATGACGGCCGGCGGCATCGCCTTGGTGAGCTTCTCCCCCATCGCGAACGGGAAGCCCAGCACGCGGGAGGCGTCCTTGAGCGCCTGCTTGGCCTTGATGGTGCCGTAGGTGACGATCTGCGAGACCTTGTCCGCGCCGTACTTGTCGGTCACGTACTTGATGACCTCGCCCCGGCGACGCTCGTCGAAGTCGACGTCGACGTCGGGCCAGCTGATCCGCTCGGGGTTGAGGAACCGCTCGAAGATCAGCCCGTGCTCGAGCGGGTCGAGCTCGGTGATGCCCATCGCGTACGAGGCCATCGAACCGGCCGCCGACCCGCGCCCCGGGCCGACCCGGATGTGCTGGGACTTGGCCCAGTTGATGAAGTCGGCGACGACGAGGAAGTAGCCGGAGAAGCCCAGCTGGGTGATGACCCCGGTCTCGTACTGCGCCTGCGCGCGCACCGTGTCCGGGACCCCGGCGGGGTAACGACGACGCAGCCCGGTCTCCACCTCGCGGATGAACCAGGAGTCCTCGCTCTCCCCGGCCGGCACCTCGAAGGCAGGCATGTAGTTGACGCCGGTGGTGAAGGAGACCTCGCACTGCTCGGCGATCGCGACGGTGTTGTCGCAGGCTTCCGGCAGCTCGGCCCACAGCCGGCGCATCTGCTCCTCGGACTGCACGAAGTAGCCGTGCCCGGACAGCGCGAACCGGTTGCCGCCCTGGTCGTAGGTCGGCTCGTCGAGCGTCGCCCCGGACTGCACCGCGAGCAGCGCCTCGTGGGAGTGGTGGTCCTCCTCGCGCGTGTAGTGCAGGTCGTTGGTCGCCACGAGGGGGGCGTTGAGCCGCTTGGCGATCTCCAGCAGCCCCGGCAGCACCCGCTTCTCCAGGTCGAGGCCGTGGTTCATCAGCTCGACGTAGAACGAGTCGGCGCCGAAGATGTCACGCAGCTCAGCCGCGGCGCGCAGCGCCTCGTCGAACTGCCCCAGCCGCAGCCG
The DNA here is from genome assembly GCF_009829685.1 of Cellulomonas citrea. Classification (GTDB taxonomy): domain Bacteria; phylum Actinomycetota; class Actinomycetes; order Actinomycetales; family Cellulomonadaceae; genus Cellulomonas; species Cellulomonas citrea. The sequence goes on from NZ_VWSD01000057.1 coordinate 10,731, forward strand.
CGTCTGCACCTCGCCCGACGGGCAGCCCGTCATCACGATGAGCCCCGTGTGATAGCGCTCGAGCAGCTCGCGGTCCATCCGCGGCCACTTGCCCATCTGCCCGTCGAGCGAGGCGTACGAGCCCAGCCGGAACAGGTTGTGCATGCCCTCGGTGGTCCGGGACAGCAACGTGAGGTGGGTGTAGGCGCCGCGCGCCGACACGTCGTCGCTGGCCTGGCTCGCCTCGCCCCAGCGGACCAGGGTGCGGTCGAACCGGCTGGTGCCCGGTGTGACGTACGCCTCCAGCCCGATGATGGGCTTGATGTCCAGCGCACGTGCCTTCGACCAGAACTCGAAGGCCCCGAACAGGTAGCCGTGGTCGGTGAGCGCCATCGACCGCTGCCCCAGCCGCTTGGCCTCGGCGAGCATCTCGGGCACCCGCGCGGCGCCGTCCAGCATCGAGTGGTCGGAGTGTGCGTGCAGGTGGACGAAACCGGATCCGTCGCCTGCAGCCATGGGCGCGATCCTACGTCGGGACACCGACGCGACGGGCTCGTGCCCGCCTGGTGCGACCGCCGGTCGCTGCGGTCAGCGCCAGCCCTCGCGCAGCACCTGCAGGGCGTGCTCCAGGTCCGGCGACGGCTCGCTGGTCAGCTCCAGCCACTGCCCGGTCCCCGGGTGCTCGAACCCGAGCCGCACCGCGTGCAGCCACTGCCGCGACAGCCCGACGCGCTCGGCCAGCACCGGGTCCGCGCCGTAGGTGAGGTCCCCGACGAGCGGGTGGCGCAGCGCGGAGAAGTGCACCCGGATCTGGTGCGTGCGCCCGGTCTCCAGGTGCACCTCCTCGAGCGACGCGGCCGGCATCGCCTCGAGCAGCTCGTAGTGCGTCACCGAGGGCTTCCCGTCGGCCACCACGGCGAACTTCCAGTCCGAGGACGGGTGTCGCCCGATCGGCGCGTCGATGGTGCCGGTGCTGGGCTCCGGGTGCCCCTGGACGAGGGCGTGGTAGACCTTGTCGACCGTGCGTTCCTTGAAGGCCCGCTTGAGCGCGGTGTAGGCCCGCTCGCTCTTGGCGACCACCATGAGGCCCGAGGTGCCGACGTCGAGCCGGTGCACGATGCCCTGCCGCTCGGCGGCACCGGAGGTCGAGACCCGGTACCCGGCCGCGGTGAGCGCGCCGACCACCGTCGGTCCGGTCCAGCCGGGCGAGGGGTGCGCGGCGACCCCGACCGGCTTGTCGACCACGACGACGTCGTCGTCGTCGTGCACGACGGCCATGCCCGGCACCGCGACCGGTTCGGCGAGCACCGGCGCCACCGGGTCCGGCAACGTCACCTCGAGCCAGGCACCGCCCACCAGCCGGTCCGACTTGCCCACCGGCCGACCGTCCATGAGCACACCGCCCGCGACCGCCAGCTCGGCGGCCTGGGTGCGCGAGAACCCGAGCAGCCGTGCGAGCGCAGCGTCGACCCGCTCACCGGCGAGCCCGTCGGGCACCGGCAGGGAGCGCAGATCAGGCATCGGCCCGTGCGGCGCCCTCTCGGCCACCGTCCAGCCGGATCCCACGGGCCACGAGCACCATGGCCAGACCCGCAGCCACCACGATCGCGATGTCGGCCACGTTGCCGATGAACCACGAGCCGTAGGCGATGAAGTCGACCACCTCACCGCGCAGCGGCCCCGGTTCGCGCACCATCCGGTCGATGAGGTTGCCCACCGCACCGCCGAGCAGCAGCCCGAGGGTGAGGGCCCACGACCGTGAGCCGAGCTGGCGGGCCGTGCGGATGACGACGACCACCACGACGACCGCGATCACCGTGAGCACCCAGGTCATGCCGGTGGCGATCGACAGCGCCGCACCCGGGTTGGAGATGAGCTGCAGGCCCAGCCAGCGGCCGAGCACCGGACGACGCACCCCCGGGTCGAGCGCGGCCAGCGCCCACGCCTTGGTCAGCTGGTCGAGGACGGTGACGACCGCGGCCACGACCAGCACCGTGACCAGGCCGCGGCGACCGACCGGCCGGGCCACGGGCGCGACGTCAGGCGTCGCGGGCTTCGACTCAGGCACCCCGGGAGTCTACGGGGCGCTCAGCGGCGCTCTTCGCGCTGCTTGCACTCCACGCACAGCGTCGCCCGAGGGAAGGCCTGCAGCCGCGCCTTGCCGATCGCCTCGCCGCACGACTCGCACAGCCCGAAGGTGCCCGACCCGATGCGCTCGAGCGCGTGCTCGGTCTGCAGCAGCAGGTCCCGGGTGTTGTTCACCAACGTGAGCTCGTGCTCGCGCTCGAGCGCCGAGGAGCCGGAGTCCGCCTGGTCGTCACCGGCACCGTCGCCGGAGTTGCGCAGCAGATCGGTGAGACCGGCGTCGGCCTCCTCGAGCTCGGCCTGCAGCCGGTCGACGTCGGCGGCCAGCTCACGTGCCACGTCCCTGATCTCGTCGCGGGTCCACGGTTCCTCGCCGGGACGCACACGCAGATCCTCCACGGCGATCCGTACGTCAGGGGCGATCGTGCCGCCGGAGGCGTCGGTCATCAAGGGCTCCCTTGCTCGAAGTCACGCGACTGTATGCGGCCACGCCGGGTGCGACAACCCGACACGCACGTCCGGCCCAGCCCACGACAGCACGCGACCGCCCGGCACCTGGTGCCGGGCGGTCGCGGGTGTCGGAGGTTACAGACCCGGGGTGTCCTGGCTCGACCGCGACGGCAGCGCGCTGCCCCGGTTGTCCAGGTCACCCAGCAGGTTCTCCAGGTAGCTCTTGAGCCGGGTGCGGTAGTCCCGCTCGAACACCCGGAGCTCGTCGATCTTGCGCTCCAGCAGCGAACGCTCCTGCTCGAGCTGGGCGAGCGTGCGGCTGGAGGTCTCCTCCGCCTCGTGCACGATCTGGTCGGCGCGCGTCCGCGCATCGGCCACGACCCGCTCGGCCTCGCTCTGCCCGCTGCGCACGTAGTCGTCGTGCAGCTTCTGCGCGAGGGCCAGCATGCCGGTGGCCGACTCGGGCTCGCTGCTCGCGACCACGACGGGCTCGGGCGTGGCGGGCACCGGCGGTGCGAAGACCGGCTCGGGCGCGGCGACCGGAGCGGGCTCGACGACGGCCTCGGCCGCACCGGCGCGGCTGAGCTCGGCGATGCGGCGCTCGGCGGCGGCCAGCTTCGACGTCAGGTCGTCGTTCGCGGTCTGCAGCTCGTTGAGGGTGCTGACGACCTCGTCAAGGAAGTCGTCGACCTCGTCCTGGTCGTACCCGTCACGGAACTTGGTTGCTTGGAACTTCTTGTTCAGGACGTCGTCTGCGGTCAGCAGGGCCATCGTCGCTCACCTCTTTGCATCGTGCGGGTTTGCCTCGTGCGGGCCCGATCCTGCATTCGGCCGGCCACTGGGAGCCACCGTAGCGGACAATGCCCGGGACCCACCTGCGGCGCGACTGGCCGGACCGTGCTCTCACCCGCGGCGCGGCTACGGCCCAGGGTCCGGTCAGCCGATCGCGAGGCGCTGCAGCACGCCCAGCAGCAACGAGCAGACGAGCGCCAGGACGAGGAACGCCAGGTCGAAGCGCACCTGCCCGAAGCCGACCGGCGGCAGCACCTTGCGCAACGCACGCAGCGGCGGGTCGGTGACCGAGTAGGCGATCTCGGCGATCACGAGCGCCGCCCCCGACGGTCGCCAGTCGCGTGCGAACACCTGGACCCAGTCGAGCACCAGCCGGACGAGGAGCACCAGGAAGAACAGCAGGACGACCAGGTAGAGGATCGAGAAGACGATGGTCACGCGTCAGCTCTGGTTGAAGAAGCCGCCACGCGGCGCCGGCTCCGGCGTCGCGGCCGCGCTCGACGTGACCTCGACATCGGACGGGGACAGCAGGAACACCTTGGCGGTCACCCGCTCGATCGCGCCGTGCAGGCCGAAGATCAGGCCGGCCGAGAAGTCGACGAGCCGCTTGGCGTCCGCGTCGTCCATGTCGGTGAGGTTGATGATCACCGGCGTGCCGTCCCGGAACGCCTCGCCGATCTTGCGCGCGTCGTTGTAGGAGCGCGGGTGGATCGTGGTGATCCGACGGACCTCGCCCAGCGGGGCCTCGACGACGGGCTCCGCCACGCGGACCGGGCGACGAAGCGGGGTCACCAGGGCGTCAGCGTCTTCCATCGTGGGCTCCTGCTCGAGATCGAGGTACTCCTCATCCTCCGGTCGGCCGTCCGCCAGGCCGAGGTACAGCATCGTCTTGCGCAGCGCACCGGCCATCGCGTCACTCCGTCCCTCCGGGCCCTCGCGGACCCTCCGCCGCCGGTCCGCTCACCGTGGCAGGCAGCCACAGCGGCACGGATCGACTCGTCGTACGACCGTGACGCTAGCAACGCGCGCGCCGACGACGGCCGCGACACGCCCGCAGCCGCTCAGCCGCGCTGCAGGCGCACCACACCGGCGAACCGGCCGGTGACCGGCCCGTCCCGACGATGGGAGAACAGCAGCGGGTCGGTGAAGGTGTCCCGCGGCACGGCCTGGACGGACCCGACGCCCAGCCGCAGCAGCACCTGGTGCGCCCCGGCGGCCAGGTCGACCGCGGGCGTGCCCCACGAGGTGCGCGCCCAGGTGCCGGGCACGGCGGCCTCGACCTCGTCGCGCAGCTCCGCCGGCACCTCGTAGGACCGGCCGGCGATGCACGGGCCGACCACGGCACGCAGCCGTGCCGGATGGGCCCCCTGCACCTGCATCGCCGCCACCGTGGCCTCGAGCACCCCGGCGACCAGACCGGCGCGCCCCGCGTGGGCGACGGCGACCACCCCCGCCTCCGGGTCGGCCAGCAGCACCGGGACGCAGTCGGCGACCAGCACCGCCAGCGCCACGTCCGGGTCGGCGGTGACGAGCGCGTCGCCCTCGCCCACGCTGCGCACGCCCGGCGCCGGCGGACCGTCGACCACCCGGACGCCCGTCCCGTGCACCTGGTCGGCGAACGCGACCGGCGCACCTACCCACGCCTCGAGCCGTGCACGGTTGTCGAGCACATGCGTCGGGTCGTCGCCGACGTGCAGTGCCAGGTCGAGCCCGGCCCAGGGCCCGGTGCTCACACCGCCGCGTCGCGCGGTGAACCCGGCCCGCACCCCGGGCGCGAGGTCGACCTCGTCGACGAGGTCGGGCTCGCTCACTTGAGGAAGTCGGGCACGTCCAGCTCGTCGTGGTCGCGGCGGATCTCCTCGGTGAAGACCCGGGGCACCTCGAGCGAGCCGGTGAGCGGTCGCGGCTCGGCCTCGGTGGACAGGAAGGCCGGGACCGTCGGGGCGGACGGGGTGGCGACCGGCGCCACCGGGGCTGCCGGGGTCGGTCCGGACGGCTCGACGGGCGCCACCGGACGGGCGACGTGCGCGGGCGCCCGGTCGGCTGCGGGGGTCGCGACCTGGCCGAGGGCCCGCGAGTCGCGCCGGACCGTCGGGCTGCCGCTGTCGAACCCGGCGGCGATCACGGTGACCCGCACCTCGTCCCCGAGGGCGTCGTCGATGACGGCACCGAAGATGATGTTCGCCTCGGCGTGGGCGGCCTCCTGGACGAGCCGCGCGGCCTCGTTGATCTCGAACAGGCCGAGGTCGGAGCCGCCCTGGATGGACAGGAGCACGCCGTGCGCGCCGTCGATGCTGGCCTCGAGCAGCGGCGAGCTGATCGCCATCTCGGCGGCCTGCACGGCGCGGTCCTCGCCGCGGGCGTACCCGATGCCCATGAGTGCCGAACCGGCACCCTGCATGACCGACTTCACGTCGGCGAAGTCGAGGTTGATCAGACCGGGCGTGGTGATGAGGTCGGTGATCCCCTGGACGCCGGACAGCAGCACCTGGTCGGCGGAGTGGAACGCCTCGAGCACGGAGACCGAGCGGTCGGAGATCGACAGCAGCCGGTCGTTGGGGATGACGATGAGGGTGTCGACCTCGGCCCGCAGCGCCTCGATGCCCGCATCGGCCTGCACCGACCGGCGCCGGCCCTCGAAGGTGAACGGCCGGGTCACGACGCCGATGGTGAGCGCACCGAGCGAGCGGGCGATCTTGGCCACGACGGGCGCGCCGCCAGTGCCGGTGCCGCCGCCCTCGCCCGCGGTGACGAAGACCATGTCCGCGCCGCGCAGCACGTCCTCGATCTCCTCGATGTGGTCCTCGGACGCCTTCTTGCCGACCTCGGGGTCGGCGCCGGCGCCCAGCCCCCGGGTGAGCTCGCGGCCGACGTCGAGCTTCACGTCGGCGTCCGACATGAGCAGCGCCTGCGCGTCGGTGTTCACCGCGACGAACTCGACGCCCTTGAGGCCGACCTCGATCATCCGGTTGACGGCGTTCACACCGCCGCCGCCGATGCCGACGACCTTGATGACCGCCAGGTAGTTCTGCGGAGCTGCCACGGTGGGTGCCTCTCGTTGCGTGCGGTGGTGCGGGACCGCTCGGGTCTGCCCGGTCCGACGTCGGTGCTGCCGAGGCCGGTGGACGGGACCGGTGAAACCTTCACCCTCAACTAGAGGGTTAGAGTTATGTCAGGTGCGCTGTCGACCCCCGACGGTAGGTGGCCCCCCGGTGCCGATCAACGACCGCGACGCGCGTGTCGCAAGGCGACCTGCGGACCGGCCGGCCCGGTCAGTGCACCACCGGCATGCCGGGCGCCGAGACGTCGATCACCTTCACGTCGCCCAGGCTCTGGTCGGCGCGCAACGTGCCGAGCACGGCCGCCTTGAGCGCCGAGGACTCCGCGCTCCCCCACTCCACGACGACACCGTCGGACAACGTGAGCGCCACGGTGTCCTGGGTGGTCGCCTTCACGGCGCTCACCTGCGCCGCCAGGGGCGCGGGAAGCGCGTGCAGCACCGAGAGCACCGCCTGCAGGGTCCGCGCGTCACCGGCGGGGACGTCGACCACCGGCAGCCCCTCGGGCGCCTGCGCCTGCGTGGCGAGGTGCACGCCCTCGGGGTCCAGCAGCGCGAACCCGCCGTCGGCCGGCACGGCCGCCACCGGCGCGCGCGGGGTCACCGTGATGCGCAGACCGTGCGGCCAGTCGCGCATCACCCGCACGTCCAGCACCCCGGGGACCGTGAGCAGCCGCTCGCGCAGGCCGACCGTGTCCAACCGGGCCAACGGCACCCCGACGTAGGGCGCCGTCGCCGCATCGAGCTGGTCGGTCGACACCAGCTCGCTCGCGCCGACCACGTGCAGCTGCTCGGACCGCAGCGCGAGCAGCGGCGAGGCGAGTGCCACCCACCCCATGAGCAGCAGCAGCAGAGCCACGCCGGCCACGGCGGCCACCTTGCGCGCGGCGACCGTCCGACGCGCCCGGACCCGTTCGGCGAACCGCTCGGCAGACTGCCACGAGACCACGGACGGACGCACCACCGGAGCGGCGGCACGCTGCGCGGGCAGCCGACGTTCGGTGGGGCGCGCCCGCGGCGGCACGCTCGGTGGTGCCTGCCCCGTCGCAGAGGTCGCCAGCGGGACGGCACCTCCCCGAC
>NZ_VWSD01000058.1 GCF_009829685.1 Cellulomonas citrea
CACGCCGCCTCGCGCGCCGAGCTGCCCCGCGGCGCGCTGCGACTGTCGGCCGACGAGGCCGAGCTGGACACCGTCACGCTCACCGTATGAGCCGCACCGGGTGCGCATGTCGTGCGCACGCCGTGCGCACCCGCACCCGACCACGGACACGTCCGCCCGGACCGGCACAGCGCCAGGTCCGGGCGGACGTCCGTCCGGCGGGTGCAGGGTCCAACGCCTCGAAGGCCCCTGCCCCGCCCACCGCGGGCTCAGCCGCGGTGCCGTGCCACTGCGTCCGCCAGCGCAGGCACGATCTCGAACAGGTCACCCACCACACCGAGGTCGGCGACCTCGAAGATGGGTGCCTGCGGGTCGGAGTTGATCGCCACGACCAGCTTGCTGCCCGACATGCCGGCCAGGTGCTGGCTGGCGCCGGAGATGCCGCAGGCCACGTAGAGGTCCGGGCTCACCGTCTTGCCGGAGATGCCGATCTCCTGGCTGGTCGGCAGCCAGCCGGCATCGGCCGCGGGCCGGGAGGCCCCCACCGCGGCACCGGGCCCGAACGCGGCGGCCAGGGCGCGCAGCGCGTCGAAGCCCTCGGCACCGCCCATCGCCCGGCCGCCGGAGATGACGACGTCGGCGTCCTCGAGCGCGATCTCGCCGTCGCTGGAGTCCGGGGTGAAGGACAGCACCTGGACGCCGCCCGGCGCCGGGGCCGGCACGTCCTCGACGACGACCTGCGGTGCGACGCCGGTCGGCGCACCCTTCTTGTACAGCCCGGTGCGGACCGTGCCGATCTGCGGGGTGGCCGCCACCACGCACTCGGTGAGCAGGTTGCCGCCCAGGGTGTTCTTGGTGAAGGTGATCCGACCGTCGGCCGCGACCGACAGCGCGGTGGCGTCCGAGACCAGGCCGATGCCCAGCCGGGCGGCCAGCCGCGGGGCCAGGTCGGCGCCGATGGCGGTGCCGGCGAACAGCACCGCGGCCGGCTGGTGCGTGCGCACCAGGTCCGCCAGCGCCGCCGTCCACGCCTGCGTCGAGTACTGCGCGTACGCCTCGCCCTGCACGACGCGCACCGTGCTCGCCCCGTGCTCCCCCGCCTGGGCGGCGACCTGCGCACCGTCGGGCGCGACGACCACCGCGACCACCGAACCGCCGCAGCTCGCGGCCAGCGTGGCGGCCTCGGTGACGATGGCCAGGCTCGCGTCCGAGGCGATGCCGTCGCGCGAGTCCACGACGACCCAGATGTCCGTGCTCATGAAAGGTCTCCTGTCCTGATCGGTCGGGTCGTCACAGCACGTGTGCGGCGACGAGGGCCGCCACGAGGTTCTCGGCCACCTGCGCGGGGGTGTCCCCCTCGACGCGGGCACCCGGCTGGCGGGCCGGCGGGCGGGTGGCCGACAGGATCGTGGTCCCGGAGGCGGCCAGGCCGACCTCGGGCACCGCGAGCTCGGCGTTGGTGAGCTGGTCGAACGACGCCTTGTTCGCGGCGAGCTTGCTCTTCACCGACGGGTAGCGCGGGGTGTTGACGTACTCGTCGACCGTCACCACGGCCGGCAGGGCGACCTGCACCTTCGCCTGCCCGCCGTCGAGCACCTGGGTGCACACGAGCGCGTCGGCCGCGCCCTCCAGCGCGGTGACGCCGGTGACCTGCGGCAGGTCGAGCAGCTCGGCGACCATGACGGGCACCTCGCCGGTGCCGCCGTCGAACGACTGCTTGCCGGCCAGCACGAGGTCGAACCCGCCCAGGTGGCGCACGGCCGCGGCCAGCACGCGCGCCGTGGCCCACGCGTCGGACCCGGCGAACGCCTCGTCGGTGATCGCGACCCCGCGGTGCGCACCGACCGCCACGCACTCCTTGAGGGTGGCCTTGACCGTGGCCGGGCCCATCGAGAGCACGGTGACCTCGCCACCGAGCTGCTCGGTGAGCTGGACGGCCGCCTCGAGCGCGTTCTTGTCGACCGGGTTGAGCTGGACGCCCGCGGCCGTGCGGTCCAGTGTGTGGTCCTCGTTGAGCTTGACCGCTCCGAGGTCCGTCGGGACCTGCTTGACCAGCACCAGGATCTTCATCTCATCGCCCTTTCGTCCGGGTGTGTGCGGGCCGGACGATCGCCGCGGTCCCGTTCTGCTCAGTGGCCCCGGGCGCAGCTGCGCGCACCAGGGCGGCGGCCCGTTCGGCCGCGATCTGGTCGGCGATCCGTTGCCGGAGCTCGACCTTGCGCACCTTGCCCGAGGGGGTCATGGGCAGGGCGTCGACGATCTCGACCCACTCGGGGATCTTGTACTTGGCCACCCCGCGCTCGACGAAGAAGTGGCGCAGCCCGGCCAGGTCCAGGTGCGGGGCGCCGACGGTCGGCACGACGTACGCGCACGCGCACTCGCCGAGGCGCTCGTTCGGCATGGCCACGACAGCGACGTCCTTGACCCAGGGGTGGTCGCGCACGATCGCCTCGACCTCGGTGGCGCTGATGTTCTCCCCGCCGCGCACGATCGTGTCCTTGATGCGCCCGGTGATCCGCAGGTAGCCGTCGGCGTCGGCCACCGCGAGGTCGCCGGAGTAGTACCAGCCGTCGGCGTCCAGGCACGCCGCGGTGAGCTCGGGCTCGCCCAGGTAGCCGGCGAACACCGCCGGACCGCGCGAGGCCTCCTCGCCCTCGACCCCGGCGGGCAGCCTGCGGCGGGTCACCGGGTCGACGATCTTCACCTGGGTGCCCGGCACCGGGCGGCCGTCGGTGCGCAGCACCCGGTGGTCCGGGTCGTCCGCGCGGGTCAGGGTGTGCGGGGCGCTCTCGGTGGAGCCGTAGACCGAGTGCACCCGGATGCCGAAGGTGCGGGCCCGCTCCAGCAGCCGGGCCGGGACGGGTGCCCCGCCGCAGGCCAGCAGCCGCAGGTCCGGGTGCAGGCCCGGGCCGTGCTCGCACGCGTCGAACAGGTCGGCGACGATGCTGGTCGCCCCCATCCCGGCGGTGCAGCGCTCGGCGTTGAGCATGGCCAGCGCGGACTCGCCGGTGAACGTGTCGAGCAGCACCGAGGTGGCGCCGACCATGAACGGCATCGTCATCCCGTGCAGGTACCCGGTGGCGTGGGCCAGCGGGGCCGGCATGAACATCCGGTCGGGGTAGCCGATGCCCAGCTCGTAGGCGAAGGCGCGTTCACCGGCCAGCACGTTGTCGTGCGTGAGCAGCACACCCTTGGGGCGGGCCTCGCTGCCGGACGTGAACAGCACGGCGGCCACATCGGTGCCGCGGCCGGGGGCCCACAGCTCGGCCGGCAGCGGGTCGTGCCGTGCGGCCTCGTCGAACGAGCAGAACCGGCCGTCGGGCACCCGGTTCTCCACCATGAGGACGGTGCGCAGCGCCGGCAGCTCCGCCGCGAGCTGACCGGCGAGGTCGCGGTAGTCCATCGAGCGGAACTGGGTCGGCATCACCAGCGCGGTGCTGGCGCACTGCCGCAGCCGGTAGGTGAGCTCGGTGTGCCGGTGCGAGGGCAGCACCGGGTTGACCACCGCACCCAGCCGCAGGCACGCCACGTCGAGGGCCAGGAACTGCGCCCAGTTCGGCAGCTGGACCGACACCACGTCGCCGGCGCGCACACCGGAGGCGTACAGGTGCCCGGCCACCCGGCCGGCCAGGTCGTCCACCTGCCGGTAGGTCCAGCGCGTGCCGCGGGAGTCGACGACGGCCTCCCGGTCCGGCTGCTGCAGCACGGACAGCTGCCAGTAGTCGTGCAGCGACGCATCGCCCCACAGCCCGGCCCGGCGGTACTCGGCGACCCGGCGGGGGTCCACGGTGGTGCTGATCGTCACGGCGGACCTCCTTCCAGGTCTCGGGCCGACGGGTCGGGCTGACGGGGGCGTGCGGGGCGTTCCTCAGCCGAACTGGTAGGTGACGCCGGAGCCGTTCTGCGGGTAGTCCCAGGAGTAGCCCTCGGCGCCGGTGAACAGCCGGTCGCAGACCAGCCGGCAGTTGCCGCACTCGAGGCAGCCGACGTGGTCGAACGTCATCACCTCGTTCGCCTCGTCCCAGCGGTAGCGCTGGGCCGGGCAGGAGATCTCGCAGGCCCGGCCCGAGGGGCAGGTCCGGCAGGCCTGCGGGTCGATGACGATGTGCGGCGCGTGCTCGTCGGTCTCGAACGTCGTGGCCGACAGCAGCTCGTCGATCTTCATCCGCCTCATAGCGAACGCACCCCCTTCACGAGGTTGAGTGCCGTGGACAGCTTCTTGGGGACCTTCTTGACGGTGCCGGTCAGCGTGCTGCGCACCGGGACGAGCGGGCCGCCGTCGACGGTGAACATGTCCCGCATGAGCCCGACGGCCAGCGCCGGGTACGTGCTGAACAGGTCGGGGGTGTGCGCCATCCAGTGGTGCGCGCCGCGGACCTTCGCCATGTCGGCCAGCACGCCGCCCTCCAGCCGCGCCTTGTACGCCGACAGCCGGGTGGCGCTCACGTCACCCGCGGCCAGTGCCGCCGCTGCGGTCTCACCGGCGGCGATCCCGCTGGCGATGGCGTAGTCCATGCCCCGGATGGTGAAGCCGCGGTTGATGCAGAACCCGGCGGCGTCCCCGGCGATCAGCCAGCCGTCACCGAACAGCTGCGGCAGCGTGTCGACGTTGCCCTCGTAGACCAGGTGGGCGCCGTACTCGACGAGCTCGCCACCGGCCACGTACCGCCCGACGGCGGGGTGCTGGCGCAGGTCCTCGGCGGTCTGCACGAGCGAGTGCCCGTGCTCACGCCAGGAGTCCGAGTCGACCACGAGGCCGAGCGAGACCGAGTCGATGTTGGTGTAGAGGAACAGCCCGCCGAACAGCCCCTTGGTCACCGCACCCATGCCGAGCATCGCGGTGCCGCGCCGGTCGGACGTGGTGAACCTTCGGTCGACCTCCTCCTCGGTGAGCTTGAACAGGTACTTCACACCCACCGCGACGTCCTCGCGCGCCAGCCGGCGCACCAGACCGGCGCGTTCGAAGACGAGCGGGTTGATGCCCTCGGCGTCGATCACCAGGGCGCTGGTGAGCTCCTCGTCGCCCATCCGCACCCCGCGCACGACGCCGTCGCGGATCACCAGCCCGGTGACCGTGGCCCCCGGGATGATCTCGGCGCCGGCCTGCTCGCACTGCTCGGCCAGCCACGCCACCAACGGGGTGGACAGCACCGAGTACGAGCGGCCGGCCGGGTCGGCGAACGTCGTGTCGACGTTCATCGCCTCGGTGTCGGTGAGCATCGAGATGACCTCGCGGTCGATCTCGCGCTGCAGCGGGGCCTCGCGCCAGCGCTCGCCGAGCAGCTCGCGCAACGAGTAGGTGTACAGCCGCCCGCCGGTGAAGGTCTTCGCCCCGCAGCTGGCGCCGCGTTCCACCACGAGCACGCTGCGGCCGGCCTGGGCGAGGCGGTACGCGGCCGACAGACCGGCCAGCCCTCCCCCGATGACGATCGCCTCGAAGGCGTCCTCCTCGTCCACGGTGGTCACCGACCGCCGCCGGAGGTCTCGTACTCCTTGTCCAGGGCCCGGCCGATGACCAGGGCCTGGATCTCGTTGGTGCCCTCCATGATCTGGTAGATCTTGGCGTCCCGCATGAGCTTCTCGACCGGGTACTCCTTGACGTACCCGTTTCCGCCGAACACCTGGACGGCCTTGCTGGTGACGTCCTGGAGCATGTCGGTGACGAGCATCTTGGTGATCGAGCCCTCCTTGACCACCGAGTGCCCGGCGTCCATGAGGCGCATGGTGTTGTGCACCAGGCAGCGGGCGGCCTCGGTCTGCGCGGCCATGTCGGCGAGCAGCTTCTGCACCAGCTGGAACTTGATGATCGGCTGGCCGAACTGCTGACGGGTCTTGGCGTAGACGACGGCCTCGTCGAGCGCGCGCTGCATGATGCCGACGCAGATGGTCGCCATGAAGGCCCGCGAGAAGTTCAGGCCGCGCATCGCGATGGAGAAGCCCTCGCCCTCGGCGCCGACGAGGTGGTCGGCCGGCACCCGCACGTCCTTGAACACGACGTCGCAGGTGTTCGAGGTGCGCAGGCCCATCTTGTCCTCGTGGGTGCCCCACGAGACGCCCGGCCGGTCGGCCTCGACGATGAAGCAGGAGATGCCCTTGGTGCCGGCGGCCGGGTCGGTCTTGGCCAGCACGGCGTACACCTTGGAGATCCCGCCGTTGGTGATCCACGTCTTCGTGCCGTTGAGCACGTACTCGTCACCGTCGCGGATCGCCGTGGTGCGCAGCGAGGCGGCGTCGGACCCGGAGTTGGCCTCGGTGAGGACGAAGGCGCCCAGCCCGCCGGGGGCGACCAGGTCGGCGAACATCTTGGCCTGCTCGGGCGTGCCGGCCAGGATGACGTTGCGCAGCGCGACGAAGGTCGACACGAGGGTCTGGGCGTAGCCGCCGTCGACCCGGCCGAGCTCCTCGAAGACCATCGCGGTGGTGACGAAGTCGAGCCCACCGCCGCCGAACTCCTCGGGGATCTCGAGCATGTGCAGGCCCATCTCGAAGGCCGAGTCGAAGAAGTCCGGCGGGCACTCGCCCGCGCGGTCGCACTCGGGGATCTTGGGCGCGATCTCCTTCCAGACGAACTCACGGACCATCTCGATGAGCTCGGTCTGCTCCTCGGTGTAGATCAGTGCCACGACGCACTCTCCTTGGTTCTTGTGCCCGGCGGGCGAGGTCAGCGGGGGTGGGGGCCGTGCACCGCGCCCGAGGCCAGCAGCGCCTCGATCTGCTCGGTGCTGAAGCCGAGCTCAGTGAGCACGGCCGTGGTGTGCGCACCCTGGGTGGTGGTGAGCACGAGGTCCGGGTCGCCCTGGCTGGCGAACCGCACGGGGTTGGTGGGCAGCCAGCGCTGGGCGCCGGTCGGGTAGGTGACGTGCCGCAGCACGTCGTTGGCCAGGGCCTGCTCGTCGGTGTAGAGGTCGAGCGGGAGCTGGCACTTGGCCATCGGCACGTCGTGCTCGGCGAACAGGGCGAGCCAGTGCTCGGCGGGCTGCGTGGCGAACGCGCCGTCGAGGATCTCGACGACCTCGGCGTTGCGGTGCGCGGCGTTGATCTCACCGACCGTGCTGAGCCGGACGTCGTCGGCGACGTCCTCACGACCGACCAGGCGCATCACCGTCGCGAAGTCGCGGTCGTACTCCGGGGCGCACAGCGCCATGAGCCCGCCGTCGGAGCCGTAGTAGGTGTTGTTGAACGGGTTGGTGACCTCGCGCCGGTCCTTGGGGTAGGTGTTGCCGTACTGCGCGGAGACCATGGCCTGGTTGAGCGCGAACACCCCGGCGTGGAACAGGCTGGTGCTCACGTAGTCGCCCTCACCGGTGGTGCGGGCCCGGTGCACGGCGGCCAGGATCCCGGCGAGCAGCACGAACGCGACCTGGAAGTCGCCGAAACCGCTGGGTGCGAGCATCGGGCTGCCGCCCCGGTTGACCGTCGTGCCGAGCACACCCGCGCGGGACATGTAGGTGGTCATGTCGAAGCCGGCGGCGTCCTTCATCGGACCCTTGGCGCCGAACCCCAGCACCTGCGCCATCACCAGCTTCGGGAAGCGCTCGTGGAGGGAGTCGTAGTCGTAGCCGAGCTTGCGCAGCGACTTGATGCGGGTGCTCGTGACGAAGACGTCGGCCTGGGCCAGCAGCGCGTCCATCACCTCGCGCCCGCCGGGGGTGCGCAGGTCGACGGTGACGAACCGCTTGTTCATGTTCGACATGTCGAACCCGGGGTTCTCGTCGTCGGTGTACGGCGTGCCGAAGACGGCGCCCTGGGTGCGGCCAGGGTCACCGGCCGGCGACTCGACCTTGATGACGTCGGCGCCCCACTCGCCCATGATCCGTTGGGTGGTCGGTGCCGCCAGGAAGGCGGTCATGTCGACCACCTTGAGTCCTTCGAGGGGCTTCACGGCTGGTCCTTCCTGCTCGGTCGAGACGGTGGGGCGGCGGCCCCGGCGCACGGCAGGCGCGCCGGGGCCGCCGTGCGGTCAGAAGGTGTCGCCGCCGTTGGCGATGAGGCCCCGGGCCGCGGTGATCCGCTGCACGGTGGGCGGGCCCTCCTCGAGCCACATGGCGCGGCAGTCGCGGTAGAGGCGCTCGACGGGCCCGTACTCGCAGTCCTCGAAGTAGCCGATGCCGCCGAGGATCTCGAGCATGTTGTCCGAGACGATCTTCACGGTGTCGATCGAGAACAGCTTGCACATGGCCGCGAAGGTGTCGGCCTGCTCGCCACGGTCGTAGCGGTCGGCCGTGTCGTGCACCATCTGGCGCAGCGCGTACACCCGGGCGCCGGACTCGGCGATCATGTGCTGGATCTCCTGGCGGGAGGCCAGCGGCTTGCCGAAGGTGTAGCGCTCCTTGGCCCGCTTGATCTGGATCTCGAGCATGCGCTGGGCCATGCCGAGGTTGGAGTCGGCGATGTGCGCGCGGGACAGGCCGAGCGAGAACAGCGCGACGTGGTACCCGTCGCCGACCGCACCCATGCGGTACTTGTCCGGCACGCGGCAGTCGGTGAACCGCAGACCGGCGTGGCCGGCGCCCTTGCAGCCCATCATGTGCGGCATCTCGACGATCTCGTACCCGGGGGTGTCCACCGGGATGAAGAAGGTCGTGAGGCGGTGGTCCTTGTCCGCCGTGGGGTCCGTGAGCGTCGTGACGTAGGTGCCGTCCGAGCAGTCGGTGTGCGAGATGAGGGTCTTCTCGCCGTTGACGATCCAGTCGTCGCCGTCGCGCACCGCGGTGGTCTTGATGTCGGCGCCGGAGCCGGCTTCCTTCTCGGTGAGCGCGAAGTTGATGTAGAGCGTCTTGTCGGCGAAGCGGGGCATGGCCCACGCCTTGACCTCGTCCTGGCCGAAGTCGTCCATGATGCGCCAGTTGAGGCCGGCCGCGTGGTGCAGGTGCATCCGCATGCCGCCGGGGCCGCGGGAGAACTCCTCCTGGACCTTGAAGATCTGCTTGGTGCTCAGGCCCCAGCCGCCGTACTGCTCGGGCAGGTAGAACCGGTACAGGTTGTTCTCGGAGGCGAGCGTGAAGAACTCGTCCGGGAACTTGTTGGTGACCTCGATCTCCTTCTGCATCTCGTCGAACGGGCCCTGGGCCAGCTCGCGGATCTGGAGCAGATAGGCCGCGAACTCGTCGTCGTTCCTCGGCTTGTGGTCCAACATCGACATCCTCCTCGATCGGTGTGCGGCGTCCCGCGCGGGCTCGGCGGCCCACGTCCGGGACGGCAGGCGCAGCAGGGCGATGCTCAGTCCTGTCAGCGCTGACGGAACAACGGACTCAGTACCTGTACTCTCCGGTTCGTACTGAGTACTCACTAGTTCGTACAAAGTGCACGACCAGTCTCGCCCTCACCCCCGCAGCGTTCGCGGGACCTTCGTCCTCGCAGTTCAGAGGCCCTCTCGGTGCGGCGAAGCCACCGGCCCGCCGCGATCGAATACCGTCGGGACGAACGAGGCGATCAGGGGCAGGCGCCCTCCAGGAGGATCCGATGAACACCGAGAACGACGACGAGACCGGATCCGTCCGGCGTGACCCCGAGGGCACCCGGCGTCAGATCCTGGACGCCGCCATCGAGGAATTCTCGGCGCACGGGCTGCTCGGCGGACGCATCGACGCCATCGCCGAACGCACCAAGGTCACCAAGCGGATGATCTACTACTACTTCCGCAGCAAGGAGCAGCTCTACGCCGCTGCGCTGCTGGAGTCCTACCGCCGGATCCGCGAGAGCGAGACCAACCTGCGGCTCGACGAGCTCGAGCCCGAGGAGGCGCTGCGGGTCCTCGTCCGGTCCAACATCGACCACCACGCCGAGCACCCCGAGTTCATCCGGCTCGTCGTGTTCGAGAACACGCTGCCGGCCGGTGCCATCCACCTCATGTCCGACGAGGCGCGGGCGCAGAACCGCGGGGTGCTCACCCTCATCGACGACGTGCTGCGCCGCGGCCGCGAGCAGGGCGTGTTCCGCGAGGGCCCCGATGCGCTCGACGTCGAGCAGGTGCTCTCCGGCCTGGCGTTCCAACGGGTGTCCAACCGCTCGACGTTCCGCGAGCTGTTCGAGCGGGACATGATGGGCGAGCAGGAGACGCCGCACGTGCGGGCCATGATCGAGGACGTCGTGCTGCGGTTCGTGCTCGCCGACCCCCACTGAGCCGACCAGCGCGCTCACCGGTGCTCCAGCACCATCGCGATCGCCCCGCACGGGCACTCGGCGGCGCAGATGCCGCACCCCTTGCAGTAGTCCAGATCGATCTCGTACACCGCGCCCGGGCCGGTCTTGCCCACCGCGTCGTCCGGGCACATCCCGTAGCAGTTGTCGCAGCCGAAGCACGAGCCGCACGACAGGCACCGCCGCGCCTCGAACGTCACGAGGTCCGCCCCCAGCGGCACCACCTGGAGCGGCCGGGACGCCCGCGCACCGGCCAGGGCGGGCCCGAGGGCACGCGGGGCATCCGCGTAGTACCAGGTCGTCAGCTGCTCGTAGGCCACCACCGGTGCAGGTGGGGGCACCGGCGACGGTGACCCGGCCAGGTGCTCGCACACCGCATCGGCCGCCGCCCGGCCCTGCCCGAGCGCGTAGGTGACGGTGCGCTGCGCGGGACCGCCGGCATGGGCGGGCTGGCGCCAGAGCACCCCCTGGTGCACGAGCGCGATCGCGTTGGCCACCCCGGTGCAGTGCACCACGGCGTCGTACTGCTGCACGACGTCGGCGAGGCGACGCACCGTCGTGCGCAGCCGGACCTCGACGCCCGTGGCCAGCAGCCGGTCGACCTCACCGTCGAGCACCGCCCTGGGCAGCCGCTGCGCCGAGATGCCGTACCGCAGCATGCCACCGAGCACCGACGCCGACTCGTGCAGGTGCACCGCGTGGCCCGCCTGGCGCAACCGGTGCACGGCGGCGAGCCCGGCCGGACCGGCCCCCACGACGAGCACGGACCGCCCGGTCGGCGCCGGCGGTGCGGCCAACGGCCAGCCCTGCGCGAGCGCCTGCTCACCGAGCGCCTGCTCGACGGCGCAGATGCCGACCGCCTCGTCCAGCCGGCCGCGAAGGCACGCGGCCTCGCACGGCCGGTAGCAGACCCGACCCATCGTGGCCGGCAGCGGGTTGCGCGCCGTCAGCCGCTCCCAGGCCGCGCGGGCGCCACCGTCCTCCTGCGCGCGGGTGAGCCAGCCCCGCACGTCCTCCCCCGCCGGGCAGTCCCGCGCGCAGGGCGCCGAGAGCTCGACGAAGACGGGGCGCTCCGTGCGCCAGTCCCCCGTGCGGTGCGCCAGGCTGCTCGCGGGCGGGCTCACCAGCCCCAGCCGCACCGGGCGCCGGGTGCTCATCGGCCGGCCGCGTCGACCGCCTGCCGCACGGGCCGGCCCTGCTCCCCCAGCAGCGTCCGGTGCCGCACCGCCACCAGCGCACCCAGCACGGCCGAGGCCGCCGCGACCACCACGCCCAGCAGCACGACGGTGCGGTAGCTGGCGGTCAGGTCGAGACCGCCGCCGACGACCCGCCCCGCGACGAACGGCATGACGAACGCCGAGGCGCCCGAGGCCAGGCCGATCATCGAGGTGACGACACCCTTGTGGTCCGGGAAGAACTCGGCGAGCACCACGACGGCGAGCTGGAACAGCCCGCCGGCCGCGAAGAACCCGATCGCGAACGCGCAGCCGGCGTACAGCGTCGGGTCGCCGCTGAGCAGCATCGCCAGGTACGCCAGGCCGGCCACCACCGGGTTGACCACGAGCACCGCGACGGCCGGCACGGCCCTGGCCACGAGCGTCGCGGTGACCAGCACCCCGAGGAACGACCCGGCCGAGTAGAAGGAGATGAGCCCGCGTCCGGCGGTGTCGTCCATCCCGGCGAGCGTCATGCCGACCCGGGGCAGGCAGTTCTGGGCCAGCCAGAACATCGCGGTGGCGAAGAACCCGTAGAGCACCATCGCGACGCCCTCGACCCGGACCCGCGCGCCGCCGGTGCCGCGCGTCGCGACGACCTCCTGCAACCGGGCCCGCTGGGCCTCGGCCACCGCGCGGTGGTCCGGGAACGGCAGCCGGAGCTGGACGACGAACAGCACCGCGAGCACGAGCGCGAGGCCGATCAGCGGGCTGCCCCAGGCCAGCCCGGCACCGGCCACGGCCGTGATGACGAGCGGCAGCAGGAACTGCCCGAGCGCGATCGCGGCCTTGACCACGACGCTGGCCGACCCGGCGGCCTGCGGGAAGGCCTCCATGAGGGTGGGGTAGTTGCCGGTGTCGCCGATCGCGTTGGCCAGGCCGAACGTGACGGCGAGGGCGAGGCCCACCTGCCACGTCGGGCTCACGAGCAGCCCGAGCAGGAAGGTGGCGTACAGCCCGAGCGAGAGCAGGATCACCGTGCGGCGGCCGACCCGGTCGGACAGGAACCCGGCGAACGCCGGTCCGACGACCTTGCCGATCCCCACCCCGGAGATCGCGACGAGGACCTCGCCCTCGGTCGCGCCCCACTGGGCCTGCAGGTGCGCCGAGGACTGGGCCATCACGATGACCGCCATGCCGTACACCACGAAGAACAGGTAGATCGAGGCTGCGGTGGCGCGGTAGTGCGAGGGGTTCACTCTCCGACCTCCTTGTCGGTGCTGCTGCGGGTCGGCCCCGGCCCGCCCCTCGTGGGGCCGGACCGGGGCCGACGGTGCGTCCGGGTGTGCTCAGGCGGCGGTGCTGCCGGCGGTCACGGCCTCGGGCTCGGCCGGGGTGCGCGGGAACACGGCCCGGTGCCGGATGAGCACGAGGACCCCGAGCAGCGCCGAGGCCACGGAGACCCCGATACCGATCCCGGCGATGATCTTGTAGGCCGCCGCCAGGTCGGCCGGTGCGGTGGCGTTGCCGACGACCAGGCCGGAGGTGTACGGCAGGGCGAAGGCGGCCAGCCCGGATGCCAGGCCGATGAGCGAGGTGACCACGCCCTTGCGCACCGGGAAGAACTCGGCGAGCACGACGACCGTGAGCTGGAAGAGCCCACCGGCGGCGAAGTAGCCGATGATGAACGCGAAGAACCGGTAGGCGCCCGCGTTGGGGAACACGAGCATCCCGATGTAGGCGAACGTCGCGACGGCCGGGTTGAGCACGAGGAACGTCACCGGCTTGAACTTGCGGGCCACGAGGGCCGCGGTGATGAAGACGCCGGCGAACGAGCCGATCGAGAAGAACGAGACCAGGCCCTTGCCCGCCTCGGGGCTCATGCCGACGAGGTTGACGCCGAGCTTGGGCAGCGACTGCGAGGCGAGCCAGAAGATCGCGGTGCTGGTGAACCCGTAGAGCACGAGCGCGGTGCCCTCGAGGCCGATCCGGGCGCCGGACTGCTCGGCGGTGCCGACGTTGGCCTCGATCGTGGCCTTCTGCTCGGCGGCGATGGCCTTGTAGTCCGGGAACGGCAGGCGCAGGTTGGCGATGAGCAGGATCACGAGGATGACGGCCAGGCCGATGAAGGTCGAGCCCCACGCGATGGAGGCCGCGGCGACCGCGGTGACGATGAGCGGGATGAGCAGCTGGCCGACGGCGATCGCGGCCTTGACGATGAGGTTGGCCGAGCCCGGGGTCTTCGGGAAGGCCTCCATGAGCGTCGGGTAGGCGCCGGTGTCCGAGATGGCGTTGGCCAGGCCGAAGAACACCGCGAGCGCGAAGCCCACCTGGTAGCTCGGGCTCACCATCATGCCGAGCAGGAAGATCACGTACATCGCGAACGACGCGACGAGCATCCAGCGCCGGCCGATGCGGTCGGACAGGAACCCGGCGAACGCCGGACCGATGATCTTGCCGATGCCGATGCCGGAGATCGCGACGAGGACCTGGCCCTGCGTCGCCCCCCACTGGGCCTGCAGCTGGTCGGAGTGCTGGGACATGATGATGACGGCCATGCCGTAGACCACGAAGAACAGATAGATCGAGATGGCCGTGGGCAGGTACGGGTTCTTTCTCATCGAGCGACCTTTCGCGCAGCTGGGGACCGGGGCCTTCGCCCCGCGTGGTGCGGTGGTGCGGTGGGGTGGTGCGTCGGGGGGAACCCTCGGCCGAGCCGCCCGGCGCAGGGCATGGGCGTCTCGCACCGGACAGCGGTGTCCTTGTTCCTCGCGTCTTCGTCGAGAGCGGGTGCCGGGGGCGGCGCCTCCCTCGGCATCTGCTTGGTACTCACTTGGTAGTACATACTCTGCCGACCGCGGACGGCTCGCGGAGGGGTCCTAGGTCCCCTCGCTCATGACGAGGCCGACGAGGCTGCACGAGGAGTCGATGCGCAGGTCAGAGCACTGCGCGGGCGCGCCCGTCCGGCGCCGGGGTGCCACGGACGGCCCCGGCGCGACGTCGAGCCGCCCCCTGCGCGAGGGAGAAGTCAGCTGCGCCCGACGAACCAGTCGCGCAGCAACGCGATGCGCTGGTCGAGCTGCTCGGGGCTGGCCAGAGCCACTTCCGGGCCCCCGCAGCGGGTGCGCAGCTGGGTGTGCACCACACCGTGCGGCACCCCGCTGCGCCGCGACCAGGCCCCCACCAGCCGGGACAGCTCGGCCCGCAGCGCCGCCTGCCGACGGTGGTCGGCGACCGGTTCGCTCGCACCCCCGCGGCGCCGGGCCGCGAGCTGGTCGGCCTGGCGCTGCCGCAGCAGCGCCGAGACCTGCTCGGGCTCCAGCAAGCCCGGCAGCCCCAGGAAGTCCAGCTCCTCGGCCGAACCCACCTCGGCCTCGGTGCCGAACTCGCCGCCGTCGAACAGCACCCGGTCGAAGGACGCCTGGCCACCCAACGCCTCGAACGTGCCCTGCACCCCGTCGGCTCCCACGGCGTCCGGGGTCCGACGGTCCGCGAGCGCCTCGGCCATGAGCGCGTCCGGGTCCTCGTCGCCCGCCGGTCGCCGGTCGAGGGCGTGGTCGCGCTCGACCTCCAACGACGCGGCCAGGGCGAGCAGCGGCTGCACGCTCGGCAGGAACACCGACGCGGTCTCACCACGACGGCGCGCCCGCACGAACCGGCCGATCGCCTGGGCGAAGAACAGCGGCGTCGAGGCGTTCGTCGCGTACACCCCGACCGCCAGCCGCGGCACGTCCACACCCTCGGACACCATCCGCACGGCCACCAGCCAGCGCGAGTCGCCGTGCGAGAACTCGTCGATCCGGTCCGAGGCGCCCTCGTCGTCGGACAGCACCACGGTGGGCGACTGACCGGTGACCCGGGCCAGCACACCGGCGTAGGCCCGTGCGTCGTTCTGGTCCGTCGCGATCACCATGCCACCCGCGTCCGGCACCGTGCGCCGCACCTGCGACAGCCGGGTGTCCGCCGCGGCCAGCACCCCCGCGATCCACTCCCCCGCCGGGTCCAGCGCCGCGCGCCACGCCTGCGCCACGAGGTCCTTGGTCGCCGGTTCACCGAGCCGGGCGGACAGCTCGTCGCCGGCCCGGGTGCGCCAGCTCAACGTGCCGGAGTAGGTGAGGAAGATGACCGGCCGCACGACATGGTCGCGCAGCGCCTCGCCGTAGCCGTAGGTCACGTCGGCCGCCGAGCGCCGGATGCCCTCGTGGTCCGGCTCGTACCGCACGAACGGGATCGCGGAGGTGTCCGAGCGGAACGGTGTCCCGGTGAGCGACAGCCGCCGGGTCGCCCCCTCGAACGCCTCGCGCACCGCATCGCCCCAGCTCAGCGCGTCACCGGCGTGGTGCACCTCGTCGAGGATGACGAGCGTGCGGGCCGCCTCGGTGCGCGCCGCGTGCAGCGCCGGTTTGCTCGCCACCTGGGCGTACGTCACCGCGACCCCGTCGAAACCCGCACCGTGCCGGCCCTGGGCGTTGCTGAACGCCGGGTCGAGCCGGATGCCCACCCGCGCCGCCGCATCCGCCCACTGCTTCTTCAGGTGCTCGGTCGGGGCGACCACCGTCACCCGGCGCACCGTCCCGGCCTCGAGAAGCTCGGTGGCCACGCGCAGCGCGAACGTCGTCTTGCCCGCGCCCGGGGTGGCCACCGCGAGGAAGTCCCGCGACGTGTGCTCCCGGTAGGCGACGAGCGCCTGGGCCTGCCAGGCCCGCAGCCGGTCCGCGGTCCCCCACGGGGCGCGCGCCGGATAGGCGGGCGACAGCGAGGACGCCCGCGACCGGTGCGGCGGGACCGGGGGCGACGACGGCGACGCGGACGAGGGTCCCGCGCTCACCGTCCGTCCGAGGAGCCGCCGCGGCCGAAGCCCCAGCGCCTGCCCGACCCGCCGGAACCGCCCGTGTCCTTGCCGTCGTCCTTGCCGTCGCCGCCGGCGCCCATCCCCTCGAGGATCGCCTTGCAGGCGGGGCAGACCGGGAACTTGCTCGGGTCGCGGCCGGGCACCCAGACCTTGCCGCACAGCGCCACGACGGGCTTGCCGCTCACCGCGGACTCCAGGATCCGCTCCTTGCGCACGTAGTGCGCGAACCGCTCGTGATCCCCCGGCTCGACCTGCTCCTGGGCGACGGTGCGCTCCAGGACCGCGGTGCCCGCCTCCGGCCCGCCCGGCCCGAACGGGTCGTCAGGACCGGTGGGAGGCAACGGTTCGGAGGTCATGCGGCAAGTCTACGGCGGGTGCCCGGACGTTCCCCGGTGCGATGACGGCGACCTACAGCCCCTGCCAGGCAGGCTTGGCGGCCCACGTCTGACGGAAGTGGTCGGCCAGCTGCAGCCGGCTCGCCGCAGCGTCGTCGATGAGCACGCTCACGTGCGGGTGCAGCTGGAGCGCGGACGCCGGCCACAGAGCGCTCACCGGCCCCTCGACCATCTGGTGCACCGCCTCGGCCTTGGCCCGCCCGGTCGCCAGCAGCACGAGGTGCCCGGCCGCCAGGATGGTGCCGATGCCCTGCGTGACGCAGTGCTGCGGCACCGCCTCCAGGTCGTCGTCGAAGAACCGGGCGTTGTCCTGCCGGGTCTGGGCCGTGAGTGTCTTCACCCGGGTGCGCGAGGCCAGCGAGGAGCCCGGCTCGTTGAAGGCGATGTGCCCGTCGGTGCCGATGCCCAGGATCTGCACGTCCACCCCGCCGGCGTCGACGATCGCCTGCTCGTACGCGGCGCACGCGGCCGGCAGATCGTCCGCGGCACCGTCCGGCCCGGCCACCCGCGCCGGGTCCAGGTCGACCCGGTCGGTGAGCTCGCGGGCGATGACGTTGCGGTAGCGCTGCGGGTGGTCCAGCGGCAGGCCGACGTACTCGTCGAGGGTGAACGCGCGGGCGCGGGCGAAGGACAGGCCCTCCTCGACGTGCCGGCGCACCAGCTCGTCGTAGACGGCCAGCGGGCTCGACCCGGTGGCGAGCCCCAGCACGGCGTCCGGGCGCGTGCGCAGCAGCCCCTCGACGGTGTCCGCGGCCAGGCGTGCGAGCACGTCGGCCGGGGCGATGACGACCTCCATCAGACCTCCTCCTCGGGTGCGAGCAGCCCCGCACCGAATGCGCCGACGGGGAGCCCCGCCGGTGCCAGCCGGACCCGGTCGGCGATGCGCAACGAACGCAGGAACGCCGAGCCCGACGCCTGATCCTGGAGCACCTGGGTGAGCGCGTCGAGCAGCGGGGCCCCGAGCGCCGCCACACCGCCGCCCAGGACCACCCGTCGCACATCGGTGGTGAGCACGAGCACCCGGACCGCCGCGGGGCCGGGGCGGTGCTGTCCGGCATCGCCGCGGGGTGGCTGCCGTGGTTCGCCTACGCGCACCGCACGATCTTCACGTTCTACGCGATCGCGTTCCTGCCGTGGGTGGTGCTCACGCTGGTCTACGT
>NZ_VWSD01000059.1 GCF_009829685.1 Cellulomonas citrea
CACCGACAAGTCCTCGACCGTGCGGCTGCAGCTGCTCGGCGAGCTGCACCAGGCCTTGCGCGAGTCGCGGCAGGACGAGCTGCAGATGTACTTCCAGCCCAAGGTCGACCTCTCGACCGGCCGCACCCGCACCCTCGGGGCTGGTCAGCACCACCCACGCCGTCATCGCACCGCTCCTTCGCTGCGCAGCGCGGCCACGAGGGCCTGCGCGGCTTCCTGGGGTGAGCCGTCGAACAGCCGGGCGCCCTGCGTGCTCGGCAGCCGCGTGCTCTCCACCTCGACCTGCGGTGCGGCCGTCACGTCGAGGTCCGCCACCGCGAGCTTCTGCACCGGCCGCTTGCGGGCCGCAAGCTGCTCCTTCATCCCGGGAGCACGGGACTCGGCCTGGTCGGCACGCACCCCGACGACCACCGGCGGCGTCACGAGGAGCGTCTGCACGCCCTCGGCGACCCGGCGCACGACCTCCAGCCCGTCCGACGTCACCTGCACCTGCGAGGCGGCCAGGACGGCCGACCAGCCCAGCTGCCCGGCCAGCGCCCCGGCGACACCCGGGTGTGCCTCGCTGTCGCCGATCACGACCACGTCCGCGCCCTCGACGGCCCGCACGCCCGCGGCGAGCAGGCCCGCGACACCGGCCTCGTCGAGCTCGAGCTCACCGGCGCCCCCCTCGGCGTCGGCGATGACGACCGCACGCGTGGCACCCCGCGCCAGCGCCCAGCTCGGGTCGCCGTCGCCGAGGGTGAGCGCCACGGCGTCCCCGCCGCGGGCAGCAGCCACCGCCACGGCGGTCGCGACCGCCGCCGGGTCGTCCTCACCGGGGGCGAGCTTGGCCGAGCGCCACTCGAGGGTCCCGTCGGGGCGTACCAGTGCATTGCCCGGGTCACGGGCCCAGGTGTGGACGACGACCGTCGTCATCGAGATCCTCCCGTCCGGCGCCGTCCGGCGCACACGGCGGTCCTCGTTGAACCGCCAAGGACGAGTCAAGCCCAGCCAGAGGGGCGACCAACATCGCCTTTCGGCTGCGGTGGGGTAGCCGAAGGTCTACTCCACGATCCCCTCGCGCAGCCCGTAGACCGCGGCCTGCACCCGGTTCTTCACGTGCAGCTTGCTCGTGATCGACCCCAGGTACTTCTTCACCGTCGCCTCCGACAGGAAGAGCATCCGGCCGATCTCCTCGTTGGAGCGCCCGTCGACCAGCAGCCGCAGCACCTGGCGCTCGCGCTGGGTCAACCACTCCGGCGACGACGGCGCAGCCCGCCCCGGCGCGCCGAGCTCGGCCAGCACCTGCCCCGCGATGGTCGACGACAGCGCCGTCTCGCCGCGCATCAGCCCGAGCAGCGCGACGTGCAGCCGCTCGGCCGGTTCGTCCTTGCTCAGGTAGCCGTGCGCACCGCCGCGCAGCGCCTGGTACACGTCGTCACCCAGCCGGGAGGCCGTGAGCATCGCGACCCGCACCTGCGGGTCCGCCGCCGTGATCTGCCGCGCGGCCTCCACCCCGCCGATCCCGGCCATCCGCACGTCCATGAGCACGAGGTCCGGGTGCAGCGTGTGCGCGAGCCGCACGCCCTCCTCGCCGTCGGCGGCACACCCCACCACCTCGAACTCGGGCCAGCGCCCGATGACCGCCACCAGACCGTCCCGGAACAGCGCATGGTCGTCCACCACGAGCACACCGGCCGGCCCGTCAGCCACGGCGCAGCACCTCCTCGACCTGTACGCCGCCCGTGTCACGCGGCCGCAGCGGGGCCTCGGCCACCACCCGGGTGCCGGACGACGGCGACGTCTCGAACCGGACCACGCCGTCGACCTGCGCCAGCCGCTCGGCCATGATGCGCAGGCCCAGCCGGGACGCGAGCACCGCGTCCTGGTCGAACCCGACGCCGTCGTCCTCGACCTCCAGCCGGATGCCCGCCGTGCTCGGTGCCAGGCGCACCACGACGGCCGAGGCGTGCGCGTGCAGCCGCACGTTCGCCAACGCCTCCTGCAGCACCCGGACCAGCTGCGCGGCGACGAACGGCGGCACCCCGCCGGCCGCACCGCTGCCGCTGCACTCGAACGTGACGGTGAGGTCCGTGAGGCGGCGGAACGCCTCGACCTGCTCGCGCACCCGGGCCTCCAGCGACCCGGTGACCAGCTCGGCGTCGGCGCGCAGGCCGAGCATCTGGGCGCGCAGGCTCTGCTTGAGCCCCTCGACCATCTCGTCGAGGTGCGCGACGTCAGCGGTCAACCGGGCGGCGTCGGACTCACCCAGGTCCATCTGCACCAGCCCGACCTGCAGCCCGACGGCCGCGACCTGCTGGGACAGCTCGACGTGCAGCTCCTCGCTGAGCCGGCGTCGCTCCTCGAGGGCGCCCAGCTCACGTTCGCGCCGGGCCGTCTGCCGCCGGTAGACGGCGTTGCCGAGCACCCGGCCCACGACGGCGAGGAACGCCCGCAGATCGGCGTCCGCCTCGACGTCCGGGTCGAAGGCCAGCAGCATCGCCCCGAAGTGCCGGCCGTCGGCATGGATCGGCACACACACCTCGACGGGGGCGAACGCCGCCTGGAACGCCGGCGGCAGCGCCGCCCACGCATCCGGCTGCTCGCGGCCCCAGACCGGGACCTCGTCGTGGTTGAGCCACGGCTCGCGCACGTACGGCTCGACCGGCAGCGCGACGAACTCCGCACCGAGCGCCGCCCGCTGCTCCTCGTCCGCGACGAGCACGTGGTCCTGCCCGGTGTCGCTCATGAGGAAGATCGGTGCGAGCCGGGCGCCCGTCACCTGGCGGACCAGCGTGGCGGCGTCCACCAGGGGCTGGAACTGGTCGTCACCGCCCACCAGGACGTCGCTGATGTGCAGCACGGCATCGAGAAGGCGCGCGCGATCCACCGGGCGATGCTACGTCCGCCCGTGAGCCCCGGTCCGGGACCCCGCCCCCGGTCCCTGGCCGGGGCCGAGGTTCGGGGACGAGGCCCGCGGCCGGGCTCAGCCGATGCGGTTCTGGGCGTCCGTCGCGCGCTGGATGGCGCTGTCCAGGCGCTTCTGGGCGTCCCCGTAGGCGGCGAAGTCGTTGTTCGCGAGCGCCGTCTGGCCGTCCTTGATCGCCTGGTTGGCGTCCGCCAGGGCGCTGGCCAGGTCCGCCTTCGCCTGGGCGAGCGCATCGCTCGACGTCGGGCTCGGTGCCGGGCTGGCGGTGCCCGACGGGGTCGGCGTGGCCGTCCCGGACGGGCTCGGCGTCGGCGTGGGGGTGGCTTCCGGCGACGGGGTCACGGTCGGCACGTTGCTCGTGTCGCCGGTCTTGGCCCCGGAGTCACCCTGGAACACCTGGTCGAGCGCCTCGCTCAGCGTCGCGGCAAACCCGGTCTGGTCACCGAAGGAGACCAGCACCCGCTGCAGCGACGGGAACGTGGTGCCCGACGACGCCTGCACGTACACCGGCTGGACGTAGAGCAGCCCGCCGCCGACGGGCAGCGTGAGCAGGTTGCCGCGGCGTACGGTCGACGAGGCCTGCTCCAGCAGGTTGAGCTGCTGGGAGATCGTCGAGTCGTTGATGAAGTTGGCCGAGGCCTGGCCCGGTCCGGGCACCGTGGAGTCGCGCGGCAGCTCCAGCAGCCGGATCTTGCCGTAGTCGGGCGACTTCTGCCCCGCGGTGCTGCCCGCGTCGGCGTCGACCGCGACGTACCCGGTGAGCACCTCACGCGCGGTCGACCCGCTCGGGATGAACGTGCTCATGAGCGAGAACGTCGCCGAGTCCTGGGTCGGCATGCGCAGCGTCAGGTAGTAGGGCGGCTGCGCGACCGGAGCACCGGTGTGCACCGGATCGGCCGGCAGCTGCCAGAAGTCGTTGCCCGAGAAGAACTGGGCCGCGTCCTGCACGTGGTACTTGGCCAGCAGGGTGCGCTGCACCTTGAACAGGTCCTCGGGGTAACGCAGGTGGCTCATGAGGTCGCCCGAGATCTGCGACATCGGCTTGACCGAGCCGGGGAACACCTGCGACCAGGCCTTGAGGATCGGGTCGTCGGCGTCCCACGTGTACAGCTGGACGCTGCCGTCGTAGGCGTCGACCGTGGCCTTCACCGAGTTGCGGATGTAGTTGACCGTCTGCGGCTGCAGCGCCGTCACGGTGGCCGAGGTCTGGGTGAGGGAGTCGGTGGTGGCCGAGTCCAGCGACTCGCTCGCCGAGTAGGGGTACTCGTCCGTCGTGGTGTAGCCGTCGACGATCCACTTGATGCGCCCGTCGACCACCGCCGGGTAGACCCGCCCGTCGAGCGTGAGGTACGGGGCGACCTTCTGCACCCGGGCGGCCGGGTCACGGTCGTACAGGATCTGCGAGTCGGCGTTCACCCGGTCGGAGAACAGGATCTGCTCGTCACCGAACTTGATCGCGTAGAGCAGCTTGTTCCACAGGCTGCCGATGCTCGGACCGGCGCTCACCGTCTGGGTCGGGAAGCGGGTGTTGGCCGCACCGCCGTTGGAGTCGGTCGGGTAGTCCAGCTCCCAGCCCGTGGTGCCGTCGGGGCCGCCCACGATCGAGTACGCCGGCGAGCTCTGGCCGAAGTAGACCCGGGGCTCGTAGCTCCCCATCGACCCGGTCGAGGGGATGCCGCCCTCCCAGAACGCCGGCGCACCCCGGGTGGTCACGGTGTTGCCGTAGGCGGCCACGACGCCGAACCCGTGGGTGTAGACGGTGGTCTGGTTCACCCAGTTCTGCTGCGCCGAGGACAGCCCGGACTGGTCGAGCTCGCGCACCGCGATCACGGTGTCGCGGCTCTGGTTGCCCACGTCGTACCGGTCGACGGACAGCGTGTCCGGGAACGAGTAGAAGCCGCGGATCTGCTGCAGCTGCTTGAACGACGGGCTGACGATGCTCGGGTCGAGCAGCCTGATGGACGCCGTGGTGTCGGCGTCCTCGCGCAGCTGGCCGGCCTGCGCCGTCACCTTCGCGTCGTACTCGGTGGTCTCGATGTTGTTGAGGCCGTACGCGGTCGACGTCGCGTCGATGTTGCGCTGGATGTACTGGCTCTCCGCGTCCTGCTGGTTGGGCTGGACGGTGAAGCGCTGCACGATGGCCGGGTAGATGCCGCCGATCGCGACGGCCGCCACCACCATCGCGCCGACGCCGAGCGCCGGGAGCCGCCAGTTCCCGCGGACCGCGGCGACCACGAACGCGGCCGCGACCACGAGGGCGGCGATCGCGAGGATCGCCTTGGCCGGGATCACCGCGGTGACGTCGGTGTACGAGGCACCGGCGAACTTCGCGCCCTGGCTGTTCTTCATGAGGATCGAGTAGCGGTCCAGCCAGTAGTTGGCCGCCACCGCGACCATGACGACCGCACCGATGGAGAACAGCTGCGCCCGCGCCGCCCGCGTCATGCGCGGCTGCCCGGCCGGGCCGCCGATCCGCAGCCCGCCGTAGAGGTAGTGGGTGGCCACCGCGACGATCGCCGCCAGGATCGCCACCGCGAGCACGAACGAGACGACGAACCGCAGCAGGGGCAGCGTGAAGAAGTAGAAGCCCAGGTCCAGCCCGTACTGCGGATCCGTGGTGCCGACCGCCGAGCGGTGCAGGAAGAGCTGCACGGTCTCCCACTGCGAGGCTGCGGCACCCGCCGCGAACAGCCCGAGCACGAGCGGCCCGACGATCCCGACCAGCCGGCGCAGCGGCTCGATGGCCTCGCGGTACTGGTCGAGGTTGGCCTGCTCCGGGTCGGACGGGGCGTACACCGGCCGGGCGCGGTAGGCGTAGGTCATGCTCGCGTAGACCGCACCGCCCATGGCGAGGAACCCGAGCACGAACAGCCCCGCACGGGTCCCCCACTGGGTCCACAGCACCTGGCTGTAGCCGAGCTGGCGGTACCAGAGCACCTCGGTCCACACCTGGGCGAGCACGAGGACGACCAGCACGATGCCCGCGAGCACCGCCAGCGTCGGCACCAGCGCACCCCGGCGACGCCGCCGGGCCGGTCGCGGTGCGGGGGCGGGGCGGGATCCTGCAGGGAACGTCACGGTGGTCGAGTCCTCGTCGTCGGTCCTAGGGGCCTGTCGGCACAACGGTCGGGCGGCGCACCAGGTTCCCACATCGTGCCACGATGGGCTCGTGCCCAGCCCTGACGACGTCCTGGCCGGCGCTGCGCTGGCCGATGCGGTGCGCGAGGTGGAGCGGCATGTCGCCGCCGCCGGCTGGGATGCCCCGGTCCGCGTGTTCGCCCTGGTCCGCACCGCTGCCGCGCTGGCCGCCGAGCCCGCCCTCGCCGACCAGCTCGACGCCGCCGTGCTCGAGGGCGCCCGGCACCAGCCGTGGCACCTCACCTCGGTCGAGCAGGAGGGGCTGCCCGCCGCCGTCGACCTGGAGCAGCTGCTCGCGTCCCTGGCCTGGCCGCCCACGGTCGACGGGGTGGCCCTCACCGTCGAGCGCGTCGTGCTGCCGCCGGCGGCCGAGGAGGGCCTGCCCGCCGACCCGGCCGCCGCGCAGGCCGCGCTGCTGGACCACCCCGACCGGCAGGACGTGCGGATGGCCGTCGGCGTGCTGCGCACCGGGCACGCCTGGTGCGCGGTGCGGACCCGGGCCAACGACGTCGACGACCAGGTGCTGCAGGGCTCGGACCTCGTGCCCGGGCTCGTCGAGGCGCTGCGCGCGACGCTCGACTGAGCTCAGCGACCTCACGGACTGAGCTCGGCGACCTCGCCGGGCTCGTCCGGCCGCCGCCGCGCGGCTCAGCCGGCCGGGGTGCTCGCCGTGCCCGACGGGGTCGCCGTCGCCTCGGGTGTCGCGGCCGCCGTGCAGGTCGGCAACGTGTCGCCGCGGCCCGCACCGATCGCCACCACGGCCTCACGGGCCTCGTGCAACGTGCTCACCGCGACCACCCGCAACCCGTCGGGCACATGCCCGACGACGTCGGCGCAGTTGCTCACCGGTGCCAGGAACCAGGCGGCACCGTCGCGCCGGGACCCGGCCATCTTCTGCTGGATGCCCCCGATCGCGCCCACGGCACCGGTCACGTCGATCGTGCCGGTCCCCGCGATGACCTGGCCGTTCGCCTCGTCCTGCGGGGTCATGCGGTCGATGATGCCGAGCGCGAACATGGTGCCGGCGCTCGGGCCGCCGATCCCGTCGATGCTGATCTTCACGTCGACCGGCGGGTCGAACGTCGGGTCCACGTAGACCCCGATGCGCGCACCGCCGTCCGGCCGGGCGCCGGTGACCACCGGCAGGTCCAGCGAGGCCCCGGCGCGCTGCACGCGCACCGTGATGGTGCTGCCGGGCGTGGTCGCGGCGAGCGTGCGCACCATCGTGGCGTAGTCCGGCAGCGGGGTCCCGTCGATCGCGGTCATGACGTCACCCTCGGCGAGCACCCCCACCGCACCGGTGCCGTCCTGCACACCGGCGACCGTGAGCGTGGCGGGCACCTCGTAGCCCAGCTCGGTGAGGGCCGCGACCGTCGCGTTCTCCTGCGAGGAGACCATGAGGGCGGCGTTGGTCTGCTGGACCTGCTCCTGCGTCTGGCCCGCGTCACCGGTGGTCTCCACCGGGCGCACGAGCGACGACCGCGACAGCCAGCCGCCGATCACCTGGGGCGCGAGCGCCGGGTAGCCGGGGCTGCCGACCTCCGAGACCGTGGTGAGCCGCAGCTCACCGGTCGAGTCGTAGGTCGGTGCCCCCGTGATGGCGATGAGCGGGGTGCCGTCCTGCTCGCCGAGCACGTTCTTCGTCGGCCCGGGCGAGTCCACGACGTACGGCGCGGGCAGCACCGCGAGCCCGGCCGCGAGCACTGCGGAGGTCAGCAGCGACACCGACAACGTGATCGACCGCGGGCTGTACCGCACCGCCGGCAGAGCCTGGTCGGCGGGCGGCAGTGGCACCGGGTCCGTCGGCGGCACGACGGGCGGGTTGGGGTCGGACACCCGGGCATCATGCCGCACCGGCCTGGCCGTCGGCGGGGCGGGTGGGCGCTGCGCCCTCAGCGAACCCGTCGCCACGGGTCGACGAACGCCCGGCGGCGCTGGTTACCGTGAACCAAGGAACCCCCACGCCCGCAGGAGCGACCATGACCGCCCAGCCCCCCGCCGACGGCACTCCCCCTCCCTGGGAGCAGTTCCTGCGCCAGCTGCTCGGCCCCGCCGCCGACGACGCCATCGAGCAGATGCGCGCCTCCGGTGTCGACCCGTCCGCCCTGGCCGCGGCCTCCGGGCTGCCCGCCGACCCGACGACGATGGCCGCTGTGTTCTCCCAGGTCAACCGCATGATGGCGGAGTCCGGCGACGATCCCGTCAACTGGCCCGTCGCGCACGACCTGGCTCGTCAGGCGGCCTCGGTGGGCGGCGACCCGACCCCGGGCGCCGAGCAGGTGCGGCTCACCGTCGAGGCGCTCACCGTCGCCGAGCTGTGGCTCGACGCCGCCACCGACCTGCCGCCGGCCACCGGGCAGCGCCGGGCCTGGAGCCGTGCCGAGTGGGTCGAGGCGACCCTGCCGGCCTGGCGCACGCTCACCGAACCGGTCGCCGCCTCGATGTCCACGGCGCTGGCCGAGCTGCTCGCCGGCCAGCTCGGTGACGCCGGCCCGCTCGGCGAGGGCAGCGGGGCGCAGCTCGGGGTCGACCCGACCTCGATGGTCCGACGGCTCGGCTCGGCCGTGTTCGGGCTGCAGGTCGGCCAGGCCGCCGGCACGCTGGCCCGTGAGGTGTTCGGCACCACCGACGTCGGTGTGCCGCTGTTGACCCCGTCGGTCCCGGCGCTCGTGCCGGCGAACGTCGAGGCGTTCGCGCAGGGGCTGGACGCCCCGGTCGCCGAGGTGCGACTGTTCCTGGCGCTGCGCGAGGCCGCCGCGAGCCGGCTCTACGCCGGGGTGCCGTGGCTGCACGGCTGGCTCACCGCCGCCGTCGAGGCCTACGCCCGGGGCATCGCGATCGACCCCGAGCAGCTCGAGCAGGCCGTGCGCTCGGTCGACGTCAACGACCCGGGCGCCCTGCAGGACGCGCTGTCCGGCGGCGTCTTCGCCCCGCGCACCACGGCCGAGCAGCAGGCCGCGCTCGTGCGCCTGGAGACCGCGCTCGCCCTGGTCGAGGGCTGGGTCGACGAGGTGAGTGCGGCGGCCGCCGCCCCGCACCTGCCGCACGCCGTGTCGCTGCGCGAGATGCTGCGCCGTCGTCGGGCGGCCGGCGGCCCGGCCGAGCAGACCTTCGCGACGCTCGTCGGGCTGGAGCTGCGCCCGCGCCGGCTGCGCGACGCCGCACGGCTGTGGGCCACCATCGCCACCGACGGCGGCACCACGGCCCGCGACGCGGTGTGGAACCACCCCGACCTCATGCCGACCGCCGAGGACCTGGACGACCCGGACGGCTACGCGGCCCGCACCCAGGCCGCCGTCGAGGGCTCGCAGGACCTGGACCGCGTGCTGGCCGACATCCTCGGCCCGGACGAGCCGCCGACCGCCTGACGGGCTCAGCCCTCGTCGTCGACGTCGTCGGCCGCGTCCGGCTCGCCCGCCGGTCCCTCGTCACCGGGCAACCCCGTGCCCTGCACGTGGGCGACCCCGTCGAGGAAGCCCCGGGCCCGCTCGGTGTGCGGGTAGACCGCCAGCTCGGCCCAGAACGCGGGCCCGTGCCCGGCGTGCAGCAGGTGGACCAGCTCGTGCAGCAGCACGTAGTCGACCACCCAGACCGGCATGCCCTGCAGCCGGTCGGACAGCCGGATGCTGCCGTGCGCCGGGGTGCACGACCCCCAGCGGGCGCCCTGCCGGCTGGACCACGCCACGGTGCGCGGCCGAGCTCGTCCACCCAGGTAGCGGCGCGAGAGCACGGCCGCGCGCTCGACCAGCTCGTCGTCGGACGGGCGGGTCCGACGGTCCGCCGCGTCCAGCCGCGCGGTCATCCGCGCCACCCACTCACGCTCCTGCGCACGGGTGAACCGGGCCGGGATCGCGACGACCACCCGTCCGTCCCGCCGCCAGGCGCTCACCGTCCGGGTACGGCGTGCCGAACGACGCACCTCGACCTGGTTCGTCCCGTCCGCGCCCGCCACAGCCGCACGCTAACGCCGCAGGTGGTTCACCCGCAGCCGCGGCGCGCTGAACCGGGCAGCCGCCGACCGACCGCTACTGTGTGGGTCGCGGATCGCCAGAGATCCGCCCACCGGCGGCCTCGAGCAAGGCCGGGTGTCCACTGGAGGAGGAAGCACAGATGGCCGAGACCTACTCGGGCGAGTTCTACTGCGTCAAGTGCAAGGAGAAGCGGGAGGCGACCGGGGACGTCGTGGTCTCCGAGTCCGGGCGCAAGATGGCCAAGGCCATCTGCCCCACCTGCGGGACCAAGCTCAACCGCATCCTCGGCAAGGCCTGAGGCTCGACTCCAGCGAAGGGGCACCGCCAGCACGGCGGTGCCCCTTCGCCGCGCCCAGGCACTGACGGCCCTTGCCGGGCACTGCTGACCTCCACCGCGCACCGGCTGTGGACGAGCGCGCCCCCTCGCACCCGTCGCCTGGCACGGTGGTCGTCCCCGCCGCACCCGGCGGGCGGACGACGGACGGGGGCGGCACGTGCGCACGGGTCATGACGCGGCTCGACCGGGTCCGGGCGCCACGACCCGACGGCTCCGGCCGGGCCTGCGGGTGCTCGACCTGGCCGAGCACGGTGTGCAGCTCGGCTGCGACCCGCGCTGGGCGGTCCGGCTGCCCGGGCTCACCGAGGCCGAACGGGCCGGGCTGCGTGCCCTCGTCCCCGGCTCACCCGTCCCTGCCGCCGCACCAGGGGTTCCCGCCGATCGCTGGGACCAGCTGCTCGACGAGCTGACCAGCGCCGGGGTGCTGGTGCCCGGCCGGCCGCACCGGCCGCCGCTGAACGTCGGTGCGGTCGACGCGGTGGCCTGGAGCCTGCTGGAACCCGACGGCGACGGGCGTCCGCGCATCGAACGACGCCAGCAGGCCGCGGTCGGCGTCCTCGGCCTGGGGCCCACCGGGCTCATGCTGGCCGGTGCCCTCGCGACCTGCGGGGTGGGTGCGCTGCGGCTGGAGGACCCGACCCCGGTGCGGTCGGTGGACGTGGGCCCGGGAGGCTACCGGTGGAGCGACGTCGGGGCCGCCCGCCAGGACGTGGCCGCGCGGCTGCTGCGCGACGTCGCCCCGCACCTGCGGTCGTCGCCGGCGCAGGACGACCCCGAGGTGATCGTCGTCGTCGAGGGCGAGGTCGCCGACCCGGTGCGGGCGACGACCCTGCTCGCCTACGGGCTGCCGCACCTGTCGGTGCTGGTCCGGGAGGCTGAGGTGCAGGTGGGACCGCTCGTGGTGCCGGGCGACGGTCCGTGCCTGCGCTGCCTGGACCTGCACCGCACCGACGCCGACCCCGCGTGGCCGGCGCTGCTGCACCGGCTGGCCGCTGCCCCTGCGAACCGCCCGGGTGAGCTGCACGTCCCGGTGCTCGCCGGGGTGGCCGCGCACCTGGCGGCGGCGATGGTGCTCGGCCTGCTCGACGGTGAGCCGCGGCGGCCGGGTCTCACGTGGCAGGTGCCGCTGCCCGATGCGGTGCCACGCGAACGTGTGTGGGCGCCGCACCCACGGTGCGGCTGCGGCGACGACCCCGCGCAGTGGCTGTTCGCCCGGACGGAGCAGCCTGACCGGCCGGGATGAGAGCTCCCGGCCGGTCAGGCGACGGCTGCGTCCTTGCGCGGACGTCCGCGCCCGCGCTTCGTCGCGACGACGACCCCGCCGACGAAGACCTGGCCGCCCCACACGCCCCACGGCTCGGCGCGGTCGATCGCACCGGCGAGGCAGCCCGCCATGAGCGGGCAGGCCCGGCACAGGGCCTTGGCCTGCTCGACCTGGGCGGTGCGCTCGGCGAACCAGAGCTCGGGGTCGTGGGATCGGCACGGCACGAGCTCCGTGACGAGATGGTCGAACGCGTCGGTGTCCAGCTGGCGCTGGGCCCCGAGTCCCGTGGTGGGAAGGTCGAGCAGCATGGTGGGCCGCACGATGGCCTCCTGGTGTGTCCTTGCAGGTGAGCTGTGGTGCTGAGATCCGCACCTGCCGCACCCGGGAGACCCCGAGAAAGCAGAAGACCGCGGATCCGGTGAGGACTCCGCGGTCGTAGGTCGACCTTGTCGGTCAGACCACGGTGGTCCTGAACAGATCGGTGCCGAGGGCGCCGCTGCGCTCGCGCGTGAACGTGCCGCCAGTGGGCACACCACGCCCCTGGAAGCCGGCGGTGGCGCCGCGGAACATGGGCGCGAGCGAGCGTGCGAACGCCGCGTTGCCTGTGCTGGAGTACTTCTTCATTGCGAGCCACCTCCTTCCGGGACGGGCACGACGTCTTGCGACGCGGCCCACGAACAAGGACCTGGCCACCGTAGGTCACGTGCCCACGGGCTGCCAAGCGATTTAACGACGAGCTCGAGAAACGTCCTCAGACCGCTCGTCCGGCGACCACCGCGAGCACCTGGGCCCCGAACCGTTCGATCTTGGCCGGGCCGATGCCGCGGATCGCGGCCAGGTCGGCGAACGAGGCTGGATGAGCGCGGGCGACCTGGTCGAGCACCGCGTCGGACAGCACCGTGAACGCCGGTTTGGCGGTCTGGTCGGCGATGAGCGAGCGCCAGGCCCGCAGCCGGTCGAGCAGCTCGACGTCCAGCGGCGGCAGGGCACCCCGTGCCGGCGGGGGCGCCGCCTGCGGCCACAGCGGCACGAGGAACCGGCTCACCCGCCGGTTGCCCCGTCCACCGCCGGCACGCGCCCGGGCGTAGGACAGCTCGAGGTGCACCCGCGCCCGCGTGATCCCGACGTAGAGCAGCCGGCGCTCCTCGGCGACCTGCTCGTCGGACTCGGCGAGCGAGATCGGCAGCAGCCCCTCGGACAGCCCGACGAGGAACACCGCGTCCCACTCGAGCCCCTTGGCCGCGTGCAAGGACG
The DNA here is from genome assembly GCF_009829685.1 of Cellulomonas citrea. Classification (GTDB taxonomy): domain Bacteria; phylum Actinomycetota; class Actinomycetes; order Actinomycetales; family Cellulomonadaceae; genus Cellulomonas; species Cellulomonas citrea. Next base: position 12,873 of record NZ_VWSD01000059.1, read on the forward strand.
CGAGCGTGACGCCGTCGACGGCGGGGGCGTGCTGGGAGGCCGCGCGCTCGTCGAGGTCGGCCACCAGGTCCCGGACGGTCGCCGGCTCCTCCCGCGCCGGGTCGGCGGCGAGCTCGTCGGCCAGCCCCACGAGAGCGTTCATCGCATCCCACCGCTCCCGGGCCGCGCCGCGGGCCGCCGGGGGCTGCTCCGCCCAGCCGACGGTCAGCAGGATGTCGCGCACCTGGGTGCCGAGCGGCAGGGTCGGGTCCGCCGACCGCGCGCCACCGCGCAGCAGCACGAGCGCGTCACGCACGTCGCGCCGGGCGAAGAAGCGCTCGCCGCCGCGCACCTGGTACCCCAGACCCGCGGCGGCCAGCGCCTCCTCGAAGGCCTGGGACTGGGCGTTCGTACGGAACAGCACCGCGATCTGCCCGGCCGGGGTGCCGTCGGCCACCAGCCGGGCACAGCGCCGGGCCACCGCACCGGCTTCGGCCTCGTCGTCGTCGTACGCGACGAACCGCACGGCCGGGCCGTCCGGGCGCTGGGCGACCAGCTGCAGCGGACTCGGCTCGGACGGGCGACGTCCGGCGACCAGCAACCGGTTGGCGGCCTCGACCACCTGGGGTGTCGAGCGGTAGTCCCGCACCAGACGCACCACCTGGGCACCGGGATGGGTCCGGGTGAAGGTGAGCAGGTGGTGCGGGCTCGCCCCCGCGAACGAGTAGATGGTCTGGGCCGGGTCGCCCACGACGCACAGCTCGTGCCGCCCGCCGAGCCACTGGTCGAGCAGGTACTGCTGCAGCGGGCTGACGTCCTGGTACTCGTCGACGACGAAGTGCCGGTACTGGGCGCGCACCTCGTCGGCCACCGCGCGGTGGTCGACGAGCATCGCCGCGAGCAGCAGCAGCACGTCCTCGAAGTCGATGACGCCGCGCTCGGTCTTCACGTCCTCGTAGGACGCCAGCAGCCGGGCGACGGCCTGCGGGTCGGCGCCGGCGACGTCGCCGCGTCCGGTCGCCTGGGCCGCGGCCACGTAGTCGTCCGCCGCGACCAGGCTCACCTTCGCCCACTCGACCTCCGAGGCCAGGTCACGCACCGCGATCCGGTCCACCAGGACCCCGACCCGGCGGCCGGCCTCGGCGATGAGCGGGGCCTTGGCCTCGACGAGGCGCGGCGGGGCGCCGCCGACCACCTTGGGCCAGAAGTAGCCGAGCTGCCTCAGCGCGGCGGCGTGGAAGGTGCGCGCCTGCACCCCGGCGACGCCGAGCTGACGCAGCCGCTGACGCATCTCGCCCGCGGCCCGGGCGGTGAACGTCACGGCCAGCACGCTGGACGGGCGGTACACCCCGGTGCGCACGCCGTAGGCGATGCGGTGCGTGATCGCCCGCGTCTTGCCCGTCCCCGCACCGGCGAGCACGCACACCGGACCGACGAGGGCCCGGGCGACCTCCCGCTGGTCGGGGTCGAGGGCGTCGAGCAGGTCGTCGGCAGGCATCGCGGGCCAGTGTGGCAGCCCGCACCCACATCGTGGTGTGGCACTCTCGTGCCTCCACCCCGTACGACGGCAGAGGACGCCATGACCAGCACGCAGGCCCCGCAGCCGGGCACCGTGACGATGTTCACCACGACCTGGTGCGGCTACTGCCGGCGGCTCAAGACCCAGCTCGACTCGGCCGGCATCGGCTACGCCGAGGTCGACGTGGAGCAGGAGCCCGACGCGGAGGCGTTCGTCATCGCGGCCAACGGCGGCGACCGGACCGTCCCCACGGTGCTCTTCCCGGACGGCACGACGGCGACGAACCCCTCGCTGGCCGACGTCCGGGCGCGCCTGGCCGGCTGACCCCGGACCGGGCCCCGTCCGGCGCGACCGGATCAGCGCGCCGGGACCGGCAGCGGCCCGTCGAACCAGTCCTCGATGAGCGCCCGCGCGATCGAGGTGCGTCCCGGCGGCACGACCGCGCCCGCACGCACCTGCTCGGCCAGCTCGTCGTGGCTGAACCAGCGGGCCTCGGCCAGCTCGGCGCCGTCCGGCGTCAGCCGCGTGCTCACCGCACGGGCGTGGAAGCCCAGCATGAGCGAGTTGGGGAACGGCCACGGCTGCGACCCGGCGTAGACCACGTCCGAGACCAGCACCCCGGTCTCCTCGGCGACCTCGCGGCGCACCGCGCCCTCGAGCGACTCCCCCGCCTCGACGAACCCGGCCAGGGTGGAGAAGCGCCGCTCCGGCCAGGCCGCGGCCCGCCCCAGCAGCAGCCGGCCGGCCGCATCGGTGACCGTCATGATGACCGCCGGGTCGGTGCGCGGGTAGTGCTCGGAGCGGTCCTGCTCGCACAGCCGCGTCCAGCCGCCGGCCGTGACCTGCGTCGCCGCACCGCAGCGCGGGCACCGCGGGTGCCGGGTGTGCCAGTGGTCGAGCGCCACCGCACTGGTCGCCAGCCCCGCGTCGTGCGCGTCGAGCACGGCACCGATGCTGCGCAGCGACGTCCAGCTCAACCCGTCGGTGGCGGCGGGCTCGGGCACCGGCAGGTGGACCAGCCGGTCGCTGGCCACCCCGGTGAGCGGGGTCTGCGCGACGGCCGGCAGCCGCCGGGCGAACCACGGCACGTCCCCGGCGTCCAGGCCGAGGAACAGCCAGTCGTCCTCGCCCAGGCCGGCGCTCACCGGGTCGAGCACGGCCAGCCGCACCTCGCCGTCGGGCTCCGCCCAGGGGTCCCCCGGGCCACCGTCGCCGCCGGACGTGGCGACCGAGCCGTCCCGGACCAGCAGCACCCGGCTGCGTGGGTCGACCCGCGCCGCGGCCAGCCACGCCGCGTCCGTGCGCAGGTGGGCGGCCCGGTCGACGGTGGAGCGGGCCAGGGGCGGGGTGCTGAAGGTCACGTGACGACGCTAGCAACCGTCGCCCAGGGGATCGGACACGCCGGGCACGGCGCCCCGACCCCGACGGAGGGCCACCTAGCCTGGGACCCATGCGCCGTTCCCCGCTCGCCCTCGCCGCCCTGGCGACGGTCGCCGTGCCCGGGCTCGACCCGTACGACGTGCGAGCGCTCGGCGCCCCCGACTCCGACACCGACGCGGCCCTGGTCGCCGACTCGCAGCGACGCCGCTGGGTGGTGCGCGCCCCCACGGACGCCGCGTCCGGTGCGGCGCTGGAGGCCGAGACGGCCCTCGTCGGGCTGCTGTCCACCCAGGTCGAGAACGGTCGGCTGCCGTTCGCGGTCCCCACCCCGGTCGGGTTCGCCGCCCTGCCCGACGGCGGCCGTGCCGTGGTGCACGCCCAGATCGACGGGCGTCCCGTCGAGCTCGACTGGCTGGAACCGGGCCCTGGGCTGTCCGCCGACCTGGGCCGGTCGATCGCCGCGCTGCACGAGCTGCCGGTCGCCGTCGTCGAGTCCCTCGGGCTGCCCACCTACTCGGCCGACGAGTACCGCCGCCGACGCCAGGCCGAGGTCGACGAGGCCGCCCGCACCGGGCACGTCCCGGCGACCCTGCAGGCGCGCTGGGAGTCCCGGCTGGAGGACGTGTCCTGGTGGCGGTTCCGGCCGACCGTCGTGCACGGCGACCTGTCCGGCGAACGCGTGCTCGTGGCCGACGGCCGGGTGACCGGGATCCTCGGCTGGAGCCAGGCGATGGTCGCCGACCCGGCCGACGACCTGGCCTGGCTGCTGGTCGCCGCCCCTGCGGACGCCGCCGAGTCGATCATCGAGGCCTACCAGCTGCGCCGCACCGAGCTCACCGACCCGCACCTGGCCGACCGCGCCCTGCTCGCCGGTGAGCTCGCCCTGGCCCGCTGGCTGCTGTTCGGGGTGCACAGCGGTGACGAGGCCGTCGTCGCCGACGCCGCCGGGATGCTCGCCGACCTGGACGCCCAGACCCGGCCCGAGCAGCCCGACGACGAGCCGGACGCCGAGGCGGTCTGAGGCGCGCGGTCGGCCTCAGCCGGCCGTGACCTGGGCGAGCAGCTCGGCGATCTGCTGCTCGTCGAGCAGCCGGTCGGGGTAGACGGTGCGCCCGGCCCCGACGTAGCAGAACGCCGCACGGACCCGGTCCAGCGGCAGCCCGGTGTGCCGGGACCAGGCCAGGCGGTACACCGCCAGCTGGAGCTCGCGGGACGAGCGGGTCGCGTCGTCCCGCGGCGGTGAGCCGGTCTTCCAGTCGACGACCACCACCCCGTCGGGGCGCTGCGGGTCGGGGAAGACGGCGTCGATCCGGGCCCGCAGCGTGATCCCCGCGACGGCGGTCTCCAGGTCCACCTCGATGGCGACCGGCGCGCGGTCCGCCCACTCGGTGGCCAGGAACGCGGTGCGCAGCGCAGCGACGTCGACCTCGGGGCCCAGCAGCTCGTCGTCGGCACCGGGCAGCTCGTCGACGTCGACCAGGCTCGCCCGGCCGTAGAACGCCTCCACCCAGGTGTGGAACGCCGTGCCGCGACGGGCCGCCGCCGACGGGCGGGCCGGCACCGGACGACGCAGGTCGAGCGCGAACGCCGCCGGGTCGCCGTCGAGCTGGACCAGGGCCGACGCCGACAGGTGGGGTGGCAGCTCCGCCGAGCGCACCGGCGCCCGGCGCGCGGCCTGCTCGGCGAGGAGCAGGGTGACCAGCTCCTCGTCGGGGTCCCCGGGCACCGGCGGGGGGCCGTCCG
>NZ_VWSD01000005.1 GCF_009829685.1 Cellulomonas citrea
GGGTCGAGGCCGCGTCGTGGCGCCCGCGCGGTCACGGGCGCGCGCCGGCCCATGCGGTGCCGACGTTGGCACAGCTGCGGACCGCGCTGGACGGTCGGGTGCTGGTCGAGCTCGGTCAGCACGGTGGTCGTCTCGTGGCAGTGGTGCTCGACGGTCGTCGGGTACGGCTGGTCGAGCTGGCCGGGGTCGACGCGGTGACCGACCAGCTGCACGGGTTGCTGTTCGCGCTGCGTCGCCTCGCCGACCCGCGCAGCTCGGCCTCGTCGCAGGCGGCGCGGGTGAACGCGCAGGCCCGGCTGGTCCGGCTGCGCGCTCTGCTGCTCGACCCGCTCGGGCTCGACCCCGACGTCGAGCTCGTCGTGGTGCCGGTGGGGCTGCTGCACTCGGTGCCCTGGTCGGCCCTGCACGAGGCGCCCGTGGCGCTCGCACCGTCGGCGGCCGCCTGGGTGCGCACCGCGGGGGCGTCGGCACCGTCGGGACGGACGGTGCTCGTGGCGGGTCCCCAGCTGGACGGTGCGCGCGAGGAGGTCGAGGCGCTGCGCGCGGTCCACCCCGGTGCCCTGGTGCTCGGTCCGCAGGACGGGACCGCAGGCGCCGTCCTGGCCGCGCTGGCCGGCGCCGACCTGGCGCACCTGGCCTGCCACGGCGTGCTGCGTGCCGACAGCCCGATGTTCTCCTCGGTGGTGCTCGCCGACGGTCCGGTGACGGTGCAGGAGCTGCACGGTGCGGGTGCGGCACCGCGTCGACTGGTCCTGGCCTCGTGCCACTCGGGGGCGGACGTCGCCTACGCCGGTGACGAGGTGCTCGGTTTCGTCGCGGCGACGCTCTCGCGGGGGACCTGTGCCGTGGTCGCCAGCCTGGCGGCGGTGCCCGATGTCGAGGCCGTCGGCCTCATGGTGGCGCTGCACCGGGAGCTCGCCGCGGGGGCGACGATGGCCCGCGCGCTGCACGCCGCGCGGAGCACGCTCGACCTGTCCACCCCGGGCGGGTTCGTGAGCTGGTGCACGTTCGCCGCGCACGGTGCCGGCTGAGCGTTTTGGTGGTGGTGGCCGGGTGCCGTAGCATCAACGTGCCCAAGACCGCCGGTCGTCGGCCTGTCGGATCGCACGCGTCATGCGTCGCGCATCAGGACGGGTCGCCCGAAGTCCCGCAACAGCGGGGGCCAGCGCAGGTGAGAGTTCCGATTCGTGCGGCCGTTCGGTCGTGCACGGGTCACGAGCCCCGCGCCTGCGCGGGGCTCTCGTCGTTCCTGGGGACGAGGGGTGCGACCGGTGGCATCACCACCGGAAGGATTGCCATGGCGAGGCCGGACAAGGCAGCCGCGGTCGCCGAGCTGACGGAGATGTTCCGCCGCTCGAACGCCGCCGTGCTGACCGAGTACCGCGGGCTCACCGTGGCGCAGCTCAAGCAGCTGCGCCGCGTGCTCAGCGGCAACGCGCAGTACGCCGTGGTGAAGAACACGCTGACCGCGATCGCGGCTCGGGAAGCCGGCTACGAAGGGCTCGGTGACGACCTCAAGGGGCCGTCCGCCATCGCCTTCGTCACCGGTGACCCGGTCGAGGTGGCCAAGGGTCTGCGTGACTTCGCCAAGGCGAACCCCGCACTGGTCGTCAAGGGTGGTGTCCTCGACGGACGCCCCCTGACCGCAGCGGAGGTCACCAAGCTCGCGGACCTCGAGTCCCGCGAGGTCCTGCTGGCCAAGGCGGCCGGCGCATTCACCGCGTCGCTGTACCAGGCGGCGTACCTGTTCACGGCTCCGGCGGCTGCAGCTGCCCGCGTCGTCGACGCACTGCGCGCGCAGCGCGCCGAGGAGCAGGCCGCGGCCTGATCCACCCCACCGACACCAGCAGCAACAGATCGAGGAAGGAACGCCACCATGGCGAAGCTGTCCACCGAGGAGCTCATCGAGCAGTTCAAGGGCCTCACGCTGATCGAGCTCTCCGAGTTCGTGAAGGCATTCGAGGAGGCGTTCGGCGTCACCGCCGCTGCGCCGGTCGCCGTTGCCGCGGCCCCCGCCGCCGGCGGCGCTGCCGCCGAGGCCGAGGCCGAGGAGGAGAAGGACTCCTTCGACGTCATCCTCGAGGCCGCGGGCGACAAGAAGATCCAGGTCATCAAGGAGGTCCGCGCCCTCACGAGCCTGGGCCTCAAGGAGGCCAAGGACCTCGTCGACGGCGCCCCGAAGCCCGTCCTGGAGGGTGTCAACAAGGAGGCCGCCGACAAGGCCAAGGCCGCCCTCGAGGGCGCCGGCGCCACCGTCACCCTCAAGTGACCTGAGGGTCTGCTCCGGCGGACCCGCGCTCGACCTCGTCGGCTCCGGCCGACGCACGACGACCCGTTCCCGCTCCGGCGGGGGCGGGTCGTCGTCGTTGTCGGCGGCGTCCGGACGTCGCCCGTTCTCGGGTCGTGGGGCCCCGGGACGCGCCCGCCGGTGGGCCGTCTTTCCGTGCGGGCGCTGGCTGTGCCACCATGTGCGCGGCGACGAGGAGGTCGCCGGGGCGGGTCACCCCGTCCGGTGCGGTGCGAGTCCTTGGGGTGTACGGGGCGAGCACCGGACGCCCTGGTGGACTTCACGCGCCGAGGCGAGTACGCTAGCGCTTTGCGCTGGCCTGTGCCTGCGATCCCGTATAACCCGAGCCCGTCGACGTCGTACATGCGCGACGTCGTGGGGGCTCCGCGGCCGGGGGATCGCGCCTCGTCAGGCAGCGCAGCGTGCACTCGATCCGCAGGGAAGGACCCCTCTTGGCTGCCTCGCGCATCCCTTCTGCACCATCTGCCGACGCTGACGCCATCGCCAATCGCACCGCCTCGCGCCGCATCTCGTTCGCCCAGATCCGTGAGCCGCTCGAGGTTCCGGACCTGCTCGGCCTGCAGACCGAGAGCTTCGACTGGCTGCTCGGGAACGAGCGGTGGCAGGCCCGGGTGGCTGCCGCGCTGGAGTCAGGTCGGCACGACGTGCCGGCGACCGCCGGGCTGGAGGAGATCTTCGAGGAGATCTCCCCGATCGAGGACTTCGGCGGCACCATGTCGCTGTCGTTCCGCGACCACCGCTTCGAGGACCCGAAGTACACCGCGGAGGAGTGCAAGGAGAAGGACTTCACCTTCGCCCAGCCGCTGTTTGTCACGGCCGAGTTCGTCAACTACACCACCGGCGAGATCAAGAGCCAGACGGTGTTCATGGGCGACTTCCCGATCATGACCGAGCGCGGCACGTTCATCATCAACGGCACCGAGCGCGTCGTCGTCTCCCAGCTGGTGCGTTCCCCGGGCGTCTACTTCGAGCGGACCGCCGACAAGACGTCCGACAAGGACGTCCTCACCGCCAAGGTGATCCCGAGCCGCGGCGCCTGGCTCGAGTTCGAGATCGACAAGCGTGACAACGTCGGTGTGCGCGTCGACCGCAAGCGCAAGCAGAACGCCACCGTGCTGCTCAAGGCGCTGGGCATGACCGAGGGTGAGATCCGCGAGGCGTTCGCCGACTACCCGGCGATGATCGACACGCTGGAGAAGGACCACGTCCAGACCCAGGACGAGGCCCTGCTCGACCTCTACCGCAAGATCCGCCCGGGCGAGCCGCCGACGGTCGAGGCCGGTCGTGCGCTGCTGGAGAACTTCTACTTCAACTCCAAGCGCTACGACCTGGCCAAGGTCGGCCGCTACAAGATCAACAAGAAGCTCGGCCTGGACGCCCCGCTGTCGGACTCGGTGCTGTCGATCGACGACATCGTGGGCACGCTCAAGTACATCTGCGCGCTGCACATCGACAAGCCGGTGCTCCCGGGCACGCGTGCCGGCGAGGCCGTCGACGTGCGGGTCGAGCCGGACGACATCGACCACTTCGGCAACCGTCGCATCCGCGCCGTCGGCGAGCTCATCCAGAACCAGGTCCGCACGGGCCTGTCCCGGATGGAGCGCGTCGTGCGCGAGCGCATGACGACGCAGGACGTCGAGGCGATCACACCGCAGACGCTCATCAACATCCGCCCGGTCGTGGCGAGCATCAAGGAGTTCTTCGGGACCTCCCAGCTCAGCCAGTTCATGGACCAGAACAACCCGCTCGCGGGGCTGACGCACAAGCGTCGTCTGTCCGCGCTGGGCCCGGGTGGTCTGTCCCGCGACCGCGCCGGCATGGAGGTCCGTGACGTCCACCCGTCGCACTACGGCCGCATGTGCCCGATCGAGACCCCTGAGGGCCCGAACATCGGCCTCATCGGCTCGCTCGCGACGTACGGGCGGATCAACCCGTTCGGCTTCGTCGAGACCCCGTACCGCAAGGTCATCGGCGGCAAGGTGACCGACGACGTCGACTACCTCACCGCGGACGACGAGGACCGGCACATCATCGCCCAGGCCAACGCCATGCTGCGGGCCGACGGCTCGTTCGCCGAGGACCGCGTGCTCGTGCGGACCAAGGGCGGGGAGCCCGACCTGGTCCCCGGCCTCAACGTCGACTACATGGACGTCTCGCCGCGGCAGATGGTGTCCGTCGCCACCGCGCTCATCCCGTTCCTCGAGCACGACGACGCCAACCGTGCCCTCATGGGTGCCAACATGCAGCGCCAGGCGGTCCCGCTGGTCCGCTCGGAGGCACCCATCGTCGGGACCGGCATGGAGCGCCGCGCGGCGATCGACGCCGGTGACGTGATCGTGGCCAAGAAGGCCGGTGTGGTCACCGAGGTGTCCGCCGACATCATCGTGGTCGCGAACGACGACGGCACGTACTCCAGCTACCCGGTCGCCAAGTTCCGCCGGTCCAACCAGGGCACGAGCTACAACCAGCGCGTCCTGGTCGAGGGTGGTGCGCGGGTCGAGGTCGGCTCGGTGCTGGCCGACGGCCCGGCGACCGACGAGGGCGAGCTCGCGCTCGGCCGCAACCTGCTGGTCGCGTTCATGTCGTGGGAGGGCCACAACTACGAGGACGCGATCATCCTCTCCCAGCGCCTGGTGTCGGAGGACGTGCTGTCCTCGATCCACATCGAGGAGCACGAGGTCGACGCGCGCGACACCAAGCTCGGCCCCGAGGAGATCACGCGGGACATCCCGAACGTGTCCGAGGAGGTGCTGGCCGACCTCGACGAGCGGGGCATCATCCGCATCGGCGCCGAGGTGAACGCCGGCGACATCCTGGTCGGCAAGGTCACGCCCAAGGGCGAGACCGAGCTCACCCCGGAGGAGCGCCTGCTGCGCGCGATCTTCGGCGAGAAGGCGCGCGAGGTGCGCGACACCTCGCTCAAGGTCCCGCACGGCGAGTCCGGCACGGTCATCGAGGTCCGCACGTTCAACCGTGAGGACGGCGACGAGCTGCCCGCCGGCGTCAACGAGCTGGTCCGGGTGTACATCGCCCAGCGCCGCAAGATCACCGCGGGTGACAAGCTCGCCGGCCGTCACGGCAACAAGGGCGTCATCTCGATCATCCTGCCCGAGGAGGACATGCCGTTCCTCCCCGACGGGACCCCGGTCGACATCATCCTGAACCCGATGGGTGTGCCCGGTCGTATGAACGTCGGGCAGGTGCTCGAGGTCCACCTGGGCTGGATCGCGGCCCAGGGCTGGGACATCGACCTGGCCACCGAGGGCGACCTGTCGTGGAAGGACCAGCTCCCGCCGGCCGCCCACGCCAGCCCCAAGGGCAACCCGGTGGCGACGCCGGTGTTCGACGGTCTGCACGAGGACGCGCTCACGGGTCTGCTGTCGAGCACGCTGCCGAACCGCGACGGCGACCGCATGGTGGCTGGCGACGGCAAGGCGCGGCTGTTCGACGGCCGTTCCGGGGAGCCGTTCCCGGAGCCGGTGTCCGTCGGCTACATGTACATCCTCAAGCTGCACCACCTGGTGGACGACAAGATCCACGCGCGCTCGACCGGCCCGTACTCGATGATCACCCAGCAGCCGCTCGGTGGTAAGGCGCAGTTCGGCGGTCAGCGGTTCGGCGAGATGGAGGTGTGGGCCCTGGAGGCGTACGGCGCCGCCTACACGCTCCAGGAGCTGCTCACCATCAAGTCGGACGACGTGCCCGGCCGCGTCAAGGTGTACGAGGCGATCGTCAAGGGCGAGAACATCCCCGACTCGGGGATCCCGGAGTCCTTCAAGGTCCTGCTCAAGGAGATGCAGTCGCTCTGCCTGAACGTCGAGGTGCTGTCGTCCGACGGCACGATCATCGACATGAAGGAGAACGACGACGAGGTCTACCGCGCCGCGGAAGAGCTCGGCATCGACCTGTCCCGGCGCCCCAACGCCTCGAACATCGACGAGATCTGAGCCGCGCCCCCCGACCCCGCGCACCGCGGGGTCGGGGGAGCCGACACCATCGTTTTCCACCCCAGCGCCGGCGGCTCGTACGGCCGCCGGCTTGCGAAGGAAGTAGGAAGCCTTGCTCGACGTCAACGTCTTCGACGAGCTGCGCATCGGTCTGGCTACGGCCGACGACATCCGTGCCTGGTCGCACGGTGAGGTGAAGAAGCCCGAGACCATCAACTACCGGACTCTCAAGCCTGAGAAGGACGGTCTGTTCTGCGAGAAGATCTTCGGTCCCACCCGGGACTGGGAGTGCTACTGCGGCAAGTACAAGCGCGTGCGCTTCAAGGGCATCATCTGCGAGCGCTGCGGCGTCGAGGTGACCCGGTCGAAGGTCCGTCGCGAGCGGATGGGGCACATCGAGCTCGCCGCGCCCGTCACCCACATCTGGTTCTTCAAGGGCGTGCCCTCCCGTCTGGGCTACCTGCTCGACCTGGCGCCGAAGGACCTGGAGAAGGTCATCTACTTCGCCGCCTACATGATCACGTGGGTGGACGTGGACGGCCGGGCCGAGGACCTGCCCAACCTGCAGGCCGAGATCGACCTGGAGCGCAAGGAGATCGAGAACCGGCGCGACGCGGACGTCAACTCCCGCGCCGTCAAGCTGGAGTCCGACCTCGCCGAGCTCGAGGCCGAGGGTGCCAAGGCCGACGTGCGCCGCAAGGTGCGCGACTCGGCCGAGCGCGAGATGGCCCAGATCCGCAAGCGTGCGGAGAACGAGCTGGACCGCCTCGACACCGTGTGGGACCGGTTCAAGAACCTCAAGGTCGCCGACCTCGAGGGTGACGAGCTGCTCTACCGCCAGCTGCAGGACCGCTACGGCAACTACTTCGCCGGCTCGATGGGCGCCTCGGCGATCCAGAAGCGCCTGGAGTCGTTCGACCTGGAGGCCGAGGCCGCCTCGCTGCGCGAGATCATCCGTTCCGGCAAGGGCCAGCGCAAGACCCGCGCCCTCAAGCGGCTCAAGGTCGTCAACGCGTTCCTGACGACGAGCAACTCGCCGACCGGCATGGTCCTCGACGCCGTCCCGGTCATCCCGCCGGACCTGCGTCCGATGGTCCAGCTCGACGGTGGCCGGTTCGCCACCTCGGACCTCAACGACCTGTACCGCCGCGTCATCAACCGGAACAACCGCCTCAAGCGGCTGCTCGACCTGGGCGCGCCCGAGATCATCGTCAACAACGAGAAGCGGATGCTCCAGGAGGCCGTCGACTCGCTGTTCGACAACGGCCGCCGTGGTCGCCCGGTGACGGGCCCGGGCAACCGGCCGCTCAAGTCGATCTCGGACATGCTCAAGGGCAAGCAGGGGCGGTTCCGCCAGAACCTGCTCGGCAAGCGCGTCGACTACTCGGGCCGTTCGGTCATCGTGGTCGGCCCGCAGCTCAAGCTGCACCAGTGCGGTCTGCCCAAGCAGATGGCCCTCGAGCTGTTCAAGCCGTTCGTCATGAAGCGTCTGGTGGACCTGGGTCACGCCCAGAACATCAAGTCCGCCAAGCGGATGGTCGAGCGTGCGCGCCCGGTCGTGTGGGACGTCCTCGAAGAGGTCATCACCGAGCACCCGGTGCTGCTCAACCGTGCGCCCACGCTGCACCGCTTGGGCATCCAGGCGTTCGAGCCCCAGCTGGTCGAGGGCAAGGCGATCCACCTGCACCCGCTCGTCTGCGGCGCGTTCAACGCCGACTTCGACGGTGACCAGATGGCCGTGCACCTGCCGCTGAGCGCCGAGGCGCAGGCCGAGGCCCGCATCCTCATGCTGTCCAGCAACAACATCCTCAAGCCGTCGGACGGCCGTCCGGTGACCATGCCCTCGCAGGACATGATCATCGGTCTGTTCCACCTGACGTCCGACCGTCCCGACGCACTGGGCCAGGGCCGGGCGTTCAGCTCGGTGGCCGAGGCGATCATGGCGTTCGACGCGAAGGTCCTCGACCTCAACGCCGTCGTCAAGATCCGGATGGACGACCTCGTGCTCGCGGAGGACGCGGCGCCCGAGGGCTGGACGCCGGGCGAGCCGCTGCTGTTCGAGACGACCCTGGGTCGCGCGCTGTTCAACGAGCTGCTGCCGGTGGACTACCCGTACGAGAACGGCGTCGTCGACAAGAAGCGGCTGTCGGTCATCGTCAACGACCTGGCCGAGCGCTACCCGAAGGTCGAGGTCGCTGCCTCGCTCGACGCGCTCAAGGAGGCCGGTTTCCGCTGGGCGACGCGGTCGGGCATCACGATCGCGATCTCCGACGTGGCGACCCCGGCCGCCAAGGCGGGCATCCTCGAGGAGCACGAGGCGAAGGCCGCCAAGGTGCAGGGTCAGTACGACAAGGGCCTCATCACCGACGACGAGCGTCGTCAGGAGCTCATCGACATCTGGACGCAGGCGACCGAGCAGGTCGCCAAGGCGATGCAGAAGAACTTCCCGGTGCGCAACACGGTGTACCGCATGGTGGGTTCGGGCGCTCGAGGCAACTGGATGCAGGTGCGTCAGATCGCCGGTATGCGTGGTCTGGTGGCCAACCCGAAGGGTGAGATCATCCCGCGCCCGATCAAGGCGAACTACCGGGAGGGTCTGTCGGTCCTCGAGTACTTCATCGCGACGCACGGTGCCCGCAAGGGTCTGGCGGACACCGCTCTGCGGACCGCCGACTCGGGCTACCTGACCCGTCGTCTGGTGGACGTGTCCCAGGACGTGATCGTCCGCGAGGACGACTGCGGCACCGAGCGCGGTCTCACGATGGCGATCGGCGTCCCGGCCGCTGACGGCACGCTGCGCCGCCACGACAAGGTCGAGACCAGCGTCTACTCGCGCACCCTGGCGCAGGACGTGACGATCGGCGACGAGGTCATCGGCCGTGCCGGTGACGACGTCGGCGACGTGCTGCTCGACCGGCTGCTGGAGGCCGGTGTCACCGAGCTCAAGGTGCGCTCCGTGCTCACCTGCGAGTCCCGGGTCGGCACCTGCGCCCGTTGCTACGGCCGCTCGCTGGCGACCGGCAAGCTGGTGGACATCGGCGAGGCGGTCGGCATCATCGCGGCCCAGTCGATCGGTGAGCCCGGCACCCAGCTGACGATGCGTACCTTCCACACCGGTGGTGTCGCGTCGGCGGAGGACATCACGCAGGGTCTGCCGCGTGTCCAGGAGCTCTTCGAGGCCCGTACCCCCAAGGGTGAGGCGCCGATCGCGGAGTTCTCCGGCCGGGTGACCATCGAGGACGGCGACCGCAGCCGGCGCATCGTGCTCACGCCGGACGACGGCTCCGAGGAGATCGCCTACCCGATCACCAAGCGGTCGCGCCTGCAGGTGGCGGACGGCGACCACGTGGCCGTCGGCACCCAGCTCGTGCTGGGCGCGGTCGACCCGAAGAAGGTGCTGCGCATCCTCGGCCCGCGGGCCACGCAGAAGCACCTGGTCGACGAGGTGCAGGAGGTCTACCGCTCCCAGGGCGTGGACATCCACGACAAGCACATCGAGGTCATCGTCCGGCAGATGCTGCGCCGGGTGACGGTGCTCGACTCGGGTGACACCGGGCTGCTGCCGGGTGAGCTGGCCGAGCGTGGCAAGTTCGAGGACGCCAACCGCAAGGCGGTGTCCGAGGGCGCCCAGCCGGCGGCCGGTCGTCCCGAGCTCATGGGGATCACCAAGGCGTCGCTGGCCACGGACTCGTGGCTGTCGGCGGCCTCCTTCCAGGAGACCACCAAGGTGCTCACCGAGGCCGCGATGTCGAGCCGCTCGGACCCGTTGCTGGGTCTGAAGGAGAACGTCATCCTCGGCAAGCTCATCCCCGCGGGGACCGGGCTGCCGCGCTACCACGAGGTCACCGTGGAGCCGACCGAGGAGGCGAAGGCCGAGCTCTACCCGGCCTTCGGCTACGACGAGATCGACTTCCCGGCCCTGGGTCTGGGCTCGGGCGAGGCGATCCCGCTGGAGGACATCGACTTCGGCGACTTCCGCTGAGTCATCGCACGAGCGGGGGTCCGTCGGTTCGCCGGCGGGCCCCCGCTCGTGTGTGTGGCTCGCGCCTGGTCGGGTTCCGGGGAGGTCCGCGGCCCCCGGTGACGCCCGGCGGACGGGGGAGCGGGCCGCACTGCTTTGACGCCCTCCCAGGGGGCGGGTAGCGTAGGAGGCTGTGCCCGCGTCGTCGGGCCCTTGTGCGTGCGTGCACCTGTACCCCGTCGGGACCGGTGCGGCGCCGGGTGTGAAGCCCACCGTCACGGAACGACCAGGACTGCGGTCCTGAGTCGCGCCGGGAGGGTCTGGGACGACACGCCCGGGTACGGGGGTCGGTGCGGGACGCAAGACCCGCGGGGTAGCCGGACGACACGGCGAGCCGCAGCCAGCCGGCCGTCCCAGGTGACGGGTGCCGGTCGACCAGAGATCCACCGACGGACACGGAGACGTAGTGCCCACGATTCAGCAGCTGGTCCGCAAGGGCCGGCAGGCGAAGACGAACAAGTCGAAGACGCCTGCCCTCAAGGGCTCCCCCCAGCGGCGCGGTGTGTGCACCCGCGTCTACACCACCACCCCCAAGAAGCCGAACTCCGCGCTGCGCAAGGTCGCGCGCGTCCGGCTGTCCTCCGGGATCGAGGTCACGGCCTACATCCCGGGTGTGGGCCACAACCTGCAGGAGCACTCGATCGTGCTCGTGCGCGGCGGGCGTGTGAAGGACCTGCCCGGCGTGCGCTACAAGATCATTCGTGGCGCGCTGGACACCCAGGGCGTGAAGAACCGCAAGCAGGCGCGCAGCCGCTACGGCGCGAAGAAGGGCTGAGACAGATGCCTCGCAAGGGTCCGGCCCCGAAGCGGCCGCTGATCGTCGACCCGGTCTACGGTTCGCCGGTCGTCACGCAGCTCATCAACAAGGTGCTCCTCGACGGCAAGAAGACCGTCGCCGAGTCCATCGTCTACGGCGCCCTCGAGGGTGTCCGCGAGAAGACCGGCTCCGACCCGGTCGTGGTCCTCAAGCGCGCGCTGGACAACGTCCGGCCGTCGATCGAGGTCAAGTCCCGCCGCGTCGGTGGCGCGACCTACCAGGTCCCGATCGAGGTGCGTCCGGTCCGGGCCACCACCCTCGCCCTGCGCTGGCTCACCGACTTCTCGCGCGCCCGTCGCGAGAAGACGATGACCGAGCGCCTCATGAACGAGATCCTCGACGCCTCCAACGGCCTGGGTGCTGCAGTCAAGCGCCGCGAGGACATGCACAAGATGGCCGAGTCCAACCGGGCCTTCGCGCACTACCGCTGGTAGTCGCCGTGCCGGGGCCGCAACCGCGGCCCCGGTGCTCATCAGCCAACACGAGGGGCGAGAACACGTGGCACTCGACGTGCTCACGGACCTGACCAAGGTCCGCAACATCGGCATCATGGCGCACATCGATGCCGGCAAGACGACGACCACCGAGCGGATCCTCTTCTACACCGGGATCACGTACAAGATCGGTGAGGTCCACGAGGGCGCTGCCACGATGGACTGGATGGAGCAGGAGCAGGAGCGCGGCATCACGATCACGTCTGCCGCGACGACCTGCTTCTGGAACAACAACCAGATCAACATCATCGACACCCCGGGCCACGTGGACTTCACGGTCGAGGTCGAGCGCTCGCTGCGCGTCCTCGACGGTGCGGTCGCGGTGTTCGACGGCAAGGAGGGCGTGGAGCCCCAGTCGGAGACCGTCTGGCGCCAGGCCGACAAGTACGACGTCCCGCGCATCTGCTTCGTCAACAAGATGGACAAGCTCGGCGCGGACTTCTACTACACCGTCAAGACCATCGTCGACCGGCTCAAGGCCAAGCCGCTGGTCATCCAGATCCCGATCGGTGCGGAGTCGGCCTTCACGGGCGTCGTCGACCTGGTCGAGATGAAGGCTCTGGTCTGGCACGGCGAGACCAAGCTCGGCGAGAAGTACGAGATCGAGGAGATCCCGGCCGACCTGCGCGAGCAGGCCGACAAGTACCGCGCCGAGCTCGTCGAGGCTGTCGCTGAGACGGACGAGGAGCTGCTCGAGAAGTACCTGGGCGGCGAGGAGCTCACGGTCGCCGAGATCAAGGCCGGCATCCGCAAGCTCACGATCGCCTCGGAGGCCTACCCGGTGCTCTGCGGCTCGGCGTTCAAGAACAAGGGCGTGCAGCCCATGCTCGACGCCGTCGTGGACTACCTGCCCTCGCCGCTGGACGTGCCGGCCGTCGTCGGTCACGACATGAAGGACGAGTCGATCGAGGTCGAGCGGCACGCCGACGCCTCCGAGCCGTTCTCCGCCCTCGCGTTCAAGGTTGCGACGCACCCGTTCTTCGGCAAGCTGACCTACATCCGGGTGTACTCCGGCAAGGTGGCCAGCGGCGCCCAGGTGCTGAACTCGACCAAGAACAAGAAGGAGCGCATCGGGAAGATGTTCCAGATGCACTCCAACAAGGAGAACCCGGTCGAGGAGGCCCAGGCAGGTCACATCTACGCGTTCATCGGCCTCAAGGACGTGACGACGGGGGAGACCCTGAGCGACCCGTCCGCGCCGGTGGTGCTGGAGTCGATGACCTTCCCGGAGCCCGTCATCGACGTGGCGATCGAGCCGAAGACGAAGGGCGACCAGGAGAAGCTGTCGGTCGCCATCCAGAAGCTCGCCGAGGAGGACCCGACCTTCCGGGTCAAGCACGACGAGGAGACCGGCCAGACCGTCATCGGCGGTATGGGTGAGCTCCACCTCGACATCCTGGTGGACCGCATGCGCCGGGAGTTCCACGTCGAGGCCAACGTCGGCAAGCCGCAGGTGGCCTACCGCGAGACGATCCGTCGTGCCGTGGACAAGATCGACTACGTCCACAAGAAGCAGACGGGTGGCTCCGGCCAGTACGCCAAGGTGCAGATGTCCTTCGAGCCGCTCGACCCCGCCGAGGGCGAGCTCTACGAGTTCGAGAACAAGGTCACCGGTGGCCGCGTGCCTCGCGAGTACATCCCGTCGGTCGACGCGGGTGTGCAGAGCGCGATGCAGCTCGGCGTGCTCGCCGGCTTCCCGCTGGTCGGGGTCAAGGCGACGCTGCTCGACGGGGCCTACCACGAGGTGGACTCCTCCGAGATGGCGTTCAAGATCGCCGGCTCGATGATCCTCAAGGAAGCGGTCCGCAAGGCCGACCCGGCTCTTCTCGAGCCGATCATGGCGGTCGAGGTCCGTACCCCCGAGGAGTACATGGGCGATGTCATCGGCGACCTGAACTCGCGTCGCGGCATGATCCAGTCCATGGAGGACGCCACTGGCGTCAAGGTCATCCGGGCGCAGGTCCCGCTCTCGGAGATGTTCGGGTACGTCGGCGACCTGCGCAGCAAGACGCAGGGCCGTGCTGTGTACTCGATGCAGTTCGACAGCTACGCCGAGGTCCCTCGCAACGTGGCCGACGAGATCATCAAGAAGACCCGGGGCGAGTGAGTCCACGGGGCGACCCCAGCAAGTTCAATTTCCGACCCGTAGGACCGTTCGCGAAGCAGGTACCGTCAGGTGACTGCCAGCGGGCAATGACTACCCAGTCCTGAGGAGGACACCCAGTGGGCAAGGCGAAGTTCGAGCGGACCAAGCCGCACGTCAACATCGGCACGATCGGCCACGTCGACCACGGCAAGACGACGCTGACCGCCGCCATCACGAAGGTGCTGCACGACAAGTACCCGGACCTGAACCCCTTCACGCCGTTCGACGAGATCGACAAGGCGCCGGAGGAGAAGGCTCGCGGCATCACCATCAACATCGCGCACGTCGAGTACCAGACGGAGAAGCGCCACTACGCGCACGTCGACGCTCCTGGTCACGCCGACTACATCAAGAACATGATCACCGGTGCCGCTCAGATGGACGGCGCGATCCTCGTGGTCGCGGCGACCGACGGCCCCATGGCGCAGACGCGTGAGCACGTCCTCCTGGCTCGCCAGGTCGGCGTCCCGTACCTGCTCGTGGCGCTCAACAAGTCCGACGCGGTCGACGACGAGGAGATCCTGGAGCTCGTCGAGCTCGAGGTCCGCGAGCTGCTGACCTCCCAGGGCTTCGCCGGCGACGACGTGCCGGTCGTGCGCGTCTCCGCTCTCAAGGCGCTCGAGGGCGACCCGGAGTGGGCCAAGAAGATCGAGGAGCTCCTCGACGCGGTCGACGAGAACGTGCCGGAGCCGGTGCGCGACGTCGACAAGCCGTTCCTCATGCCCGTCGAGGACGTCTTCACCATCACCGGCCGCGGCACCGTCGTGACCGGTCGTGTGGAGCGCGGCCGTCTCAAGGTGAACGAGGAGGTGGAGATCGTCGGCATCAAGGAGAAGGCGATCAAGACCACCGTCACCGGTGTCGAGACCTTCCGCAAGCTGCTCGACTACGCCGAGGCCGGCGAGAACGTCGGTCTGCTGCTGCGCGGCACCAAGCGCGAGGAGGTGGAGCGCGGCCAGGTCGTCGTCAAGCCGGGTTCGATCACCCCGCACACGGAGTTCGAGGGCCAGGTCTACATCCTGGCCAAGGACGAGGGCGGGCGTCACAACCCGTTCTACGCGAACTACCGCCCGCAGTTCTACTTCCGGACCACGGACGTCACCGGCGTCATCACGCTGCCCGAGGGCACCGAGATGGTCATGCCCGGCGACAACACCGAGATCCACGTGACGCTCATCCAGCCCATTGCCATGGAGGAGGGCCTCGGCTTCGCCATCCGTGAGGGTGGCCGGACCGTCGGCTCGGGCCGGGTCACGAAGATCCTCAAGTGAGGCCTGCCCCTCGGGGCGCTTCGCTCGACGTCGTCTGACGTCTCCGGGAGAGCCCGGGTCCCGCATGCGGGACCCGGGCTCTTTCGCGTGGCCGGAGGCGTCGCGACCGGCACTGGGAGAGGCTCAGCCAGTCCGCAGCGGCACTCCGGACCGCGTGTCGCGGGCCGGTTCCGCGCAGGATTGGAGTTCTGGGCGATCATCTGGCAAACTGTTCGGGTTGCCCGCTGTGGCTGTGGTGCGTCATGCGCCTCGTCCGGCCGGGCGCGAAACGTGGAGGGCTGTGCACCCCGGGGAGACCTGGTGGTGGAGCTCGACCGCAACCACCGATCCCGCGTGTCAAGGTTCGCGCGCGGAGATGGGTCGCAAGAGCGACACGCCCGAGTGCGGGGGTCGGTAGGACGGACCGGTTCGAAGAGAGAGAAGTAGACGACGCCATGGCGGGACAGAAGATCCGCATCCGGCTCAAGTCCTACGACCACGAGGTCATCGACAGCTCGGCGCGCAAGATCGTCGACACGGTGACTCGCGCTGGTGCGTCGGTCGTGGGCCCGGTGCCGTTGCCGACGGAGAAGAACGTCTTCTGCGTCATCCGGTCGCCCCACAAGTACAAGGACAGCCGCGAGCACTTCGAGATGCGTACTCACAAGCGTCTCATCGACATCATCGATCCCACGCCGAAGGCGGTCGACTCGCTCATGCGTCTCGACCTGCCCGCGGACGTGAACATCGAAATCAAGCTGTGACGGCGGGAAGGAACTGATCGTCATGGTTACCCCGCAGAACAACCGTCCCGTCACGGCGCTCCTCGGCACCAAGCTGGGCATGACCCAGGTGTGGGACGAGGCCGGGCGTCTCGTCCCGGTGACCGTCGTCAACGTCGGCACCAACGTCGTGACCCAGGTCCGCTCGCAGGAGACTGACGGCTACACGGCCGTGCAGCTCGCGACCGGCCAGATCGACCCCCGCAAGGTGACGCAGCCGCTGCGCGGCCACTTCGAGAAGGCGGGTGTCACGCCTCGTCGCTTCGTCGCCGAGGTGCGCACCAACAACGCCGCGGAGTACAGCCTCGGCCAGGAGATCGCCGCCGACGTGTTCGAGGCCGGCTCCAAGGTCGACGTCTCCGGCACCACCAAGGGCAAGGGCTTCGCCGGTGTCATGAAGCGTCACGGCTTCAAGGGCGTGAGCGCGTCGCACGGTTCGCACCGCAACCACCGCAAGCCCGGTTCGATCGGTGAGGCCTCGACCCCGTCCCGGGTGTTCCGTGGCCTGAAGATGGCCGGCCGGATGGGTGGCGACAAGCTCACCGTGCAGAACCTGACCGTGCACGCGGTCGACGCCGAGAAGGGCCTGCTGCTCCTCAAGGGTGCGGTTCCCGGGCCCCGTGGCGGCGTCGTCCTCGTCCGCTCCGCAGTGAAGGGCGCGTGATCCCATGTCCGACACGCTGACCGTCGACGTGGTCGACCCGAAGGGCGCGGTGGCCGGTACGGCCGAGCTGCCCGCCGAGGTGTTCGACGCGCCCACGAACGTTCCGCTCATCCACCAGGTCGTCGTCGCGCAGCTCGCTGCGGCACGCCAGGGCACGCACTCCACGAAGACTCGCGGGGAGGTGTCCGGCGGTGGGCGCAAGCCTTACAAGCAGAAGGGCACCGGCCGCGCGCGTCAGGGGTCGACCCGTGCGCCGCAGTTCGCCGGCGGTGGCACGGTGCACGGCCCGCAGCCGCGTGACTACAGCCAGCGCACCCCCAAGAAGATGAAGGCGGCCGCCCTGCGCGGTGCCCTCTCCGACCGGGCTCGCGCCGGCCGCGTCCACGTCGTCACCGGCTTCGCCGTGGGCGACGCCCCGTCGACCAAGACGGCGATCGCCGTGCTCGACACGCTCTCCGAGCGTCGGCACGTGCTCGTCGTGGTCGAGCGGAACGACGAGACCACGTGGAAGTCGCTGCGCAACGTCGAGCGGGTCCACCTGCTCGTCGTCGACCAGCTCAACACCTACGACGTGCTCGTCTCCGACGACGTCGTGTTCACGGCCGGCGCGCTCGACGCGTTCCTCGGCCGCACTGACCAGGAGGGCAAGTGACCAGCGTCGGCAAGGACCCGCGCGACATCCTCATCGCGCCGGTCGTCTCCGAGAAGAGCTACGGCCTGCTCGACGAGGGCAAGTACACCTTCCTCGTCGACCCGCGGGCGAACAAGACCGAGATCAAGATCGCTGTCGAGCAGGTCTTCGGCGTCAAGGTCGACTCGGTCAACACGGCCAACCGTCAGGGCAAGGTGCGGCGCACCCGTACCGGCCTCGGCCGCCGCAAGTCCACGAAGCGTGCGATCGTCACCCTCCGCGAGGGCACGATCGACATCTTCGGCGGACCGGTCGGCTGACGCGGAGCGAGTGAGGAATCATGGGAATCCGTAAGTACAAGCCGACGACGCCTGGCCGTCGTGGCTCCTCCGTCGCAGACTTCGCTGAGATCACGCGGACGACGCCGGAGAAGTCCCTCGTCCGGCCGCTCACCAAGTCCGGCGGTCGCAACTCGACCGGTCGCATCACGACCCGCCACAAGGGTGGTGGGCACAAGCGCGCCTACCGCGTGATCGACTTCCGTCGCCACGACAAGGACGGCGTGCCGGCCAAGGTCGCGCACATCGAGTACGACCCGAACCGCACGGCGCGGATCGCGCTGCTGCACTACGCGGACGGCGAGAAGCGCTACATCCTGGCGCCGAACAAGCTGGCCCAGGGCGACACGATCGAGAACGGTGCCGGCGCGGACATCAAGCCGGGCAACTCGCTGCCGCTGCGCAACATCCCGACCGGTACGGTCATCCACGCCATCGAGCTGAAGCCCGGCGGCGGCGCGAAGATCGCCCGCTCGGCCGGCACCTCGGTGCAGCTGGTCGCCAAGGACGGGCCGTACGCGCAGTTGCGCATGCCGTCCGGCGAGATCCGCAACGTCGACCTGCGCTGCCGCGCGACGATCGGCGAGGTCGGCAACGCCGAGCAGTCGAACATCAACTGGGGCAAGGCCGGCCGCTCGCGGTGGAAGGGCAAGCGCCCGACCGTCCGTGGTGTGGCGATGAACCCGATCGACCACCCGCACGGTGGTGGTGAGGGCAAGACGTCCGGTGGTCGTCACCCCGTCAGCCCCTGGGGCCAGCCCGAGGGACGTACCCGCCGCCCGAACAAGGCGAGCGACAAGCTCATCGTGCGCCGTCGGCGTACCGGCAAGAAGCGCTGATAGGAGCCCTGGAGAATGCCTCGCAGCCTCAAGAAGGGCCCGTTCGTCGACGGCCACCTGCAGAAGAAGGTCGACTCGCAGAACGCGGCCGGGACCAAGAACGTCATCAAGACGTGGTCGCGCCGTTCGGTGATCACGCCCGACTTCCTGGGCCACACCTTTGCGGTCCACGACGGTCGCAAGCACACGCCGGTGTTCGTCACCGAGTCGATGGTCGGGCACAAGCTCGGCGAGTTCGCCCCCACCCGGACGTTCCGCGGGCACGAGAAGGACGACCGGAAGGGCCGTCGTCGCTGACCCCCGGGTCGGTGTGCGACGCCTGACGGCAGAAGAAGAAGGCAGGACAGCGATGGAAGCCACGGCGAAGGCGCGGTTCATCCGCGTCACGCCCATGAAGGCCCGACGCGTGGTCGACCTGGTGCGGGGCAAGCGAGCCGAAGAGGCGGTGGCCGTGCTGCGGTTCGCGCCGCAGGCGGCCAGCGAGCCCGTGCTCAAGGTCGTCGAGTCCGCGATCGCGAACGCCCGTGAGGGTGCTCGCCGCGACGGACAGCGTCTGGACGAGTCGGCGCTCTACATCAGCGAGGCGTTCGTCGACGAGGGCCCGACGCTCAAGCGGTTCCGGCCGCGGGCGCAGGGTCGTGCCGGTCGGATCCTCAAGCGGACCAGCCACATCACCGTGGTGGTCGCCGAGCGCGAGCGCACGGACAGCCAGAAGGGAAGGACCCGCTAGTGGGACAGAAGGTCAACCCGCTCGGGTATCGCCTGGGCATCACCACCGACCACCGCAGCCGTTGGTTCGCGGACTCGACGAAGACGGGTCAGCGCTACCGCGACTACGTGCGCGAGGACGTGAAGATCCGCAAGCTCATGGGCACCGGTCTCGAGCGCGCGGGCATCGCTCGCGTCGAGATCGAGCGCACCCGTGACCGCGTCCGCGTCGACATCCACACCGCTCGGCCGGGCATCGTCATCGGCCGGCGTGGTGCCGAGGCCGACCGCATCCGTGGCGAGCTCGAGAAGCTCACGGGCAAGCAGGTGCAGCTCAACATCCTCGAGGTGAAGAACCCCGAGATCGAGGCGCAGCTGGTGGCTCAGGGCATCGCCGAGCAGCTCGCGAGCCGTGTGTCGTTCCGTCGCGCCATGCGCAAGGGCATCCAGTCGGCCCAGCGCGCTGGTGCCAAGGGCATCCGGGTGCAGGTCTCCGGTCGCCTCGGCGGCGCGGAGATGAGCCGCACGGAGTTCTACCGTGAGGGTCGCGTCCCGCTGCACACGCTGCGCGCGAACATCGACTACGGCTTCTTCGAGGCCCGCACCACCTTCGGCCGCATCGGCGTGAAGGTCTGGGTCTACAAGGGCGACATGACCGAGAAGGAGTTCGCCCGCGAGCAGGCGACGGCCGCACCGCGTCCGTCCCGCGGCCCGCGTGGTGACCGTCCCGAGCGCGGCGGCGACCGCGGCCCGCGTGCCGGCGGACCGCGCCGCGACCGTGAGGGCGCCCCCGCCGCCGCCGAGGCGTCCGCCGCGGCTCCGGCCGAGACCACCGCCACCGGAACGGAGGCCTGACCATGCTGATCCCGCGCAGGCTGAAGCACCGCAAGCAGCACCACCCGGGTCGCTCGGGCGCTGCGACCGGCGGCACGACGATCTCCTTCGGCGAGTACGGCATCCAGGCTCTCGAGCCGGCGTACGTCACCAACCGGCAGATCGAGGCCGCTCGTATCGCGATGACCCGCCACATCAAGCGTGGTGGCAAGGTCTGGATCAACATCTTCCCGGACCGTCCGCTCACCAAGAAGCCCGCTGAGACCCGTATGGGTTCCGGTAAGGGCTCGCCGGAGTGGTGGATCGCCAACGTCAAGCCCGGTCGGGTCATGTTCGAGCTGGCCGGTGTGGACGAGGAGCTGGCCCGTGAGGCCATGCGCCGCGCCCAGCACAAGCTGCCGATGAAGACCCGTTTCATCGTTCGTGAAGGAGGTGCCAGCTGATGACGATCGGGACCCCGGAGCTCGCGACGAGCGAGCTCGACACGTTCGACGACGACAAGCTGGTGGCCGAGCTGAAGAAGGCCAAGGAGGAGCTGTTCAACCTCCGCTTCCAGTCGGCGACCGGTCAGCTGGAGAGCCACGGTCGGCTCAAGGCCGTGAAGCGCGACATCGCACGGATCTACACGGTCCTGCGTGAGCGTGAGCTCGGTATCCGTACTGCCCCGAGCGCGAGCGAGTGAGGACGATGAGCGCGAACGAGAAGGCCCCCGCGGCCGACAAGCCGTCGACGACGGCTGTGGCCGAGGCACGCCCCTACCGCAAGACCCGTCGCGGTTACGTCGTGTCCGACAAGATGGACAAGACGATCGTGGTCGAGGTCGAGGACCGCGTGAAGCACGCGCTGTACGGCAAGGTCATCCGCCGTACGAGCAAGGTCAAGGTGCACGACGAGCTCGGCACGGCCGGCGTCGGCGACCTCGTCCTCATCATGGAGACCCGTCCGCTGTCGGCCACCAAGCGCTGGCGTCTGGTCGAGGTCCTCGAGAAGGCCAAGTAGTACTCCGGCCCAGCCGGAGCCAAACCATCCGTTCGGCCAGGCTCGGATCCCCGCACGGGATGAGCCGAGAACCCGCCAGACGACAGGAGCAGGTCAATGATCCAGCAGGAGTCGCGACTTCGAGTCGCCGACAACACGGGTGCGAAGGAGATCCTCTGCATCCGCGTGCTCGGCGGCTCGGGCCGTCGCTACGCCGGCATCGGTGACGTCATCGTCGCCACCGTCAAGGACGCCATCCCCGGCGGCAACGTCAAGAAGGGCGACGTCGTCAAGGCGGTCGTCGTGCGCACCGTCAAGGAGCGCCGTCGGCCCGACGGCTCGTACATCAAGTTCGACGAGAACGCTGCGGTGATCCTCAAGAACGACGGGGAGCCGCGCGGTACCCGCATCTTCGGCCCGGTCGGTCGCGAGCTTCGCGACAAGAAGTTCATGAAGATCATTTCGCTCGCACCGGAGGTGATCTGACCATGGCCAAGATCAAGAAGGGCGACCTCGTCGTCGTCATCTCGGGCTCCCGCAAGGACCGCGGCAAGCAGGGTCGTGTCCTGGAGGTGCTCACCGACCGTGACCGCGTCGTCGTCGAGGGCATCCACCGGGTGACCAAGCACACCAAGGCCGGCACGACGAACCGGGGCACGCGCACCGGCGGCATCGAGAACGTCGAGGCCCCGATCCACATCAGCAACGTCATGCTGGTGGACCCGGAGACCAAGAAGGGCACCCGGGTCGGCTACCGCTCCGAGCAGGTCGAGCGTGACGGCCGCACCCGCACCGTCCGGGTCCGCGTCGCCAAGCGCTCCGGGAAGGACGTCTGATGACCACCACCGTCGAGGCCCCCGAGCTTCCTCGTCTGAAGACGAAGTACGCCGAGGAGATCAAGCCGGCGCTGCTCGAGCAGTTCGGGCACGCCAACGTCAACGAGGTGGCGCGCCTGGTCAAGGTCGTCGTCAACATGGGCGTCGGTGAGGCCGCCAAGGACTCCAAGCTCATCGAGGGCGCTGTGCGCGACCTCACGCTGATCACCGGTCAGAAGCCGACCGTGACCCGGGCCCGCAAGTCCATCGCCCAGTTCAAGCTGCGCGAGGGCATGCCGATCGGTGCGCACGTCACGCTCCGCGGCGACCGTGCCTGGGAGTTCCTGGACCGGCTGCTGTCGACCGCGCTGCCGCGCATCCGCGACTTCCGTGGGCTGTCGGCGCAGCAGTTCGACGGCAACGGCAACTACACCTTCGGGCTCACCGAGCAGTCGGTCTTCCACGAGATCGACCAGGACAAGATCGACCGCGTCCGCGGCATGGACATCACGGTCGTCACCACTGCGACGACCGATGACGAGGGGCGCGCGTTCCTCAAGCTCCTCGGCTTCCCGTTCAAGGAGAACTGACCATGGCGAAGACCGCCCTCGTCAACAAGGCGACCGGCAAGCAGAAGTTCGCCGTCCGTGCCTACACGCGCTGCCAGCGCTGCGGCCGGCCGCGCGCCGTGTACCAGAAGTTCGGCCTCTGCCGCATCTGCGTGCGCGAGATGGCGCACCGCGGCGAGCTGCCCGGTGTCACCAAGAGCAGCTGGTAACCGACTCCCTACGCCGGTAGGTCCGTGCACTCTGCGCACGGATACCCCGGCAGGAAGGGCTGACGCCCGATGACCATGACCGACCCGATCGCCGACTTCCTGACGCGGATCCGCAACGCGAACTCCGCGCACCACGACTCGGTGACGATTCCCTACTCCAAGCTCAAGGCCCGGATCGCCGAGATCCTCGTGGCCGAGGGCTACATCGCAGGCTGGACCACGCAGGAGGCCTCCGTCGGCTCCGAGCTCGTGGTCACGCTCAAGTACGGCCCGGACCGCGAGCGCGCGCTCGCGGGGGTCAAGCGTGTGTCCAAGCCGGGCCTGCGTGTGTACGCGAAGTCGACCAACCTGCCCAAGGTGCTCGGCGGCCTCGGCGTGGCGATCCTGTCCACGTCCTCCGGCCTGCTGACCGACAAGCAGGCCGCCAAGAAGGGTGTGGGCGGGGAAGTCCTCGCCTACGTCTGGTAACCCCCCCGAGACGGAAGGAGAACAGCCATGTCTCGTATCGGCAAGGTCCCCGTCCCGGTTCCGGCCGGCGTCGAGGTCAGCATCCAGGACGCCGTGGTGACGGTGAAGGGCCCCAAGGGCACCCTCACGCACACGGTGCCGGCGCCCATCGCGGTCGCCAAGGACGAGCAGGGAGCCCTCGTGGTGACCCGCCCGGACGACGAGCGCGCATCGCGCTCGCTGCACGGCCTCACGCGCACGCTGCTGGCCAACCTGGTCACGGGTGTGACCGAGGGCTACACGAAGAAGCTCGAGATCGTCGGTACCGGTTACCGCGTGCAGGCCAAGGGTTCGGACCTCGAGTTCGCGCTCGGCTTCAGCCACCCGGTGCCGGTCAAGGCGCCCGAGGGCATCTCGTTCCAGGTCGAGTCGCCGACGAAGTTCTCGGTCTCGGGCATCGACAAGCAGCAGGTGGGCGAGGTCGCCGCCAACATCCGCAAGATCCGCAAGCCGGAGCCCTACAAGGGCAAGGGTGTGCGGTACGCGGACGAGGTCGTGCGTCGCAAGGTCGGAAAGGCTGGGAAGTAAGCCATGGCCATCTCCATCAAGGGCAAGGGCAAGCAGATCGCGCGCCAGCGCCGTCACCTGCGCCTGCGCAAGAAGGTCACCGGCACGCCGGCCCGTCCGCGCCTCGTCGTCACCCGTTCGGCCCGGCACATCACGGCCCAGGTCGTCGACGACACCATCGGCCAGACGCTCGCGTCCGCGTCGACCATCGAGTCGTCGCTGCGTGACCTGGCCGGCGACAAGACCGCCAAGGCCCGCAAGATCGGCGAGCTCGTCGCCGAGCGCGCGAAGGCCAAGGGTGTCGAGGCCGTCGTGTTCGACCGCGGCGGCAACAAGTACCACGGCCGTGTGGCCGCGGTGGCGGACGGCGCACGCGAGGGCGGTCTGTCCCTGTGACCACGACGACGAAGACGAAGAAGAGGACCATCTGATGGCTGCACCAGCTCGCAGCAACACCGGTGCCCAGGGCGGCACCGGCGGCGACCGCCGCGACGGTGGCCGTCGTGAGGGTGGGCGGCGCGAGGCCGCCGAGAAGAGCGCGTTCCTCGAGCGCGTCGTGACCATCAACCGCGTGGCCAAGGTCGTCAAGGGTGGCCGCCGGTTCTCCTTCACCGCGCTGGTCGTCGTCGGTGACGGCGACGGCACCGTCGGTGTCGGCTACGGCAAGGCCAAGGAGGTGCCCGCGGCGATCGCCAAGGGTGTCGAGGAGGCGAAGAAGAACTTCTTCCGCGTCCCGCGCATCCAGGGCACCATCCCGCACCCCGTCCAGGGTGAGGCCGCGGCCGGTGTCGTGTTCATGCGTCCGGCCTCGCCGGGTACCGGTGTGATCGCCGGTGGTCCGGTGCGCGCCGTGCTCGAGTGCGCCGGCATCCACGACGTGCTGAGCAAGTCGCTGGGCTCGTCCAACTCGATCAACATCGTGCACGCGACGGTCGCGGCTCTCAAGGGTCTGGAGCAGCCCGAGGCTGTCGCCGCCCGTCGTGGCCTGCCGACCGACCACGTCGTGCCCGCGGCCATCCTGCGCGCCCAGGCCGCCGGTCTGGCCGCCAAGGCAGAGGCAGCGAAGGTGGGTGCCTGATGGCCCAGCTCAAGGTGACCCAGTTGAAGTCCGCCATCGGCGGCAAGCAGAACCAGCGCGACACGTTGCGCTCCCTGGGCCTGAAGCGGATCGGTGACGTCGTCGTCAAGGCGGACCGTCCCGAGATCCGCGGCATGGTCACCACGGTGCGCCACCTGGTCGCGGTCGAGGAGGTGGACTGATGGCGGACGAGAAGGCTGACGTGACGGCCGACGAGGCGCCCAAGGCGAAGGCCCCCCGGGCCGCCGCCAAGAAGCCGGCCGCGGCCAAGGCTGAGGCGACCGCCACGTCCGAGGGCACGGCCGCCAAGGCCGCCGCGCCCAAGGCGAAGGCGACCAAGGCCCCCGCCAAGGCGAAGGCCGAGCCCGTCGCCAAGCCGGTCGAGCAGGGCCACGGCGGCACGCTGCGCGTGCACCACCTGCGTCCGGCCCCGGGTGCGCACACCCCCAAGACCCGTGTGGGTCGTGGTGAGGCGTCCAAGGGCAAGACGGCAGGTCGTGGTACCAAGGGCACGAAGGCCCGGTACCAGGTCCCTGCCGCCTTCGAGGGCGGGCAGATGCCGCTGCACATGCGGCTGCCCAAGCTGCGCGGCTTCAAGAACCCGTTCCGCACCGAGTACCAGGTCGTCAACCTCTCCCGGTTGGCCGAGCTGTACCCGTCCGGCGGCGACGTCACCGTGGCCGACCTGGTCGCGAAGGGTGCGGTCCGCAAGGGTGCTCCCGTCAAGGTGCTCGGCACCGGTGAGGTCGCGGTCAAGCTCACGGTCGACGTCGACAAGCTGTCTGCCTCGGCGAAGGACAAGATCCTCGCTGCCGGCGGGAGCGTGACGAACGGCTGAACGTCTCGGACGCGGGTCGACGTCGTAGGACGGCGTCGACCCGCGTCCGGTCGTATCGGCTAGGGTGCTCCGGGGCGTAGGCGCACACCCGGACCCCGCCGGTCGGCGCCCCGCCGACCGCGAGACCGTCGCCGCAGGGCGGCCCAGGAGGACAGGTGTTCAGCGCATTCGTGCGGGCGTTCAAGACGCCCGACCTGCGGCGCAAGCTGCTCTTCACGATCGGCATCATGGTCGTGTTCCGGATCGGTTCGTTCCTGCCGACGCCGGGCATCTCGTACTCCAACGTCCAGGCCTGCATCGAGCAGGCCGGCTCGAACGACACCCTGCTGGGGTCGATCAGCCTCTTCAGCGGTGGCGCGCTCCTGCAGCTGTCCGTCTTCGCGCTGGGGATCATGCCGTACATCACGGCGAGCATCATCATCCAGCTGCTGCGCGTGGTGATCCCGCGCTTCGAGGAGCTGCACAAGGAAGGTCAGTCGGGCACCACCAAGCTGACCCAGTACACCCGGTACCTCACCATCGGCCTGGCGGTCCTGCAGTCGACGACGATCATCGCGACCGTCCGCAGCGGCAACTTCTTCACCGGCTGCACCAAGTCGGTCATCCCGGACGACAGCCTGCTCACGCTGGCCATCATGATCATCACGATGACGGCCGGGACCGGCCTCATCATGTGGCTCGGCGAGCTCATCACCGAGCGCGGTGTCGGCAACGGCATGTCGCTGCTGATCTTCACCTCGATCGCGGCCAACTTCCCGACCGCCATGTGGTCGATCGCCGGCGGCGCCGGCGGTGTCGGCAAGTTCATCATCGCGATGCTCGTCATCGTCCTGGTGATCGGGCTCGTGGTCTTCGTCGAGCAGTCCCAGCGACGCATCCCGGTGCAGTACGCCAAGCGGATGGTCGGTCGGCGCATGTACGGCGGCTCGAGCACCTACATCCCGATCAAGATCAACATGGCCGGCGTGATCCCGATCATCTTCGCCGCCTCGCTGCTCCAGGTGCCGACCCTCATCGCGCGGTTCGGCGACCAGACGGCCGGCTGGGTGCAGTGGATCCAGGCGAACCTGGCGCTGTCCTCGGCGCCGCTGCACCTCGTGCTCTACGTCGTGCTCATCATCTTCTTCTGCTTCTTCTACACGGCGATCACGTTCAACCCGGACGAGGTCGCGGACAACATGAAGTCCTACGGGGGCTTCATCCCCGGCATCCGTGCCGGGCGGCCGACCGCCGAGTACCTCGACTACGTGATCACCCGGATCACCACCCCGGGGTCGCTCTACCTGGCGATCGTGGCCCTCATCCCGACGGTCACGTTCATCGTGATGAACGTCGGCCAGAACATCCCGTTCGGCGGCAGCTCGATCCTCATCGTGGTCGGTGTCGGCCTCGAGACGGTCAAGCAGATCGAGTCGCAGCTGCAGCAGCGGCACTACGAGGGGTTCCTGCGATGAGCGTGCGTCTGGTGCTGTTCGGTCCTCCTGGTGCAGGCAAGGGCACGCAGGCCGTGCGCCTCGCCGAGCGTCTGGGTGTCCCGACGATCTCCACCGGTGACATCTTCCGGGCCAACATCGCCGGGGACACCGAGCTCGGCCGTCAGGTCGTCGGCTACACGTCGAAGGGCCACCTGGTTCCTGACGAGCTCACCGACGCCCTCATCGCGGACCGGCTCGCGCAGCCGGACGCGGCCGACGGCTTCCTGCTCGACGGATACCCGCGCAACGGGGCCCAGGCGGCGGCGCTCGACGCGCTGCTGGCGGCCGACGACCACGAGCTCGACCTGGTCATCGAGCTGGCGGTCGACCCCGATGTCGTGACGGCGCGGCTCCTCAAGCGCGCGCAGATCGAGGGACGGGTCGACGACACCGAGGACGTCATCCGGCACCGGCTCTCGGTCTACGCCGAGCAGACCTCGCCGTTGGCCGAGATCTACGTCAACCGGGGCATCCTCGCCCAGGTCGACGGCCTTGGTGAGGTCGACGAGGTGACCGGCCGTCTGCTGGCGACCATCGAGCAGTTCACGGGCGAGCTGCCGCAGTAGAGCGGGAGCGGGGCGGGTGCTCGCGCCGTGCGGCGATGCGCACCTCGCCTGAACCGGGGGAGTGCTGGCGGCTCGGTGCGTGGCTGGCGCCCAGAGGCGGCTGCTCGTCGTCCGGCACCGACCGGACGGGGATCTGATGACGAGGTGCAGGGCGCAGCGTGCGCCGGCGCGTCACCGAGAGCTGTCCGTGCCGGCGTGGCAGTCTGCTCAGTGTTCCGGCGCGATGAGGCGTGAGGTTCGCGAGCGGAGGAGCCCGGCTCGGCCGGACGCTCTCGGGGCCCGTACGGCCGCCGGAGACCTTCCTGCTCGCGCCGACGGGAGCGGGTGGCGACATCGCCTCGAGCGCGTGCGGCGCACGCGGGTCGCGATCATGCCCGACCGTGCCTTACACTGATCCGTCGGGTTCGTGCTGCCTGCCCTGACCTCGTTGGTGTCATCCCCGTGGTGACCAGTGACGGGGCCCTGGTTGGCCGGGTGCGCCACCTTCCTCCGCACACCTTGTGGGGATGGTTGGTGCGCGCTCGCGCGGCTCGTCTACCAACGTCAGAGAGTTAGCGGAGGACATGGCCAAGAAGGACGGTGTCATCGAGATCGAGGGCTCCGTGGTCGAGGCACTGCCGAACGCGATGTTCCGCGTGGAGCTGTCCAACGGCCACCGTGTGCTCGCCACGATCTCGGGCAAGATGCGCCAGCACTACATCCGGATCCTCCCTGAGGATCGGGTCGTGGTGGAGCTCACCCCGTACGACCTGTCCCGCGGTCGCATCGTCTACCGCTACAAGTGATGAGCAAGGACATCCGATGAAGGTCAAGCCGAGCGTCAAGACGATCTGCGACAAGTGCAAGGTGATTCGCCGGCACGGTCGCGTCCAGGTCATCTGCGAGAACCCGCGGCACAAGCAGCGCCAGGGCTGAGGCCCGACGCACCCGGCCCAGCAGGGCCGGTCAGCGCACCGTCACATCGCGCTCTGCGCGATGAACCCCCGGTCGGAGGCCGGGGCCCGCGAGTCAGCGGGACGGCGGTGCGGAGGACCTCCGACGCAGTACAGGGAGCCGGAAGGCACATGGCACGTCTGATCGGAGTCGACCTCCCCCGCGAGAAGCGGGTCGAGATCGCTCTCACCTACATCTACGGGGTCGGCCGCACGCGCGCCGACCAGACCCTCGCCGCCACCGGCATCAGCCCGGACGTGCGCGTGAAGGACCTCACCGACGCCCAGCTCGTGACGCTGCGCGACTACCTCGAGGGCAACTTCAAGCTCGAGGGTGACCTGCGCCGCGAGGTCGCCGCCGACATCCGCCGCAAGGTCGAGATCGGCTGCTACCAGGGTCTGCGTCACCGCCGCGGGCTTCCGGTGCGCGGTCAGCGCACCAAGACCAACGCGCGCACCCGCAAGGGCCCGAAGCGCACCGTGGCCGGCAAGAAGAAGGCCGGGCGCAAGTAGCGCCCCCCGTAGACCTGAGAGAAGACGAGAATGCCCCCGAAGACCCGCGCAAGCGTGCGCAAGCCGCGCCGCAAGGAGAAGAAGAACGTCGCCTACGGGCAGGCGCACATCAAGAGCACCTTCAACAACACGATCGTGTCGATCACGGACCCGTCGGGTGCCGTCATCGCCTGGGCCTCGTCCGGCCAGGTCGGGTTCAAGGGCTCGCGCAAGTCGACCCCGTTCGCCGCGCAGCTCGCGGCCGAGGCCGCTGCCCGTCGGGCCCAGGAGCACGGCATGAAGAAGGTCGACGTGTTCGTCAAGGGCCCCGGCTCCGGCCGTGAGACCGCGATCCGCTCGCTCACCGCGACCGGCCTCGAGGTCGGCTCGATCCAGGACGTCACGCCCCAGGCTCACAACGGCTGCCGTCCGCCGAAGCGCCGCCGCGTCTGACCTCTCAGCCGGTGCCGGGGCTGCCCCTGGCACCGGCTCGACCGGCCGTTCGGTGGACCGAGACCGAGCGGCGTGCACCACACCTGCGGGGCGTCATATGGCGGACGCCCGCTGAGAGGAACCACACCGTGCTCATCGCACAGCGCCCCACCCTGACCGAAGAGGTCATCTCCGAGTACCGCTCGCGGTTCTCGATCGAGCCGCTCGAGCCGGGCTTCGGCTACACGCTCGGGAACTCCCTGCGTCGGACCCTGCTGTCCTCCATCCCGGGTGCGGCGGTCACGAGCATCCGCATCGACGGCGTGCTGCACGAGTTCTCCACCGTGCCCGGCGTCAAGGAGGATGTCACCGAGCTCATCCTCAACATCAAGAACCTCGTCGTCTCCTCGGAGAACGACGAGCCGGTCGTCATGTACCTGCGCAAGCAGGGCCCGGGTGCGGTCACCGCGGCCGACATCGTGCCGCCGGCCGGTGTCGAGGTGCACAACCCCGACCTTCACCTGGCGACGCTCAACGACAAGGGCAAGCTGGAGATCGAGCTCACGGTCGAGCGCGGTCGCGGCTACGTGTCGGCCAACCAGAACAAGGCGTTCGACGCCGAGATCGGCCGGATCCCGGTCGACTCGATCTACTCGCCGGTGCTCAAGGTGACCTACAAGGTCGAGGCGACCCGCGTCGAGCAGCGCACGGACTTCGACAAGCTCGTCGTCGACGTCGAGACCAAGCCGGCGATCAGCCCGCGGGACGCGCTGGCCAGCGCCGGCAAGACGCTCGTCGAGCTGTTCGGCCTGGCGCGTGAGCTCAACGTCGAGGCCGAGGGCATCGAGATCGGCCCGTCCCCGACGGACGCCGCCCTCGCCGCCGACCTGGCCCTGCCGATCGAGGACCTGCAGCTGACCATCCGGTCGTACAACTGCCTCAAGCGCGAGGGCATCCACACGGTGGGTGAGCTCGTGGCGCGTTCCGAGGCGGACCTGCTCGACATCCGCAACTTCGGCGCCAAGTCGATCGTCGAGGTGAAGGAGAAGCTCGCCGAGCTCGGGCTGACCCTCAAGGACTCGCCTCTCGACTTCGACCCCAGCACGTCGGCCGGCTACTACGCCGACGACGAGGGCGACTTCGCCGACGACGAGCAGTTCTGACCTTTTCTCGACCTTCCCAAGGAGTGAACGACGATGCCCACGCCCACCAAGGGTCCGCGCCTGGGTGGCGGTCCGGCTCACGAGCGGCTGATCCTCGCGCACCTCGCGACCCAGCTCTTCGAGCACCGGTCCATCACGACCACCGAGGCCAAGGCCAAGCGGGTGCGTCCGCTGGCCGAGCGTCTCATCACCTTCGCCAAGCGCGGTGACCTGCACGCCCGTCGCCGGGTGCTGACCGTCGTTCGCGACAAGTCCGTGGTGCACGAGCTGTTCACGCAGATCGCGCCGGCCATGGCTGACCGCGAGGGCGGCTACACGCGGATCACCAAGATCGGCCCGCGCAAGGGCGACAACGCCCCCATGGCCGTCATCGAGCTCGTGCTCGAGCCGGTCTCGCCGAAGCAGCAGGTCGTGCGCGAGGCGACGAAGGCCGCGGCCAAGGCTGCCCCGGTCGTCGAGGTCGAGGAGACCGTCGAGGCCGCGGAGGCCGTCGAGGCCGAGCCGACGACCGACGCCGCCGAGGTCGAGCCGGCCGAGTCCGCTGCGGCCGACAAGGCCGACGAGGCCTGAGTCCTGGCAGTACGCGAAGGGCCCGCACCCCGAGGGTGCGGGCCCTTCGTCGTGCGTCGGGTGCGGCCTCAGGCGCTCGGGCCCGCCATCCGCTGCAGCGCGGTGCCGAACGCCTCGTCGAGGTCGTTGCGCGTGGGGGAGACGGTGAGCAGCGAGAGCCGCCCGTCGGGTGCGCGGTAGTAGACCCACGGGCTCACGGGGTCAGCGATGCGGTGCTCGACCACCGCCAGCTCGCCGAGCAGTGCGAGTGCCGGCGCGACCTCCTCGATCTGCTCGAGCACGTGGACGGCGAGCAGGTGACGGTTGGGAGCCACGACGAGGACGCCGTGGTCGGGCCGTTCGATCCGCAGCGTGCTCGCGAGCAGCTGGTCGAGGATCAGCAGCCGCGAGCTGCCGAACACGTCGTCCGCGACGTAGGTCTCGACCCGGGCGTGGCCGCCGGCCCGTAGCGTCATGTGCCGCGGGGCGGGCAGGGCGGACAGCCCACGCACAGCCCTGTGCGTGCAGTCCTCCCAGCCGCCGTGCTCGGCGGGGTCGACCGGACCGAGCACGGCACGGCCGCGCACGCCGACGGCCAGCTGCCGAAGCCCCGGAGCGATCAGCCGGCCGCGGGCGAAGTCCGGACCCGGCGCCTCGGGGGCGTGCAGCCCGCGGTCGGCCACCAGCCGAGCGACGAGCCGGGGTGACCGGGCAAACCCACCAAAATGCGACACGCGGTCAGGCTACGTTCGCGCGGTCCGGGCAGCCCAGCCCCGCTGCGCGGAATCACCCGGACGAACGACACCGGGCGCCGACGAGGGTCAGCCGGCGTCGAGGGTCCAGGCCCGCACACCCCCGACGATGCCGGCGGCGTTCGGCACCACGACCACGTCGTCGCCGAGGCGGTCGAGCACCTGGGCGCTCACCCGACGGGAGTTGCCGCCGCCGAGATACAGCCGGTCCCAGGCCACCACGGGGCGTAGCCCGTCGACCACGCGGCGCACCCGGCGGGACCACAGGGCGTCGCCGAGCCGGGCGCGCTCAGGCTGGCCGATGTACGAGTCGTACGTGGTGGCGCGGGTCACCGGGGCGTGCGACATCTCCAGGTGCGGTGCCAGCCGGCCGCCGTCGAACAGGGCCCACCCCAGCCCTGTGCCCAGCGTGAGCACGAGCTCCACGCCCGTGCCGGAGACGACGCCGGCGCCGTGCACCTGGGCGTCGTTGAGCACCAGGGTGGGCAGCGAGAGCCGCTGCGACAGGAGTGCTCGGATGTCGCAGCCCGCCCAGGCGCTCACCAGCTCAGGCAGCGGCGCGGTCCGGGGTCCGGCGCGGTTGATGTAGTGCGGGGTCGAGACGACGACGCCGTGCCGGATCATCCCCGGCATGCCCACCGTGAGTCGGTCCGCACGGGGGAGGCCCGCCGCCAGCTCCACGACGGTCTCGACCAGGCGCTCCGGGGGCAGCGGATAGGGCGTGGGCACCCGGACCGCCGGTGCGTGCAGGGTCCCGGCGGCGTCGAGCACCGAGGCCTTGATGCCGCCGCCGCCGCAGTCGACGGCCAGAGTGAACGGGTCGGAGGTCACGTCCCAACCTAACGCCGATACGGTGGTGCGCCGTGACCACCGTGCGGCTGCGACTCGACCTGGCCTACGTGGGCACCGACTTCGCGGGCTGGGCGCGACAGCCTGGCCTGCGCACCGTGCAGGGTGTGCTGGAGGACGGGCTGGCGACGGTGCTGCGGGACGAGGTGCGCCTCGTGGTCGCCGGCCGTACCGACGCCGGTGTGCACGCCCGCGGGCAGGTCGCCCACCTGGACGTCGACGCGGACCGGCTGGCCGCGCTCCGGGCCCGTGACGGTGCCGCGGGGCCTCAGGTGCTGGTCCGACGGCTGGCGGGTGTGCTGCCGGCGGACGTCGTCGTGCGGGAGGCGCGGGTGGCGGCGGACGGGTTCGACGCGCGGTTCTCCGCCCTGCGGCGCACCTACGCGTACCGGGTGCGGGACGGGGCCGTCCCGCCGGACCCGTGGACCCGTGGCTACGTGCTGTGGCACCGGCACCCGCTCGAGGTCGGGGCGATGGACGACGCGGCACGGCGTCTCGAGGGTCTGCACGACTTCGCCGCGTTCTGCCGCCCGCGACCGGGCGCCACGACCATCCGGACCCTGGAGGCCTTCGGCTGGCTCCGGGCGCAGCACGGGGCCGATGCCGGGCTGCTCGTCGCGCACGTGCAGGCCGACGCGTTCTGCCACTCGATGGTGCGTGCGCTCGTGGGCGCCTGCCTCGCGGTCGGCCAGGGCAGCCGCGACGTCGACTGGCCGGCGCAGCTGCTGGTCGAAGGGCGCCGGGGCGCGGCCGTCGCCCCCGCGGTCGGACTCACCCTGGAGGACGTGCAGTACCCGCCGGACGGCGAACTCGCCGACCGTGCGGACCGAACCCGAGCGCGACGCTCACTGCCCGAACCGGGCGGCTGCTGCGACTGACGGACCGCGGTCCGCCGAGGGGGAGACCGCACAGCGCGGACGAGGGCAGGAGACAGGACGGCTCGTCCGCGTGGCGAAGGTCGGGAGGCGCCGGGCGCGCGGGGGAGCGGTCCGGCCGCGGCCTAGTCCAGGGGGATGGCGAGCAGCTCCGGACGGCGCCGTCGGATCAGCGTCCATGCCCCGGCGATGACGAGGCAGAGGGCGCCGACCGTGATCAGCCCGCCGGAGAAGACCCCGACGACGCACAGCACCACGCTGAGTGCCGCGATCGCCCGGCGTCCGCGGGCACCCGACCCGATCGCGACGGCGAACAACCCCCAGGTGAGGTACCAGGGGTACGTCGACGGGCCGCTCACGGCCACGACGACGAGCGCCCAGCCCACCCCCGCGTAGGCGTCCTTCGTGGTGCCGCGACCAGTGGCGCGCAGCAGCAGGAGGCCCGCGGCTGCGGAGCCGGCGACCGCTGTGAGGACCCGCCCGATCGTGAACGCCCAGCTGAGGGCGGGTTCGGTGAAGCTCCCCGTCACGGCTGCCAGAAGGTAGGAGACCCAGGTGCTCGGGGCCATCCCTTCGCGTGTCGTCCCCGGAACCCCCAGGGCGCCGACCCAGCCGAAGGCGTCGGGGACCAGCAGCCAGATCGCTCCTGTGGTGGCCGCGGCGGCCGCGACCGCCCCGACGAGCGCGCGTCGGCGCACGGGAGCGGGGCTGCGGCGCAGCGCGTCCAGCAGGACGTAGCCGATGAGCACGGCGCCCGGCAGCTTGATGAAGCAGGCGGCGACCGCCGCGACCATCGCCCATGCGGGGCGGCCCGAGCGGACGAGCAGGACCACGAGGACCGCGAGCGCCCCGACCAGCACGTCGAGGTGCGCGCCCGACACGATGGTGACGAGCACGAGCGGGTTGAGCGCCGTGAGCAGCAGGACCACCGTGCGGTCCTGGTCGCGGACGGCGCGGAGCGTCACCGCGACGGCCCCGGCGAGACCGGCCACGGCGAGGAGCCGGACCAGGAGCATCGCCGCACCGGCGTCGGTGCCGGCCAGCGCAGCCGGGAGCCTGAGCAGGGAGACCTGCAGCGGTCCGTACGGCGTGGGTGTGGTGCGCCACATGGGGCTGACTGTGGCGGCGTAGGCGTCCGAGAGGATGCCGGGGCCGACGTGGTAAGGGTTCAGCCCGAGCTCGGCGAGACGACCCACCGCGGCGTAGCTGAACACGTCCAGGCTGCCGAGCGGACCACCGATGAGGAACGGCAGGGACCACACCGCCGCCACGCCTGCGAGCCAGGGCGTCGTGGGTCGTTCGGCCGTCGGCAGCGCGAGGAAGGCCCGGGACAGGACGAACCACAGCAGGCACAGCAGAGCGACGAGCAGCAGCTCGATCGCCAGCCAGCCCTCGGACGACGCGCTCCCTGTCGGCCAGAAGCTCCAGGGCGCCGGGAGCGTCACCTGCTGCGCGAAACCGCCGGCGCCGGCGACCGCCACCGTCGCGGCCGACACCAGGAAGCCCGAGCCGGCCACCACGCCGAACCGCACAGTGGTGCGCTCAAGGAGCGCCGCGCGCTGCGCGGCGAGGGCGATCGTGCCGTCCATGCTCTCCTCGGGGGTGTTTTCCCCAGACGCTAGCGGAACTGCCCGCGCACGACCATCGCCCGAGAGGGCTGACACCTGCGGCGTTGCTCACTGCCGCGGCTCGGCGTGCCGCCGGTGCAGGGCGGCCCGGGGCTCAGCTCTCGGGGTCGAACCGCCCGTCCGGGTCGTCGACCAGGTGGACGGCGGCCTCCTCGGCGCTCGCGCCGCCGCCGGCGACGCCTGCGTCGAGGGCGAACTGGTCGTTCACCCCGGCCTCGACCGCGTCGTCGTCGGCGACCAGACGACCGGCCCGGCCGGGCTCGCGCCCGCCGACCGGACGAGGGTCGGCGACCCAGACGTCGGGCTCCTCCTCGGCGAGACGCCGGTCGAGACCCTCGCCGTGGGCCTGCTCCCACGCCGTCTCGCCCCAGCGGTTGCTGCGATCCCGCTCGGGCGGCGAGTAGCCCTCGTCGAGCAGGTCCTCCACCCCGCGGTCGACGAGCATCTCCTCGGCCGACAGCTGGTCGGTGTCGCCCTCCGAGCCCAGCGCGGCGTCGGTGCTCGTGGCGGGTGTCTCCTCGGTCATGCCCCCACGCTCGCACCGGAGCGCGCCGGGCGCCACCGCCCGCTGCGACCACCTCGCGCGCCTGACCGGCGCATCGCCGCGGCGACAGCTGAGGCCGCCGTGAAACAGGTCGCCGCGTCCTGACCCGGACGGGCAGACTCCCGTGCCATGGGCCATGTGGACGTCAACGGTGTCAGCGTCGTCCTGCCTGACGGGCGCCCGCTGCTGGACCGGGTGACGTTCCGGGTGGGTGAGGGGGCCCGTGCCGCGCTCGTCGGGCCCAACGGGATCGGCAAGTCGACCCTGCTGCGCATCGTGTGCGGCGAGACGGACCCGGCCGCCGGCGCCGTCACGGTCTCGGGCGGGCTCGGGGTGATGCGCCAGGACATCGGCCGCGTCGACGACGACCGCACCGTGCGTGACCTGCTCGCCGACCTCGCCCCACCAGCGGTCCGGGCGGCCGCGGTCGAGCTGTCGGCGGCCGAGGGCGCGATGATGGCGGTCGACGACGAGCCGAACCAGATGCGGTACGCCCAGGCGCTCGCCGACTGGGCCGACGTCGGCGGCTACGAGGCTGAGATCGGCTGGGACCGGGTGACCGACGCGGTTCTGTCCGTCCCGTTCGAACGCGCCCAGTACCGGGCGGTGCGCTCGCTGTCCGGCGGTGAGCAGAAGCGGCTGGTGCTCGAGGCGCTGCTGCGCGGGCCGGCCGAGGTGCTCGTGCTCGACGAGCCCGACAACGCCCTGGACGTGCCGACCAAGCGATGGCTGGAGGACCGGCTGGTGGGCTGCGGGCGCACCGTGCTGTTCATCAGTCACGACCGCGAGCTGCTGGCCCGGGTGGCCACCCACGTCGTGACGCTGGAGCCGACGCCCGACGGCGGTCAGGCCTGGGTGCACGGCGGTGGCTTCGCGACCTGGGCGCAGGCCCGCCAGGTGCGCCACGACCGGCAGGCCGAGCTGGCCCGGCGCTGGGACGAGGAGCACGAGAAGCTGCGCACGCTCGTGGAGACCCTCAAGACGAAGGCGAAGTTCAACGACGGTCTGGCCTCGCGCTACTCGGCGGCCCGGACGCGGTTGGCGGCGTTCGAGAAGGACGGGCCGCCGGTGGTCGCGGCCGAGCAGGCGACGGTGAACGTCCGGCTCACCGGGGGGCGGACGGCCAAGCGCGCCGTGGTGGCCCGCGGGCTGGAGCTCACCGGTCTGCTCCAGCCGTTCGACCTGGAGGTGTTCTGGGGCGAGCGGGTCGCGGTGCTGGGCTCGAACGGGTCGGGCAAGTCGCACCTGCTGCGGCTGCTGGCCGCCGGTGGCAGCGACCCGTCGCCCGAGCACCTGCCGCCCGACGACGGCGGGCCGGCGGTCGCGCCGGTGCCGCACACCGGGTCGGTGGTGCTCGGGTCCAGGGTGCGTCCCGGCTGGTTCGCGCAGAACCACGGCCACCCCGAGCTGGTCGGGCGCACGCTGCTCGAGGTGCTGCACCGCGGGTCGGGTCACCGGGCCGGGATCGGCCGGGACGCTGCGAGCCGGGCGCTGGACCGGTACGACCTGGTGGCGGCGGCCGAGCAGCGGTACGAGACGCTCTCCGGTGGGCAGCAGGCCCGGTTCGGGATCCTGCTGCTCGAGCTGGGCGGGGCCACGCTGCTGCTCCTGGACGAGCCGACGGACAACCTCGACCTGCACTCGGCGCAGGCGTTGCAGACCGGGCTGGAGGCGTTCGAGGGCACGGTGCTCGCGGTCACCCATGACCGCTGGTTCGTGCGCGGCTTCGACCGCTTCCTCGTGCTCGGCTCGGACGGGCGGGTGGTCGAGACGCCCGAGGCGGTCTGGGACACCGAACGCGTGGTGCGGGCCCGCTGAGGTCGACCTGTGCCCGACTGCTCCTGGGAGGGTGGCCGGGGGCGTCGGTCGGGTCCCCGTGGCGAGGTCCGGGAGACAGCGGTGGGGAGCCAGCGGTCGGGCCGGCCGGACGTGATCGGCGGCGCTTTGACCCTCGGGTGTGCGGGCAGGTACTCTGGGACGTCGTGTTGCGTCCCCGTGCGCGCCGGTGGCTTCTCACCACCCTGGCGCCGCGGAGGTCTCGGTGGCCCACTCACCGGTCCGCGGATGCGCCGGCACCGTACCGGTGAGAACGTCCGGAGCAGCTGGACGAGCCCCACCGGCCACCACGCGAACGAGAAGGCTACGAAACGTGCGCACGTACACCCCGAAGCCCGGCGAGGTCGAGCGGAACTGGTACGTCATCGACGCGACCGATGTCGTCCTGGGCCGGCTTGCCAGCCAGGTCGCCACGCTGCTGCGTGGCAAGCACAAGGCGAGCT
The DNA here is from genome assembly GCF_009829685.1 of Cellulomonas citrea. Taxonomy (GTDB): domain Bacteria; phylum Actinomycetota; class Actinomycetes; order Actinomycetales; family Cellulomonadaceae; genus Cellulomonas; species Cellulomonas citrea. The sequence goes on from NZ_VWSD01000005.1 coordinate 37,817, forward strand.
TCGCCCGCCACGTCGACACCGGTGACTTCGTCATCGTCGTCAACGCGGAGAAGATCGCCCTCACCGGAACCAAGCGGGACAGCAAGCTCGCGTACCGCCACTCGGGTTACCCGGGCGGTCTGCGGGCGACCCCGATCGGTGAGCTCATCGACAAGCACCCCACTCGGGTGATCGAGAAGGCGGTTGCCGGCATGCTGCCGAAGACCACCCTGGGCCGCGCTCAGCTGAGCAAGCTCAAGGTCTACGCCGGTCCCGAGCACCCGCACACCGCACAGCGGCCCACGCCCTTCGAGCTGACGCAGGTCGCGCAGCAGGCGTGAGCGCCCGCGCGACGAACGACGAGAACACGAGGAACCCAGTGGCCCAGACCACGGTCGACATCGACGACGAGACTCCGTCCAGCTACACCTCCGAGACCACCGCACCGGCCGGCCGCGGCCAGTCGCTGACGGCCCCTGCCCAGGCCCTCGGCCGCCGCAAGGAGGCGGTCGCGCGTGTGCGGCTCGTCCCCGGCACCGGCCAGTGGACGGTCAACGGCCGTTCGCTGGAGGACTACTTCCCGAACAAGGTCCACCAGCAGCTGGTGAACTCCCCGCTCAAGCTCGTGGACGTCGAGGGTCGCTTCGACGTCATCGCGCGGATCAACGGCGGCGGGATGTCCGGCCAGGCCGGCGCCCTGCGCCTGGGCATCGCCCGCGCGCTCAACGCGATCGACGCCGAGCACAACCGTGCGGCGCTCAAGAAGGCCGGCTTCCTCACCCGCGACGCCCGCGTGGTGGAGCGCAAGAAGGCCGGTCTGAAGAAGGCCCGCAAGGCGCCGCAGTACTCCAAGCGCTGACGCGACATCGACTGCACGGTGGCCCCGCCGGTCCGACGAGGACCTGCGGGGCCACCGCTGTGTGAGGCACCGCCCGGTACGGTGCTCGGGGACGAAGGAGTCGGGGATGGGTGCACTTTTCGGCACGGACGGCGTCCGTGGTCTGGCCAACAGGGACATCACCGCAGAGCTCGCCCTGGACCTGTCGGTCGCGGCGGCCCGGGTGCTGGCCAGCCGCGGTGTGTTCGCCGGGCACCGGCCGCGCGCGGTGCTCGGCCGTGACTCCCGGGCGTCGGGGGAGTTCCTCTCGGCAGCCGTCGGGGCCGGGCTGGCCTCGGCCGGGGTGGACGTGATCGACGTCGGTGTGCTGCCCACGCCCGCGGTCGCGTACCTCACGGCCCACATCGGGGTGGACCTGGGGGTCGTGCTGTCCGCCTCGCACAACCCGATGCCGGACAACGGCATCAAGTTCCTGGCCCGTGGCGGGCACAAGCTCGACGACGAGCTCGAGGACGCCATCGAGGCGCAGCGCGGGTCGTCGTGGCAGCGTCCCGTCGGGGCGGACGTCGGCCGGATCAAGATCGACGGCGGTCGCGCCGGTGCGCAGTACGTCGAGCACCTCGTCGCCACCGTGAGCACGCCGCTCGACGGGCTGCGCATCGCGGTGGACTGCGCCAACGGTGCGGCCAGCGAGGTCGGCCCGCAGGCGCTGCGCGAGGCCGGTGCCGACGTCGTCGTCATCAACGCCTCGCCCGACGGCCGCAACATCAACGAGAAGTGCGGTTCGACGCACCCCGAGCAGCTGCAGGCCGCCACGGTCGCGTCCGGGGCCGACCTCGGTGTCGCGTTCGACGGCGACGCCGACCGGTGCCTGGCGGTGGACCACCGCGGGGTGCTCGTCGACGGTGACCAGATCATGGGCACGCTCGCGCTGTCCATGCATGAGGCCGGGACGCTCGTCGACGACACCCTCGTCATCACCGTGATGAGCAACCTCGGGCTCCGGCTCGCGATGCGCGAGGCGGGCATCACCTGCATCGACACGTCCGTCGGTGACCGGTACGTGCTCGAGGCCATGCGCGCCGGGGGGTACTCGCTCGGTGGCGAGCAGTCCGGGCACATCATCTTCGCGGCGCACGCCACCACCGGGGACGGTGTGCTCACGGCCCTGCAGCTGGCGTCCCGCATCGCCGCGACCGGACGCACGCTCGCCGATCTCGCGGGCGTGGTGCACCGCCTGCCGCAGACCCTCGTCAACGTCTCGGGGGTGGACCGTGCAGGTGTCGACTCCGATGCGGCGCTGGCCGCCGCCGTCGGGGCCGCCCAGCTCCGGTTGGGGGAGACCGGGCGGGTGCTGCTGCGGCCGTCGGGCACCGAGCCGCTCGTGCGGGTCATGGTCGAGGCCGGCACCCAGGACGACGCCGACGCGGTCGCCCACGACCTGGCCGATGTCGTGCGCGAACGACTGGCGCTGTGAGCGGACGACTCGCCCGGTGAGCGGGCGGACGGGCACGGCACGACCGGAGGAACTGATGTGGTGACGAACCCGCTGCGGGAGCAGGTGCTCCGGCTGCTCGCGCTCGCCGGTGACGGGCCTGCCCCGATCACCCAGGCGGGCGACCCGGTGCTGCGCGCCGTGACCCGCCCGTACGACGGTGAGCTGGCCGACGACGAGCTGGCTGCGCTGCTCGAACTCATGTTCGTCACCATGCGGGCGGCGCCCGGGGTCGGTCTCGCCGCACCGCAGATCGGGCTGTCGGTCGCCCTCGCCGTCGTCGAGGACCCGGGGCTGGGCCATCCGGACCTCGCGGCCGCACGCGAGCGCAGCCCGCTCGCGCCCCGGGTGCTCGTCAACCCGGCGTACACAGCGGTCGACGACGAGAGGGTCGGGTTCTACGAGGGCTGCCTGTCGGTCGAGGGGTACACCGCGGTCGTCGCCCGGTACCGCAGCGTCCACCTCACGGGGGCCGACGAGCGCGGAGGTGCGCTGGACGAGGTGCTCACGGGCTGGCCGGCCCGGATCATCCAGCACGAGACCGACCACCTGGGCGGGATCCTCTACCTGGACAAGGCCGAGCTGCGCTCCCTGGCGGCGTCGGCGGGCTGGGGCGGGCACTGGGCCTCGGAGCCGGTGCCCCGCACGTCGGCCGCCGAGCTGGGCTTCCGGCTGCCGTGAGGCCGTTCCTCTTCCTCGGGGTGCGGGAGCAGGACGACGCCGCGGACGACGAGTACGCCGCGATGCTCACGGCGACCGGCCTGCACCCCGACGACCTGCACCGGGTGCGCGTCGAGGCGGCCCCGCTGGGCGAGCTCGACCTGACCGCCTACTCCGGGCTGCTGCTCGGGGGCGGGCCGTTCTGCGTGAGCGACCCGGAGGAGACCAAGTCGGCGCTGCAACGGCGCGTCGAGCGTGACCTGGACGCCCTGCTGGACCGGGTGGTCGCGGCCGACACGCCCTTCATGGGCTGCTGCTACGGGATCGGCACCCTGGGTCGGTACATCGGTGCGACCGTCGACACCACCTACGGCGAACCGGTGGGTGCCGTGCGCGTCGAGCTCACGCAGGCCGGGCTGCTCGATCCGGTGCTCGGTGCAGCCGGCGGAGCCTTCACCGCGTTCGTCGGGCACAAGGAGGCCGTGCACCGGCTGCCCGCCTCTGCGGTGCCGCTGGCCCGGTCGGACGCGACGCCCGTGCAGGCCTTCCGGGTGGGGCAGCACGTCTACGCCACACAGTTCCACCCCGAGCTCGACTTCGCCGGACTGCAGCTGCGGGTGCGAGCCGTCGCGCACCACGGGTACTTCCTGCCGGACGAGCTCGACCAGGTGCTCGCCCGGGCGGCTGCCGCGGGGGTCGACACGGTGCCGCCGGTGCTGCGACGGTTCGTCGAGGTGCACGCGCACTGACCTCTCGCTCATCCCATGGGCGGGTCACGATCAACCCGTGGGGTGATGTCGCCGAGGTCACATCGACGTACCGTGGGGAGCTCCGGGATCGCGCCGCGGCCGGACTCACGTGTGCGACAGAGCGGGGAACGACATGGATCAGCTCGAGCTGTGGGCCGAGGGGCTCGCCGGCTCCGGCTGGGTGTATGTGGTGATGTACCTGTTCGCGACGATCGACGGATTCTTCCCGCCGATCCCCAGCGAGTCGTTGGTCATCGCCCTCACCGCGCTGTCCTTGTCGACGGGAAACCCACAGCTGGTCCTGCTCGTGCTGGTGGCGGCGGCCGGGGCGTTCAGCGGCGACCAGATCGCCTACCAGATCGGCACCAAGGTCGCGGTGCGGCGGCTGCGGCTGTTCCGCGGGCCGCGCGGCCAGGCGGCGCTCGACCGGGCCGAACGGGCCCTGGCCGAACGGGGCGCCTCCTACGTGATCGCCGCCCGGTACATCCCGGTCGGTCGGGTCGCGGTCAACATGACCGCGGGTGCGCTGCGCTACCGCCGGCGCCGGTTCGTCATCGCCGACATCATCGCCTCGCTCATGTGGGCCGTGTACTCCACCGTCATCGGGGCCGCCGCTGGGGCGGTCCTCGGCAAGAACCCGCTGGTCGCGGTGGCCGTCGGTGTCGTGGGCGGGGTGCTCCTCGGGCTCCTCGTCGACCAGCTCATGCAGCGGTGGGCGGCCCGCGCCGGTGGGCCCGCCGCCCGGGCGTCCGCCGACCCGCCGTCGCAGCCCACCGGCACGTCGGTGGCCCCGCCCGAAGACGAGTCCGACCAGCCCCTGCGGGACCGGCCGAGGGTCTGAGCGGCCCGCAGGCCCGGCGAGGGCCGGGCCGGACGGTTCAGAGCTTGCGCAGCCGGACGTGCTCGATCGAGTGGTCCGCGCCCTTGCGCAGCACGAGCGTCGCCCGCTCACGGGTCGGCTTGATGTTCTCCTCCAGGTTCGGGGCGTTGATGTCGTCCCAGATCTGGCGTCCGACGGCGCGCGCCTCGTCGTCGGACAGGTCGGCGTACCGGCGGAAGTACGAGCCGGGCTGGGCGAACGACGTCTGGCGCAACGAGAGGAACCGGTCCACGTACCACTGGCGCACGTCGTCGGTGCGCGCGTCGACGTAGATCGAGAAGTCGAAGAAGTCGCTCACCGCGAGGTTCGAGCGCCCCGTCGGCCGGGCCGGCTGCAGCACGTTGAGGCCTTCGACGATCAGCACGTCCGGTGAGCGGACCGTGATCTGCTCACCAGGGACGATGTCGTAGGCGATGTGGTCGTACACCGGCGCGGTGACCTCGGCGCGACCGGCCTTCACCGAGGCGACGAACCGCAGCAGCGCCCGTCGGTCGTACGACTCCGGGAACCCCTTGCGACCCAGCAGGCCCCGACGCTCCAGCTCGGCGTTGGGGAGCAGGAACCCGTCCGTCGTGACCAGCGCCACCCGCGGGGTCGCCGGCCACCGGGCGATGAGCTCGCGCAGCAGCCGCGCCGTCGTGGACTTGCCGACGGCGACCGACCCGGCCACCCCGATGACGAACGGCGTGCGGGGGGTGTCCTCGTGCAGGAAGGCCGCGCTGGCGGCGTGCAGCCCGCGGGTGGCGCCGATGTACAGGTCGAGCAGCCGGGACAACGGGCGGTAGACCACATCCGCCTCGGCCAGGTCGATGGGGTCGCCGATCCCGCGCAGCCGACGCACGTCCTGGTCGGTGAAGGGCAGCGGCGTCGACGCGGACAGCCGCGCCCAGGCATCCCGGTCGAGGTCGACGTAGGGGGAGGACGAAGACACGGCGTCGATTGTGCCGGATCGCGACGCCCCCGGACGCCGCGGGGCCCGGAGGTAGCATCGGCGCCATGTGCGGCATCGTGGGATACGTCGGGAGCGGACCGGTCAGCACGCGGGGGCTCGAGGTCGTCATCGAGGGTCTGCGTCGGCTCGAGTACCGCGGCTACGACTCGGCCGGGGTCGCGCTCGTCGTTCCCGGCGTCGGGCTGGCCACCGCGAAGAAGGCCGGCAAGCTCGCCAACCTGGTCGAGGAGCTGGACGCACACCCGCTGCCCGCCGCCGGTGCCGCGATCGGGCACACCCGCTGGGCGACGCACGGCGGCCCGACGGACACCAACGCGCATCCGCACGTGGCCGGCAAGATCGCGGTGATCCACAACGGCATCGTGGAGAACTTCGTCCGGCTCAAGGCCGATCTGCTCGCCCAGGGAGCCGTCTTCACCTCCGAGACGGACACCGAGGTGGTCGCCCACCTGCTGTCCGCCGCCTACGACCTCACCGGTGACCTCACGGCGGCGATGGCCACCGTGGCGCGCTCGTTGGAGGGCACGTTCACGCTGCTCGCCGTGCACGCCGACCACCCGGAGGAGGTCGTCGGCGCCCGGCACGACTCCCCGCTGGTCGTCGGGCTCGGGGAGGGGGAGAACTTCCTGGGCTCGGACGTCGCGGCGTTCATCGCGCACACCCGTGAGGCCCTCGAGCTGGGCCAGGACGAGATCGTCACGATCACTGCGACCTCCGTGCAGGTCACCGACTTCGACGGGAACCCGGCCCATGCCCGGCGGTTCACCGTCGACTGGGACGCCGCCGCCGCCGAGAAGGGCGGCTTCCGGTCCTTCATGGACAAGGAGATCGCCGACCAGCCGCAGGCCGTCGCCGACACGCTGCTGGGTCGCACCGACGCCGCCGGGCGCCTCGTGCTCGACGAGCTCCGGATCGACGAGGCGGTGCTGCGCAGCATCGACAAGATCGTCGTGGTGGCCTGCGGGACGGCGGCGTACGCCGGCCACGTGGCCAAGTACGCCATCGAGCACTGGTGCCGGATCCCGGTCGAGGTCGAGCTGGCGCACGAGTTCCGGTACCGCGACCCCGTCGTCGACGAGCGCACGCTCGTGGTCGCCATCTCCCAGTCGGGCGAGACGATGGACACCCTCATGGCCGTGCGGCACGGGCACGAGCAGGGCAGCACCACGCTGGCCATCGTGAACACGCACGGCTCGACCATCCCGCGCGAGTCCGATGCGGTGCTCTACACCCACGCCGGGCCCGAGGTGGCGGTCGCCTCCACCAAGGCGTTCCTCGCCCAGATCACCGCGGCCTACCTGCTGGGTCTGTACCTGGCCCAGCTGCGCGGCAACATGTTCGCCGACGAGGTCGCGACCCACCTCGCCGAGCTGCGCGCGATGCCGGCCAAGATCCAGACCGTGCTCGACCGGGCCGGCCGCGTCCGGCAGATCGCCCGCTGGATGGCCGACACCCAGACCGTGCTGTTCCTCGGCCGGCACGTCGGCTACCCGGTGGCGATGGAGGGCGCGCTCAAGCTCAAGGAGCTCGCCTACATCCACGCCGAGGGGTTCGCCGCCGGTGAGCTCAAGCACGGGCCGATCGCGCTCATCGAACCCGGGCAGCCTGTGTTCGTCGTCGTGCCGTCCCCGCGCGGGCGGCACTCGCTGCACTCCAAGGTGGTCTCGAACATCCAGGAGATCCGGGCCCGCGGGGCCCGCACCCTGGTGATCGCCGAGGACGGCGACGAGGACGTGGTGCCGTTCGCCGACGAGGTGTTCCGGGTGCCGCAGGCACCGACCCTGCTGGCCCCGCTGCTCACCGTCGTGCCGCTGCAGGTGTTCGCCTGCGAGCTGGCGAACGCCAAGGGGCTGGACGTGGACCAGCCGCGCAACCTCGCCAAGTCGGTCACGGTCGAGTAGCGGCCGCACGGCGGTGGAGCTGCGCGCGGCCCAGAGCGAGGTCGAGACGATCTCGCGGGTCTACGCGCGCCTGCACGGCATCGAGCGCACCGACGACTGGCTCGTGCTCAAGCTCACCGAGGAGGTCGGCGAGCTCACCCAGGCCTACCTCGCGGCCTCGGGGCGCTCGCGGCGGGAGCCGGACACCGGCGCCGTCGCCGCCGAGCTGGCCGATGTGCTGGCCCACCTGCTGCTGCTGGCCGAACGGTTCGACGTCGACCTGGACGCCGCGCTGGAGGACAAGTGGGGCCGCTGGCGCCACCTCGTCACCCCGGCGGACCGGCCGTGATCGTCGGGGTCGGGATCGACGTGGTGGACGTGGCACGGTTCGTCGCGACGCTCGAACGCGCGCCGGGGCTGCGCACGAGGCTGTTCACGGCCGCCGAGCGTGACCTGCCGGCGCAGTCGCTGGCCGCGCGGTTCGCGGCCAAGGAGGCGATCGCCAAGGCGCTGGGGGCGCCGGGCGGCCTGTCCTGGCAGGACTGCACCGTGACCCGGGTCTCCGGGGGTGCGCCGGTCGTGCAGATCATCGGCACCGTCGCGGCGCGGGCCGAGGAGCTCGGGGTGCGCTCGTGGCACCTGTCGCTGTCGCACGACGCCGGGATCGCCTCGGCGGTCGCCGTCGCCGAGGGCTGAGTCTCCCCCGTTCCCGCCTCGGTGCGGACCGCGGGCCGGGCACGGCCGAGCCCGCTGTGCCGGTGCGTGACGGGCCACCTGTGGCGCGTCCGGCGGGCGTCGCTAGTGTCGTGTGACGTGGTGCCACCGGGACAGCGTCGTCCCGGGTCCGACGGCGGAGGGCCTCGTCATGACCGAACACTTCCACCCCCTGGGGAAGCAGCCCTCGGCGGTGACCGTGGCGGCCCAGCGCGCCGCACGTGCGTCGTTGCCCTTCGCCGACCGACGTGACCTCGACGAGGCCCGCCGGGGCTTCATCGCGGCCCCGGCCGCCCGGCAGATCCTCAGCGAGACGGGGCGCGTGGTCTGGGACCTCGGCAGCTACGACTTCCTGCTCGACGGGCAGGAGCTCGACTCCGTCCACCCGTCGCTGCAGCGGCAGGCCCTGCTCAACATGGAGTTCGGCCTCTACGAGGTGGTCCCCGACCGGATCTACCAGGTGCGTGGGTTCGACCTGGCCAACATCACGTTCGTCAGGTCGGACACCGGCTGGATCGTGTTCGACCCGTTGACGGCCACGGAGACGGCTGCCGCGGCGTTGGCCCTGGTGACCGAGCAGCTGGGGGAGCGGCCGGTGGTCGCGGTCGTCTACTCCCACTCCCACGGCGACCACTTCGGCGGTGCGCACGGGGTGGTGGACCTGCAGGCCGTGCGGTCGGGCGCCGTGCAGGTCATCGCGCCGGCCGGGTTCCTCGAGCACGCCGTCGCGGAGAACGTCTACGCAGGCAACGCGATGAACCGCCGGATGTTCTTCCAGTACGGGGTCCTGCTCGAGCGCAGCCCGTACGGCCACGTCGACCAGGCCATCGGCAAGGGCGTCGCCAGCGGGAACGTCGGGCTGATCCCCCCGACCGTGACGATCGAGGACGACCTGCAGGAGCTGGTCGTCGACGGGGTGCGGATGGTCTTCCAGAACACCCCGGGCACCGAGGCGCCCGCCGAGATGAACACGTGGTTCCCGCAGTGGAACGCGTTCTGGGCCGCGGAGAACGTGACCGCCACGATCCACAACATCTACACCCTGCGCGGCGCCCTGGTGCGCGACCCCCTGGAGTGGTCCCGCCAGATCAACCGGGCGCTCTACATGTTCGGACGGCAGGCCGAGGTCATGCTCTCCTCGCACACCTGGCCGCGGTGGGGGAACGAGCGCATCCAGGAGGTCCTGCGCACCCAGCGGGACACCTACGCCCACCTCAACAACGGGGTGCTGCACCTGGCGAACCAGGGCGTGACGATCAACGAGATCCACAACGTCTACCAGGTCCCCGCGAGCCTCGACCAGCAGTGGGCGGCGCGCAGCTACCACGGCTCGGTCGCGCACAACTCCCGCGCCGTCATCAACCGGTACCTCGGGTACTGGGACGGCAACCCGACCACCCTCATCCCGCTGTCGCCACGCCGGTCCGCACCCCTGTACGTCGAGATGATGGGCGGTGCCCGCGCCATCCTCGACCGGGCGCGCAGCCTCGTCGACGACGGCGAGTACCTGCTCGCGACCGAGATCCTGGACAAGCTGGTGCATGCCGAACCGGACGACGTCGAGGCCCGTGAGCTGCTGGCCGACGCGTTCGAGCAGATCGGCTACCAGCAGGAGAGCGCCAGCGTCCGGAACAGCTTCCTGGCCGGGGCGTTCGAGCTGCGCAGCGGCCTGCCGTCGGGCCAGGCGCCCTCGTCCACCGGCCCGGACCTCGTCCGGGCGCTCACGACCGGCCAGCTCCTGGACTTCCTGGGCATCCGGCTGGACTCCTCGGCCGCCGAGGGGCTGTCCTTCGTCGTCAACCTGGTGACTCCGGACAACGGCGAGCAGTTCGTCGTCGAGCTCAGCAACGGGACGCTCACGAACCTCGGTGGCTTCCTCGCCGAGGACCCGGACCTGACGATCACGGTCGACCGGGCAGACCTGGAGGAGGCACTCGTCGGTGCCGTGCCGCTTGCGCAGCAGATCGCCGCCGGGACGGTCGTGCTCGACGGTGACGGCAGCCTGCTCGAGGCGTTCGCGGCCCTCCTGGTCGACTTCGAGCTGGGGTTCGAGATCCTGCCGGGGACGGGCGGCGCGTACCCGCCGCCGGGTGCCGCCCGTGCCGAGGGACCCGGACCGGCCGGCGGGGACTGAGCCCGACCGGCCCGGTCATGACGACGGGGCGTCGAGCAGACGAGCCAGGCGCTTCTTGCGCAGGTTCTGCGCGACCACCCAGGCGATGTCGCCGTCCTGCGCGACCCCGGAGCCAGCAGGGCCCCTGGACAGTGCCTCGAAGACGGGCAGCCCCGTGACCGGGTCGGCAGCCACCGCCACCGACCAGCAGTAGGCCAGGCCCTGCCGGAGCACCCGGACGTCGGCGTCGCGGCGGTGGGCCGACGGGACCTGCCGCAGGTGCTCGGTCGCCTGGGAGCAGGCTGCGAGAGCCGCCGCGGCCATCGCGCCCTCGCGCAGCAGCCGCGGCTCGCAGATCGCCGCGATCCCGGCCCGGACGACGAGCGGGTCCCGGTCGTCGGTCCACGCCCGGACGAGGGCGACCAGCCGGTCGGGGTCACCGTCGCCGATCCGTTGGCCGGCCATCGCCGCGGCCTCGCGCACCCGCCAGGACGGGTCGGCGGCGCGGGCGGTGAGCAGGTCGACGAGGGCGGGGTCGTCGGGGTGCTCCAGCACGAGGCGACCCAGCGTGACGACCCCGCAGCAGCGCAGGTACTCGTCCTCGTCGTCGGCCAGCGTGAGCGCGAGGGCGGGGGTGAGCACGTCGGCCGCCGCGGCCATGAGCTCGAGGTTGGCGCGCGGGCCCGGCAGACCGCTGTGCGCGGTGAGGTAGGCGCGCAGCTCGGCGTCGGGGAGCGAGCGCAGGGCAGCGGCGTGCTCGGTGCGGCGGGTGGTCACCCCACGACCGTGCCACCGTCGGGACGCATCGTCGATCCCGATGGATCAGCGCAGCGCCGGGACGACCTCACGCTCGAACAGCTCGATGCCGGACCGGTCGTAGGCGGCCTCGGCGAAGTAGCACAGCGCGTAGGTCATGCCCAGACCCTCCAGGTGCCGCAGGGTCTCGACGATCTGCTCAGGCGTGCCGACCAGCGGACCGCGGCGGAACTCCTCGGCGACGTTCGCCGCCTTGGCCGGGACCGTGCGGGCGTAGTGCTCCTCGACCCAGGCGATCCTGTCGTCCACCTCGGCCTGCGTCGCACCGATGACCACGTTGTAGTTGGCCGAGCGGGTGATCTCCTCGAACGGGCGGCCGATCGTCTCGCAGTGCCCGCGCAGCACCGCCGACTTGTGCACGAAGCCTTCGGGGGTGCCGTCGAAGTTGGTGTAGGCGGCGTGCTCGGCGGCGATCCGCAACGTCTTCTTCTCGCCACCGCCGGCGACCCACAGCGGCGGGCCGTCGGTCTGCAGCGGCAGCGGCGACAGCTGGGCGCCGGCCACCTGGTAGTGCTCGCCGTCCAGGGTCGCCACGCCGTCGGTCCACATCTGGCGCATGATCTGCACGCCCTCGTCGAGCATCGCGATCCGCACCCCGGCCCGCGGGAAGCCGTAGCCGTAGGCGAGCCACTCGTGCTCGTACCAGCCGGCCCCGATCCCCATCTCGACCCGGCCGCCCGAGACCACGTCGACCGTGGTGGCGACCTTCGCCAGGTGCGCGGGGTTGCGGTACGCCATGCAGGTGCACATCTGGCCCAGGCGCACCTGCCGGGTCGAGGCGGCGAAGGCGGCCATGAGGGTCCACGCCTCGTGCACGGCCTCGCCGTTGGGCTCGGGGACCGCGTGCATGTGGTCGTAGACCCAGACCGACTCCCACGCCTCGCCCGCGTCGGCGTGCGCGGCCAGACCGTGCATGGTCGCCCAGTGCTCGGCCGGTTCGATGCCGACGAGGTCCTGCCGCCAGCCCTGGGGGATGAAGAGCCCGAATCGCATGGCAGGACGCTAGTCGTGCCCGGCGTCGGGAGCACACCGCGGGTCCGGACGGCGCCGGCAAACGTTGCGTGAACGTGAGGTGCGCCCGCTCAGGGGCTCGTGCGGGCGGCCGATCGTGCAGGAGACAGCGCGAGATGGGGGGACAGGACGGAGGACGACATGGACGTGGAAGCGAGCAGCACCGTGCGGCAGACCGGGGTGATGAGCTGGTGGCGGCGGACCGTGCGTCGCCAGGTGATGGCCGTCGCCTTCCTGGGCCTCGTGATGGCTGCAGGGGTCGGCGCGGTGTCCGTGACCTCGTCGAACGTCCAGGGCGACACCGTCGCCCGGTTGGCGACGCTGCAGCGGCTCACCACGCAGGTCGGTGAGATCCGGATGCTCAACTCCGACGTGTCGGGGTGGCAGGTCGCCTACGCCTGGGACGCGCGCAAGATCGGCGGACCGGCGGCGGTGGACCCGTCCTCGGTGAACCGGGCCGGCTTCCTCACGTCCAAGGCCCAGCTGCAGAAGGCGCTCGCCGCCATCGACGCGAACGCCCTCACCTCCGACGAGCAGGCGCTGCTCGCCACGGTGCACCAGCAGTGGGACGCCTTCTTCGCGGTCGACGACCAGGTGGTCACCGACTACCAGCGGGGCACCCCTGCCGACCTGGACGCTGCGGACGCGCGCATCGTCGGGCCGGGCTACGACGCCTACTACGCGCTGGGGACGGCGACGGCCTCGTTGCAGGAGAGCCTCGCCGGACGGGTCGACGCGCTCACCCGGACCTCGGTCACGACCTCGAGCGCGGCACGGTGGTGGACGGTCGGCGTGCTCGTCGTCGGCGGCGGTGCGGGTCTGCTGCTCGCCGGTGGGATCGCCCGGCGGATCAGCCGGTCCGTGCGCTCGGTGCAGACCTCCGTCGCCGCGATGGCTGCGGGCGACCTCACCGTCCCGGCCCCGGTCCGCTCGGTGGACGAGATCGCCGTCATGGCCGGTCAGCTCGACGAGTCCCGGGAGTCGCTGCGGGCGACCGTGCGGGACGTGGCCGACGTGGCCCGCGACGTCGCACGGGCCGCGGAGTCGATCGAGGGTGACGTCGCGCAGGTCGCAGGTGGTTCGCAGCGCACCAGTGCGACCGCGACCCAGGTGGCCGCCTCGGCCGGCAGCGTCAGCCGTGAGGTGCAGACGGTGGCTGCGGGTGCCGAGCAGATGGGTAGCTCGATCAGTGAGATCGCGCAGAACGCGTCGCAGGCGGCGAAGGTGGCGGCTCAGGCCACGGATGTGGCGGCGGCGACCAATGAGCAGGTGGGTCGGTTGGGGGTGTCGAGCCAGGAGATCGGTGCGGTGGTCAAGACGATCACGCAGATCGCTGAGCAGACGAACCTGTTGGCGTTGAACGCGACGATCGAGGCTGCTCGTGCTGGTGAGGCGGGTAAGGGGTTCGCGGTGGTGGCGGGTGAGGTCAAGGACCTGGCTCAGGAGACGGCCAAGGCGACCGAGGACATCGCTCGTCGGGTGGAGGCGATCCAGTCCGAGACGGGGGGTGCGGTGGATGCGATCGGTCAGATCGCGGCGATCGTGGCGCAGATCAACGACTACCAGACGACCATCGCTGCGGCGGTGGAGGAGCAGACCGTCACGACCAACGAGATGAGCCGGGGCATCAGCGAGGCTGCGAGCGGGTCCGGTCAGATCGCCGAGGCGACCACCGACCTGGCCAGCGCCGCGGCCGGGACCAGCGACGTGGTGCAGCGGATGGACGCGGCGGTCACCCAGCTCGCCGCCCGGGCGAGCGATCTCGCCGAACGTGCCGGGCGGTTCACCGTCTGATCCGCCCTCCGTGCGTCCGGGCGGATCAGACGTCCGGACGCACGGGGTGGATCCGCCGTCCGGCAGCGCGGGCTGGACGCACGGGCGGCGTGACCGTCGGGGTGCACGCACACGTCCTGGCGCCGCACCCGGCGCCGGTCCGGTCGAGGCGCGGCAGGATGGTCGGGTGGACCTCGCCTACCTCGCCGCCGACGTGCGTGCCGCCGAGGCGCCCCTGCTGCGTGCCGGGGTACCGCTCATGGACCGGGCGGCCTATGCCCTGGCGGTGCGGTCCGTGGCGCTGCTGCGCCGGTCGGGGCGGCGGGTGCCGGGGGCACGTGTCGTCGTCCTCGTGGGGGCCGGCAACAACGGGGGTGACGGGCTGCACGCCGCGGCGCTGCTGGCCCGGCGGGGGATGGCGGTCGAGGCGGTGCTCGCCGCAGACCGGGTGCACGAGGGCGGGCTGGTCGCAGCACGGGCCGCCGGGGTGCGCACCACCGCGCTGGCTGAGCTCGACCCCCGGACGGTGCACGCGGCCGACCTCGTGCTCGACGCCCTCGTGGGGATCGGCGGCGACGGCTCCGGGGTGCGGGGTGCGGCCGGTGCGCTGGTGGCCGGGTTCGACGCCGCGGGCGGTCGGCGGCCGCTCGTCGTGGCGGTCGACGTGCCGTCGGGCGCCGGGGTGGACGACGGCGGGCTGCGCGGCGCCGTGCTGCGCGCAGACCTCACGGTGACCTTCGGTGCGGCCACGCCGGGGCTGCTGCTGCCGCCGGGGGACACCGTCGCCGGCCGGGTCGAGGTGATCGACATCGGGCTCGACCTGGGCTTGGCGACGCCGGCCGTCGGGCGGCTCACCGGGGCGGACGTCGCGGCGCTGTGGCCGGTGCCGGGGCGGGACGCGCACAAGTACACCCGGGGCGTGCTCGGCCTGGTGGCCGGGACGGCTCGCTACCCGGGGGCCGCCGTGCTCGCGGCCAGCGGTGCGGTGCGCGCCGGGGTGGGCATGGTGAGGTTCGTCGCGGACGAGCCGGCCGGCACCGGGGCGCTGGCGAGCGCTGTGCTCGCGGCCCGCCCCGAGGTGGTGGTCGGCGCCGGCCGGGTGCAGGCGTGGGCGGCCGGCAGCGGGGTCGACCCGCAGGACGAGTCCCGACGCGCCGACCTGGCGGCCGTGCTGGCTGCGGCGCGTGCGGGGGTGCCGACCGTGCTGGACGCGGGCGCGCTGGACGCCCGGGCGCTGGACGCGGGCGCGCTGGCACCGGACGCAGCCGGTCGCCGGTTCGGGTCGCACGTCGTGCTCACACCCCATGCCGGTGAGCTCGCCGCGCTGCTCACGGCGCTGGGCCGGGAGACGGCACGTGAGCAGGTCGAGGCGGCCCCGCTGGCGCACGCCCGGGCAGCGCACGAGCTCACCGGGGCGACCGTCCTGCTCAAGGGCGCGACCACGCTCGTCGTCGGCCCCGGTGTGGTGCTCAGCCAGGCCGCGGACCCAGAGAGCCCGGGAGAACCTGCCCCGGAGCACCGCGCAACGACATCCGAGGAGAACTGTGCCGCTCGACAGCGCGATCAAGCAGTCCATCATGACCGAGTACGCCACGCACGAGGG
>NZ_VWSD01000060.1 GCF_009829685.1 Cellulomonas citrea
ATCAGGGTGAGGTTCGCGGCCTGCGGGCCCTTGGGGCCCTGCGTCACGTCGAACTGGACCTTCTGGCCCTCGTCGAGCGAACGGTAACCATCCGCGGCGATGGCGGAGTAGTGGACGAAGACGTCCGATCCGTTGTCGTCCGGTCGGGATCAGCCACACGTGGTGGATGTCCAGGCACGGCCGTCACCACGCGAACCCGACCCGGATCGGCCGCGACCACGACATCGACACGGACACCAGCTCCTACGGTGGCATGAACTGGGTCGGCGTGGCCGCCCGCCACCTCTTCGTCTGCCCGATGGTGCGGATCCACCGCCCGGTCTGAGCCCCGCGCCGGGCCCGTTCCCGAGCGGTGCGAGGTCCGGGAGCCGGACGACCGTCTTTCATCCTCAGATCCAGGTCCGCGCGACCGATCTGACCTGCGAGAGCGCCCTCGTCCGATCGGCCGGGGCCGTGCCCGGACGCAGAGGATGAGATGAGACGCCGTCGTCAGTCAGCCCGCCACGCCCACCGCACCAGCCATCGCGCGCCGCGGATCGCCGCCGCACTCGCCGGGGCACTGGTCGTCGCGCCGTTGCTGGCCACCACCGCCGCGCCGGCCTCCGCGACGCCGGTCGTCACCGTGACCGGGACCTCCCAGTCAGGGGCCGTGGCCGGAACCGCGACCCCGCTCACCGGGGTGTCCGTCTCCGGCGGGGCCTACGTGTCCGCGACGCTGTCGACCACGCGGGGCACGCTCACCTTCCACGACACCTCGAGCGCGACCCTGGCGTACGGCAACCACTGGTCGGGCGACGCCGCGGTCACCGTCGCCGGCACGCCGGCCGACGTCGACGCCGCGCTGTCCTCGGTCGACCTGGTGCTCCCGAGCGGGACCGGCGGCCAGCACGCGGACGTCACCCTGACCGCGTACGAGACCACCGCGGGGGGCGACCCGGTCGTCTACTCGCCGTCCAACGGCCACTACTACCAGTACTTCCCGAGCAGCGGAATCGGCTGGAACGAGGCGCGAGACGCCGCCAAGACGCAGTCCTTCGTCGGCAATGACGGCTACCTCGCGACGATCCCGGACGCCGACGTCAACCAGCTCGTCACGAGCAGGATCCCGGACGCCGACAACGTGTGGATCGGCGCCTACTCGATCGACGACGAGACGGACTCGAACGGCGACCACATCTACCGCACGTGGGTGTGGGCCGACGGGCCGCTGCGCGACCAGTCGTTCACCCTCTGCGACACCTGGACGGGCTCCGGAACCTGCGGGTTCGTCGCGGGGGCGCACCTCGACTACTCCCACTGGGGTGGCCCCCTCGACCCCTGCACCCGCGCCGACGGGGTCACGACCTACGCCTGCTCGGAGCAGCCGGACAACTGGAACGGGTCTGAGAACGTCGCGGTGACCAACTGGGATGGCGCCCGCGGCTACTGGAACGACCTCCCGCCCGACCCTGACCAGGACGTCAGCGGCTACGTGGTCGAGTACGGCACCGAGGTCACCGGGGGCGTGGCCGGGCTCCCCAGCGTCACATCGACCCTGTCGATCGTCGACGTGCCGGGCGCCCCGGGCTCGGTGAGCGCGACCGCGGGCGATGCGCAGGCGGCCGTCTCGTTCACCGCTCCGAGCAGCGACGGCGGCTCGGCCGTCATCGACTACCTCGTGACCTCCTCGGGCGGGCAGACCGCCACCTGCGCGGCCAGCCCGTGCACGGTCACGGGGCTGACCAACGGCACCGGCTACACGTTCACCGTGACGGCGCGCAACGCCGCCGGGTCCTCGCCAGCCTCGGGCGCCTCGGCCTCGGTCACACCGCACGCCGTCCCGGCAGCCCCGACGGTGGTGGGTGGTACCTCGTCGGCGACGGTGTCGTGGGTCGCGTCGGCGGAGCCGGGTGTCACCGGGTACACCGTCGTCGCCGAACCGGGTGAGGCGACCTGCTCGACGTCGTCGGCCTCTGCCACGTCGTGCGTGCTCGGTGCTGCTGCCGGGGTGAGCACCACCTACCGGGTGATCGTGCACAGCTCCTCGGGTGACTCCGCGCCGTCGGCGGCCTCCCAGCCGGTGACCGCCGCGGCGCCGACCGTCCCGGCCGCGCCGCCTGCCAGCGCACCGGCCACCCTCACCACCACCCAGGGCGTGCTCACCCAGGTGTCGCCGTCCCAGCAGCTCACCGTCATCGGCACGGGCTTCGCGCCCTACTCGACTGCGCGTGTGGTGATCTACTCCTCGCCGGTGCTGCTGGCCGAGGTGCTGGTCGGGGCGGACGGGACCTTCTCCGCCCCGGTCACCGTGCCGGCCGGCCTGGAAGCCGGTTCGCACACCCTCATGGCGTTCGGTGTGGACCCGCAGGGCCAGGCCCACTCGCTGAGCATGTCCGTGACCAACGCGTCGGGTGCGGCCCACCTCGCCGCGACCGGGTCGGAGGCGCTGCCGCTGCTGCTCGTGGCGCTCGGCTCGATCCTGCTCGGGGTGGCCGCGCTGCGGCTCCGGTCCCGTCGGGCCCGCTGAGGGCGCCGCCCCGGCCTTCGGGCCGGGGCGGCACTCGGGCCCTCATACGCGACGAGCCCCGGCGACCAGGTCGCCGGGGCTCGTGCGGGTGAGGCGTCCGGCACGTGGCCGGAGCCTGATCAGATCAGGGTGAGGTTCGCGGCCTGCGGGCCCTTGGGGCCCTGCGTCACGTCGAACTGGACCTTCTGGCCCTCGTCGAGCGAACGGTAACCATCCGCGGCGATGGCGGAGTAGTGGACGAAGACGTCCGCCCCGTTGTCGTCGGGGGTGATGAAGCCGAAGCCCTTTTCGGCGTTGAACCACTTCACGGTGCCTGCGGCCATGATGGCCTCCTTCTGGGTTGGTGCGACCCCGACAACCCGGGACCGGTGATCACGGTGGGTCGTCGGCCGCTGCCCCAGAAGGGCTGCTCGCGGGTGGTGCCCGCGGCGGTCATGACGTTCGATGCACAGCGACTACGGGAGCAACGGTACCCCACGATTCGTCGGGACCGTCCTGCGAG
Source organism: Cellulomonas citrea (assembly GCF_009829685.1). GTDB lineage: Bacteria > Actinomycetota > Actinomycetes > Actinomycetales > Cellulomonadaceae > Cellulomonas > Cellulomonas citrea. The sequence continues at coordinate 3,009 of NZ_VWSD01000060.1, forward strand.
GGCTTGCGCCGCAACCCTTCACCGTGCGAAAGCGCAGGTCAGGAGGACCGTTCGAGGATCTCCAGGACCTCGTCGCGGGTCAGTCGCACCGGGTTGCCGGCCATCGAGCTGGCCCGCATGCCTGCCTCGGCCACGGACGTGTGGTCCCGGGGGGCCAGACCCAGCGCCGCGAGCGGGCGGACCTGCAGCGCCGCGACCGTCCGGGCGATCCAGGCCGCCCCGTCGGGCGCCTGGGCGTGCGGGTCGCCGGTCACCAGCCCGGCCACCTCGTCGTAGCGCCCGACGACGTGCGGCGCGCGCTCCGCGGCGGCGCGCAGGTTCACGTCGCACGTGGCGGCCAGCAGCGCCGCGCAGAGCTCCCCGTGCGGGGCGCCGAGCAGCCCGCCCAGCGGGGCCGCCAGACCGTGCACCGCCCCGAGCTTGGCATTGGCCAGCGCCATCCCGGAGGCCAGCGCGGCCAGCGAGAGATCGGTGCGCGCGGCCAGGTCGGAGCCGTCCAGGTAGGCCCGCTGCAGGCTGCGCGCGGCGCGGACGAGGCCGTCGCGGGCCAGCGCGTCGGACAGCGGGTTGGCTGCCACCGAGCAGAACGCCTCGAGGCACTGGGTGAACGCGTCGAGCCCGCTGGAGGCGGTCACCGCCGGCGGGCAGCTGAGCGTGAGCACCGGGTCGACGACGGCGAGCGCGGGCAGCATCGCTGGGCCGCGCAGGCTCGCCTTGACCCGGTGCTCGGGCGAGAGCACGGGGGCGTTCGCGGTGACCTCGGCGCCGGTCCCGGCGGTGGTCGGCACCGCGACCACCGGGACGGACGTCTCCGGCAGCGGCACCCCGCGTCCGACGACCTCGAGGTGGTCGAGCACCGACCCCGTGCCGCCCGCCAGCACACCGACGGCCTTGGCGAGGTCGATCACCGACCCGCCGCCCCAGCCGATGACGACGTCGGGCCGCACCTGGCGTGCGTGGTCGACGGCCTGCTGCACACCGTCGACCGTCGGCTCACCCGACCAGCGGTGCAGCACCGTGCCTGCCGGGAGACCGGCGAGGCCGGGCCAGGCCGCCGGGTCGGTGCGTGGGCCGAGCACGACGAGCACCCGCTCGCCCCACCGGGCGGTGAGCGAGGGGACCTGGTCGCTGGCGCCGGGGCCGACGACGATCCGACCGGCGGTGGCGAAGCTGAACGTGGTCATCGGTCCTCCGGCAGCCGGGCAGCGGGTTCCCAGTGTCCCGCGTCGGGCGCTAGCCCGGACGGGTGTCCCACGGCCGACGCTGCACGGTCCCGTGGGTGAAGAAGACGCCGCGCGGCCCACGCGCACCGCCGCCGGTGGGGACGATGACTGTCGTGTCCCTGCCGTCCGACGACCTGCCGCGCTCGCCGACCGGTCGTGTGCCGCAGTGGGTGCTCGACGAGGCGGCCGGTCGGATCGTGCCGCAGCACCCCTGGCACACCGGGCCGGGCGGGCTCGGGGCGGCCCCGGTGCCGGTCGCGGCGCAGCGGCGTCGGGGCGCCGGGCGTCGGCTCGTGCTCGTCCTGGTCGTGGCCGCGGGGCTGGTGACGGCGGCCGCGGTGGTCGGTGGTGACCGCATCGAGCAGCTCGGTGACCGGATCGCGGTGGCGGCCCGCGGGGGCGGGGCGCCGCTCGCGCCACCGTCCGCCGAGGTGGTGACGCTGGCGGACGACGCGCACCTGAGCGAGGAGGGTCGCGCCGTGTTCTACGCGGCCTCGCCCCAGGTGCTCGACGCGGCCGACTTCGCGGGCCGGTGCAGCGGTGCCGCGTGGCAGGTGAGGGGCGGTGTGGCGGTCGGCTGCTACGGCGGGCCCGAGGGGTCGATCGTGCTGTACCGGCCGGCCGACCCCCGGCTGCACCCGTACGTCGTCGAGACGGCGGCGCACGAGATGCTCCACGCCGCCTACGCCGGGCTGACGGCGAGCGACCAGGCGCTCATCGGGCCGCTGCTCGAGGCCGAGCTGGCGACGCTGCCGGCCGATGCGCCCGTGCGGAAGCAGATCGACTCCTCGGTCGGCTCGCACCCCGAGAGCCGCGAGACCGAGCTGTTCGCCTACCTGGGCACGCAGGACCCTGGCCCGGGCGGCGCCCTGGACCCGCGGCTGGAGGCCGTGTACGCGCGGTTCGTCGCCGACCGGCAGGCCCTGGTGGCGGTGCACACCGGCTGGACCTCGATGCTCGACGCGATGGCGGCCGAGGCCCAGGCGTCCACGAGCGCCCTGCAGACGCGGATGGACAGCGCGGCGCAAGTGCGGGCCCAGCTCGATGCCGACACCCAGCAGGTCCAGCGCGCGCAGGCGCAGTACGACCGGTGGACCGCCGACTACGCGGCGATGCCGGCCGACGAGCAGTCCGGGTACCGGATGTCGATCACCTGGTGGGACGGGACGAGGCTGCCGATGGCGCCCGCCGACCAGACCTTGGCCGCCGCGGCGGGTCTGCTCGCCCGGGACCGGCAGGCCCTCGCGGACCGGGGCGCCGCGGCCGACGCCGAGGACGCGGCGATCGAGGCCGAGCGCACCCGGGTGGTGGCACTGGGCACCGACCTGGCCTCGCTCGAGGCCCAGCTGACGCCGACGGCGTAGGTCTGGCCCCGGCCGGGCGGCGGGTCAGCAGCCGGGGTCGTGGGGGTGCTGGTCGCAGCTGCCGCGGGTGAGGTGCGCGGCGGCCTCGCGGATCTCGAAGGGCGCGCTGGTCGTGCTCGTGGTGGCGGTGCCCGGGACCGGGAGGACTGTCGGGTCGTCGGCGAGGGTGTAGGTCGCGGACCAGGTGGTGGTGAGCGTGACCTGGCCGGTGCCGGGGTGCTCGTAGGGGTACGAGACGTCCTGGTCGGGGTAGGGGTGGCCGGGGCTCGTCGTGGTGAACGCGTGCTCGCCGTAGTCCCACGTGAAGCTGGCGGGGGTGACGGTGAAGGTCACCGTGGTGCCGAGCACGTCGGTGCTGAGCACCTGCGGGGCAGGGTCGGCGTAGGCGATGGTCTCCTTGTTGACCAGCACCCACCCCCGGTCGGGCTGCAGGTGCAGCACCGAGGGGGCGATCGGCAGCCGCCGCAGCTCGGTGAGGATCTCCTCGGGCGTCGGGTCGGGATCTCCGACGCAGCGCACGTCGGCCACGAGCGTCCAGCTGCCCCAGGCGGCCCGGGGCGTGGGGCGGGTGGACTCCCACCAGGGGCGGAGCGCCGGTCGGTCGCCGCACCGGTCGGTGTGGTCGTACGTCACCTCGGGGGCGCACGGCCAGATGCTGTCCTGGGCCGCCGAGTAGACACCGCAGACCTCGGCGCGCATGTGCCGGACGAGTGCGGGCGCCAGCGGTCGCCCGGTGCGGGACGTCGCGACGAAGGTGTCGGTCGTGGCGGCTCGTGCGGCGGTGGCGGCAACAGTGACGCTGTCGTCATCGAACCCGGTTCGGGCAGACGCTCGTTCGACCAGGGTTGGGTCGGGGCTCTCGGTTCCCAGGTGTCCCGAACCTGAGATGACAAGCGCGACCGCGATCGTGACGACCGCTCCCCTCACGATGTCGCCCCAGCCGTGGGCACAGCCGCTCCGCTCTCGAACCACTGCCCGGCGCGCAGGTGCCAGTCCGGCCCGACGCGGTCGATCACGAGGAGCACCTGGCCGTGCGACGCCTCCGTCGTGCCGACCTGGACCCCCTCGGACGTCATGACGGCGGACGGCGGCTGGTCGAAGTCGACGAGCACGGAGTAGGCGAGGGGGTTGAGCACCTCGTACCGGGTCACGGTCACGGTCGTGACGCCCTGACGGAGCACTGTCCCGGTCTGGACCCCCTTGGCGACGTCGTCGACGACCGACCGGCAGAACTCGCAGTCCGGTTCGCTGAGGGCCTGCCAGTCGGTGACGTCGTTGGTCTCGACGACGTAGCTGTACAGGTCGCGGACGAACCACACGGCGGCGGCCTGCGCGCCCGTCTCACCGGTGTCCGCCCACTGGTCGGGCCTGGCCGGCGACGGCATCGGAGCAGGCAACGTCGGGGGTGTCGTGACCGCCACGGTCGGGGTCGCCGTCGTCGACCCCGTGCACCCTGCCCCCGTGGCGGCGGTCACGGCGAGGACCAGGGCCACGGAGCCGAACCGCCGTGCGCGTCGTCCGGGAGCTCGCACGCCAGAGCGCAAGGCGGTTCTCGAGCGTGCCCCGCGCCCCGCCACCCACGTCACTGCTGCCGCTGCCACCATGCGTGCCCCCGCTCGCCGATGCACCCGTCCGGGTGACTTGGGCACCGACCCTGGCACAGGGTCGGCGGCGACGCGCCGGGTTCTGCACAGGCCGGGCGCGGGACCGCAGGGCTCGGCCGGCTGGTGGACGGGCCGGCTGCGGGTGGCGGAGTCGTGGACCCCTTACCCGGCCCGGCCCACCCGTCCGAGCCGGCGGTAGACGGCGCCGCCGACGAGCTGCACCACCGTGAAGCAGGCGACCAGCACGAGGATCGCGACGAACCCCGAGATCTCGACCTCCGCGGAGAACACGAGGCCGATCACCCACAGGAACACGAACTTCGAGCTGAACATGAGCGCCCACAGCCCGAGGAACCGGCCGACGGGCCCGCCGCGCCGCTCGCGTCGGCCGAACCACCGCACCCACGCGCGCTTGGCCGCGAACACCGCCCAGGTGAGCAGCTGCATGACGACGGCCAGGGCGAACGTCACCGAGTACGACGCGGTGTGCACGAGGTCGGTGTAGTCGTTGAAGAACCCCAGCACGACCGAGTAGAGCGCGATCCCGACGAGCATCTCGGCGGCCAGCGACTGGGCTCGGGTGGGGACCTGCGGCGGCTGCATCGCACGACGGTAGTGCGCGCGGTCGGTTGCTTCGAGGGCAGGGCGACCCACCGGAGCTCAGTCGCGGGTCGGCGGTGTCGGGCCGCTGGGCAGCTGGGGAGCGCGCGGCAGCGACCAGGAGTAGCGGATCGCCGCCAGCCGGAGCACGAAGACGGCCGCCACCGAGCACCACCGCGCCGGTGTGGTCGGCGTGTGCAGGGCGAGCAGCACGACGAGCAGCGTCGCGCCGCCGACCGCGGTGAGCGCGTACACCTGGCCGACGAGCACGAGCGGGCGCTGGCGGGCCAGGACGTCGCGGGCGATCCCGCCGCCGGTCCCGGTGACGGCTCCGATGAGCACGGCGACCGGTGCGCTCGTGCCGCTGGACAGCGCGAGCAGCGTGCTCGACACGGTGAAGACGGCCAGCCCGGCCGCGTCGGCGACGAGCACGATGATCGTCTCGTCGGGTGCGCTGCGTGGGGCGAGGTGCGCCTGGGCGATGACGACGACGGCGGTGCCGGTCGCCACCGCGACGGCCCACGGGTTGGCGATCCAGCTGATCGGGTAGTGGCCGAGCAGCAGGTCGCGCAGGGTCCCGCCGCCCACCGCGGTGACCGCGGCGAGCACCGCGACCCCGACCCAGTCCATCCGCGCCCGGATCGCGACGGCCGCGCCGGAGACGGCGAACGCGACCACCCCCACCACCTCGAGCAGCGGCGACGGGTCGGCGACGGTCATCGGGGGCTCCTGGGGCACGGACGGCTCGTCGGCGGCGGCCGTGGGGGACGGGGGCGCGGTGGCGCCCGGACGAGCCTCGAGTCTGACCGCCCGGTGCGCCCTCGCGCCCGGTCGGTCCGTGCCTCGGACGTCGGTGCGCGGGACCGGGTGACCCGGATGCCGGTCCGCCTACCGTCCGGCGTGCGCCGCCCGGTAGGTTGACCGGCCGTGGAGCACCTCGTGGGACGACGCCGATGACGGGGGTGTCCGGCACCCTCGCGGCCTCGGGCGTCGCGATCCTGGTGATCGGTACGGCGCTCGGCGGGCTGAGCCGGCTGATCCTGCGCGACCGCAGCCACATGACGCGCTCCAGCTCGGTGCTGGCCGGGATCGTCGGCGCGGTGCTCGGCGGTGCGGCGACCCAGGCGGCCACCGGCAACCCGGACACCCCTCGGCTGTGGCTGGTGCTCGGGTTCTCCGTGGTCGGCACGCTCGCCGTGCTCACGGTCGCCGAACGGTTCGTGCGACGCCCGGCGCCGACGGCCCGTGAGCTCATCGACGCCGGGGAGTCCGCGGCGGTCGAGCTGAAGTCCACCGCCCGGCACAACGTGCGTACCGGCCAGCGTGACGAGCGCATGGAGCTGGTGATCGCCAAGACCGTCGCCGGCTTCCTCAACGGCAAGGGCGGCACGCTGCTCATCGGTGTCGACGACTCCGGCGTCGTGCTGGGCCTGGACGCCGACCTGCCGTACATGAAGGCGCCCGACCTGGACCGGTACGAGCTGTGGTTGCACGACTACCTCACCCGGGTGCTCGGTGCGCCCGCCGTCTCGCGGCTCACGGTGACGTTCCCGCTGGTCGACGAGGTGGCGGTGTGCCGGGTCGAGGTCGAGCGCTCACCGCGCCCTGTGTTCGTGCGACCGCCCAAGGGTGAGCAGGTGCAGTTCTACGCCCGGATCGGCAACTCGACCCGCGAGCTGTCGGTGGCCGAGGCGATCGAGTACGCGGCCGACCACTTCGCGCGTCCGCCGGCCTGGCGCTCCGTCTCGCGCTGAGGTCTCCCGGGTCGGTGGCGGCGGCCCGGGCTGCGGGGTCCCCGTCCCCCATGCGCCCGGACCGCCGCGGGTCGGACCGGCCGGCGTTCAGGCGGGTCGCGTCGCGCGCACGATCGCGCTGTGCATCGCGTCGGCGACCTCGTGGGTCGGTTCGACGGACGTGTCGACGAACCCCGCCGCGGCCAGCAGGTCGAGGTACTCGGTGCGGGACATCGCCCCGGCGATGCAGCCGACGTGGGTGCCGCGCGCCTGCCGGTCGGCCGGGCTGAGGTGGTCCTCGGCCACGATGTCGCTGACCCGCAGCCGGCCGCCGGGCACGAGCACCCGGTACGCCTCGCGCAGCACGGCGCCGCGGTCGGCCGCCAGGTTGATGACGCAGTTGGAGATGACGACGTCGACGCAGCCGTCGGGCAGGGGCAGGTCCTCGAGGACGCCCTCGTGGAACTCCACGTTGCCCGCCTGGGCCTCGGCGGCGTTGCGTCGGGCCAGCTCGAGCATCTGCGGGGTCATGTCGACGCCGTGCACGTACCCCTCCGGTCCGACGAGACGCGCCGCGAGCAGCACGTCGATCCCGCCGCCGGAGCCCAGGTCGAGGACCTTCTCGCCGGGGCGCAGGTCGGCGGCGAGCAGCGGGTTGCCGCAGCCGAGCGAGGCCTGGACGGCGGCGACCGGCAGCCCCTCGGTGAGCCCGCCGTAGAGCGCGGCACCGAAGACGCCGTTCGTGGTGGCGGTGCCGGCAGGTGTGTCGCCGGACGTCGTGGCGTCGGACGGGCAGCAGGCGGACGAGGGGGTGCAGCAGCCGCCCTGCACGTCCAGGGCGATGCGGGCGTAGTGCTCCCGGACCTGGGCGCGCAGGTCGGTCGGGTCGGCGGGGGTGGTGGTCATGGTGCGACTCCTTCATTGATGGTGATCGATCTTCGGGGGCAACCGTGGCCCAACGATCGACGGCTGTCAATGGTGACGGATGTCGATATAGTGGCGGGGTGCCGACCCTGCTGCCCGTGACCGCCTGCTGCGAACCGCTCACCCAGGCGCCGCTGTCGGCCGAGCAGGCCGCCACCTTCGCCACCCGCCTCAAGGCGCTCGCCGACCCCGCCCGGCTGCGGATCGTCTCGCTGCTCGCTGCCGCCGCCGAGGGCGAGGTCTGCGTCTGCGACCTCACCGAACCGCTCGGGCTCTCCCAGCCCACGGTGTCCCACCACCTCAAGGTGCTGCACGAGGCAGGCCTGGTCACCCGGCAGAAGCGGTCCACCTGGGTCTACTACGCGGCGGTGCCCGCCGCCCTGGAGGCCATCGCCGAGGTGCTGGCGCCGCGCGGCTGAGCAGCGGCCGACGACGCTGCTCCGAACGGACGCCCTGGGCGTGGCGTCCCCTGGTATAACCGGTCCTGAACGTGGCACCGTTGCCACGTTCGGACGGCCCGTCCGTACGGGACCGTCCAGCCAGGGGAGGCACACGCGTGGCGCCGCACCAGCATGATCCCGACGGCCCTGTCCTCACCCTGGCACCGGGCACCGCCCGGCTCGAACCGCTGCGGGTCAACCACGTCCAGGTGCCCGACCTGCTGTCCGCGCCGCTCGAGGTGCTCGCCCGCCAGACCCCCCTGCTGCTCACCGTCGACGAGACCCTGCGGGTGTCCTTCGTCACCGGCCGCCAGGCCCGGCCCGGATGCGTCGGCCTGCTCGTGGCGGACGCGTTCGCCGACCTCCCCGTGCTGGTCGGCGGGCTGCGGGCGGCAGCCGTCGACGGGCTGGTGCGCCGGTTCGACCTCGAGCTGGGCGGGCGCACGCTCGACGTCGTCGTGCAACCGGTGCTGTCCGACGACCGGGTGCGCGGCCTCATCGCCGCGACCACCGACGTGACGGCGGCCCGGGCCTCGGTGCGGCGCACCGCGCTGCTCGCGCGGATGACGGCTGAGCACGCCGCCGTCCAGGACGACCCGGATGCCGTCATGGACCTCATCGTGCGCGCCATCGCCGAGTACGTCCGGGCGCCCGTCCTGCTGCGGACCTACCACGACGGGGCGCTCGTGCTGCAGGCCGCGGAGGACCTGGCGGCACCCGACCGTGAGCTGCTGCGCTCCCTCGTCGAGGAGCACGCGCCCGCCCGGGCGTGCGAGCTGAGCGACGAGGTGCTCAGCGCGGGCGGGCCCGTCACCGTGCCCTGGTCGGTCTGGCAGGACCAGATGGGCGTGCCCGAACCGGTCCGGAGCGCCATGGCCCACCGCCGGGCGCGCGCCGTGGTCTGCTGGCCGATGCGGGTCCGCGGGCAGCTGGTCGGCCTGCTCACCGTCGTGGCCGTCGGGGACTCGCGGATGCGGGTCGACTCCGACCCGAGCGAGCAGCGCTTCCTCGGGGACGTCGCGGCGCGCGCCGCACTGCACCTGGAGGCTGCCCAGCTGCGGGCCGCCGCGAGCCGGTCCGGGGCCGCCCTTGCCGAGTCCGAGGCGCGGTTCCGGTCGGCGTTCGCTGCGGCACCGGTCGGCATGGTGCTCGCCGGTGCCGACCCGGAGCAGCCCGGCCGGGTGATCGCCGTGAACGACGCCTACGCCGCACTCGTCGGGCGGCCGGCCGACGAGCTGGTCGGCGTGCTGCTCCCGGACCTGGCCCACCCGCTCGACGCCGACGAGGTCGAGAGCCTGCTCACGCAGGTCGCCGACGGCGAGGTGCCGCAGGGCACCCGGGAGCACCGGGTGCTCAACCCCGACGGCTCGATCGGCTGGGTCCGCATGTCGGTGGGGCTCGCCGCCGCCGACGGCGCCGGGGGTGCGCGCCAGCTCATCGGGCACGTCGAGGACATCACGACGCGCATCCGGGCCCAGGAGGAGCTCGCCCGACGCGCCCTCTACGACGGGCTCACCGGGCTGGCGAACCGGCACCTGGCGACCGACCACCTGCGCCGCGCCGTCGCCGGGCTGCGGCGGGGCCACGGACGCGTCGCGGTGCTCTTCGCCGACCTCGACCGGTTCAAGGCGATCAACGACACCTTCGGGCACGACGTCGGCGACCAGGTGCTCGTCGAGGTCGGGGCGCGGCTGCAGGCGGTGGTCCGGGAGCAGGACGTGGCGGCCCGGATCGGCGGCGACGAGTTCCTGCTCGTCAGCCAGGACGTCGCCACCGACGAGTCCCTCACGGCCCTGCTGGAGGCGGTGCTCGCCGCGCTCGACCCGCCGGTCTCGGTGCTGACCGCCGCCGGGACCACCCCGCTCAACGTCGGCGTGTCCGTCGGGGTGTCGTTGGCGACTTCGTCGAACACCCGCCCCGAGCTCATGCTGCACCAGGCCGACACCGCGATGTACGAGGCCAAGCGCCTGGGCCGGCACCGGTACCAGGTGTTCACCGAGTCGCTCGGCCAGCCGGCCAGCCGATGGCTGCGGGTCGAGCGCGACCTGCGCGCCGCGATGGCTGAGGACCGGATGGTGCTGCACTACCAGCCGATCGTCGAGCTGGGCACCGGGCAGGTGCGCGGGGTCGAGGCGCTGCTGCGGATGGTGGACCCCGTGCGGGGGCTGGTGCCGCCGGGGGAGTTCATCGACGTCGCGGAGGAGTCCGCACTCACGTACTCGCTGGGCCGGTGGGTGGTCGAGGAGGCCTGCCGGCAGCTCGCCGTGTGGCAGCAGCTGCCCCGCGACGGCCGGCCGCTGGTGATGGCGGTCAACGTCACCGGACGTCAGCTGGAGGACGCCGCCCGGTCCGGGTCGGTGCTGGCGGCGGCCTCGACCCTGCAGCCGCAGAGCCTGTGCCTGGAGGTGACCGAGCGGATGCTGCTGGACGCCGCCGACTCGGTGGTCGCCGATCTGGAGGGCCTGGCCGCGGCCGGCATCCGGCTGGCGATCGACGACTTCGGCACCGGCTACTCCTCGCTCACCTACCTGCAGCGGTTCCCGGTGCACGCGTTGAAGATCGACCGCTCGTTCGTCTCCGGCCTCGGGGCGAACGCGCGGGACGACGCGATCGTGGCGTCGGTGGTGGCGCTCGGGGCGACGCTCGGGCTCGAGGTCGTCGCGGAGGGCATCGAGACCGCCGACCAGCTCCAGGCGCTGTCGGCACTGGGCTGCCCGGCCGGTCAGGGCTTCCTGCTCGCGCGGCCGATGCCCGCCGAGGAGATGACGAAGCTGCTGGTCGCGACGGGGTCGGGCACCACGTCGCCGCGCTGACCCACCGACGGAGCAACCCTCACCCGCGCTCCGATGGCGGGTCCGTGTGACGCGTGACACGGTGAGCGCGCGGGGGATCGGGGCCTCGGACTGGGCCTTTGCGCGGACGGAAAGGGCAGATGACCTCGATGCCGCACGGCCCGGTGGTCCCGGCGTTCACGCCCGGTGGCGGTGCGCCGGCGCCCTCCCCCCTGCAGGTCGGGACGGGGCAGGTGCCGCAGGTGCTGTCCAGCCCGCTGGACCTGCTCGCCACCCAGGCGCCGTTGGTCGTGACGGTGGACCTCGGGCTGCGGGTGGAGTACCTCGCCGGTCGGCTCGCGCCGTCGGGCGGGGTGGGCCGGCGGGTGGACCGCGTGCTCGCCGAGCTGCCCGAGCTGGTGGCGGTGCTGCACCAGGTGGTCGAGGAGCACTCGTCGCGCCGGCTCGACGTGCGGGTCGGTGGGCGTGTCCTGAAGGTCGTCGCGCAGCCGGTGGTGGCCGGGGGGCGGGTGCGCGGCGCCGTCCTGGTCGCCGAGGACGTGACAGCCGTCCGGACCTTCCAGCGCCGCGCCGCGATGCTCGCCCAGATGACGGTCGAGCAGGGTGCGGCGCAGGACGACCCCGACGCGGTCATGGGGCTCGTGGTCCGGGCGGTCACCCGCTACGTGCGAGCCCCGGCCACGGTGCGGACCATGGTCGACGGTCGGCTGGTGGTCCGGGCGGGGGCGCTCCCTGGCGCCCAGCCCGACGAGGCGGTGCCGGTGCCGGTCGAGCACGACGGGCCTGTCACGGTCGGCCCGCTGCTCACCAGGCTGATGAACGCGGGCGGTCCGGTCGTCGTGCCGTGGGCCGACTGGGTCGCCGGCGTCGACCTGCGGCCCGAGGTCGTCACCGACATGGAGGCGCTCGGCGCGCGGGCCGTCGTGGCGTGGCCGATGCGGGCCGACGGGCATCCGATCGGGCTGCTCGTCGTCGTCGCGGTGGACGGCGACCGGGTGCAGGTCGACACCGACGTGGTCGAGCAGCTGTTCCTCGCCGACCTGGCCGGGCGGGCCGCGCTCGTGGTGGAGCACGCGCAGCTGCGTTCCCGCACCGCCCGCGCCATCGCGGACCTGGCCGAGAGCGAGTCCAGGTTCCGGTCCGCGTTCAGCGCCGCACCGGTCGGCATGCTGCTCATCTCGACCGAGCCGACCAGGCCCGGCACGGTCGTGGCGGCCAATGCGACGCTCGCCGGCTACCTGGGGCGGCCCGAGCAGGACCTCGTCGGCCGGCTGGCCGTCGACCTCGTGCACCCCGCCGATGCGGACCTCCTCGCGGTCGACCTCGCCGATCTGGCCGACGGCACCCTGCAGCACTCCAGCCGGGAGCACCGGGTGCTGCGCGGAGACGGCACGGTGTCCTGGGTGCGCACCGAGCTGGCCCGGGCACAGGACACGGGCGGTCCGCACCTGCTCGTCGCGCACGTGACGGATGTGAGCGAACGGCGCAGGGTCGAGGAGGAGCTCGCCCGGCGCGCGCTCTACGACGGGCTCACCGGGCTCGCGAGCCGGCACCTGGCGATGGACCAGCTGCACCGAGTGCTCGACGGGCTGCGGGAGGAGCCCGGCGTCGTGGCGGTGCTGTACGCCGACCTGGACCGGTTCAAGGCCATCAACGACACCTTCGGCCGGGACGTGGGCGACCAGGTGCTCACCGCCGTGGGGTCGCGGCTGCAGGGTGTGGTGCGCCACCAGGCGGTCGTCGCCCGGGTCGGCGGGGACGAGATCCTCGTGGTCTGCCCGCAGGCGGGGTCCCCGCAGGGCGTGCACGAGCTGGCCGCCCGGGTGCTCGGGGCCCTCGAGAGGCCGTTCGTGGTGCGCACCGCGGCCGGCGGGACCGCGTCCGTGCACGTGAGCGCCTCGCTCGGGGTCACCTCGACGTCGGACCCGGAGGCGCTCACCGACCAGCTGGTGCACGAGGCCGACACCGCGATGCACGAGGCCAAGCGGCTGGGCCGGCACCGGAGCGAGACGTTCACCGAACGTCTCGGCATCCCGGCGACGCGCTGGCTGCGGGTCGAGAACGACCTGCGGGCGGCGATGGTCGAGGACCGGATGGTGCTGCACTACCAGCCGATCATCGACCTGGGCACCGGGCGGATCAGCGGGGTGGAGGCGCTGCTGCGGATGACGGACCCGGCGCGTGGGCTGGTGCCGCCGGGGGAGTTCATCGACGTGGCCGAGGAGTCCTCGCTCACCTACCGCCTGGGGGACTGGGTGGTGAACGAGGCCTGCCGTCAGCTCGAGGTCTGGCAGCACATCGCGCCGACCCTCACGATGGCGGTCAACGTCACCGGTCGGCAGGTGGCCGAGGCGGCCCGCTCCGGGGCGATGGTCGACGTGGTGCGCTCGTACGGCCTGGCACCCGAGACGCTGTGCCTGGAGGTGACCGAGCGCACGCTGCTCGATGCGGCCGACGCGGTGGTCGAGGACCTGGAGGGGCTGACCCGTGCGGGCATCCGGATGTCGATCGACGACTTCGGCACCGGCTACTCCTCGCTCACCTACCTGCAGCGGTTCCCGGTCGACACGCTCAAGATCGACCAGTCCTTCGTCGCCGGGCTCGGGGTGAGCTCGCGGGACGACGCGATCGTCACCGCGGTGGTGGCCCTCGGGTCGGCGCTGGGGCTGCGGATCGTCGCCGAGGGGGTCGAGACCCCCAAGCAGCTGGCCGCCCTGCGTGCCCTCGGCTGCCCGTACGCGCAGGGGTACCACCTGGGCCGTCCGATGCCGGCCGAGGCCCTCGGCCGGCTGCTCGCCGCCGGGGCCTGACGTCGGCCGCGGCGGGGACCGACGGTCGGTCGCGAGCCACCGCGGCGCCCGGCACCGGGGATGATCGGGCGGTGCGCACCGACGTCCTCGCCGCCCGGGCCGTCCTGGCGCGTTCGCAGGCGCTGCTGCTCGACTTCGACGGCCCGGTGGCCCGCGTGTTCGCCGACCTCGACCGGGCCGGTCTGGCCGATGAGCTGCGCACCGCGTGCCGAGACCTCGGGGACGTGCTGCCGGACCAGGTCGCGGACACCGGTGACCCGATGGCGGCGCTCACCTGGAGCGTCGGACACCCCCGTCCGGTGCGGCTCGCGGTCGACGCCGTGGTGCGTCGGCACGAGCTGCTGGGGGCGCGGCGGGCGGCACCGACCCCGGGGCTGGACGTGCTGCTGGCCGACGCCCGGGCGGCCGGCGTCCCGGTGGCGGTGGTGACGAACAACTGCGTGCAGGCCGTCGGTGTCCTGGTGCGCCGGGCGGTGCCGGCACTCGTCGGGGTGCCGGTCGCGGGCCGGGTCGCGGGGCGGCCCGAGGAGCTCAAACCCGCACCGGTGCTCGTGCGGCGGGCGCTCGAAGCGCT
>NZ_VWSD01000061.1 GCF_009829685.1 Cellulomonas citrea
GACCGTGCCGCTCGACGAGGCGCCGCAGCTGCCCGCTCCGACCGGTCTGGCCCAGGTGGCCGGGGCGGTCAAGGCCGCCGCGGCGGACGAGCGCACCGGCGTGATCCTCGTGCAGCGGGTCACCGGGCCGGACGGCGCGACGAGCTGGCTGGTCGCGATCCCCGGCACTCAGTCCGGCGGGTTCGGTGGCGACACCGTCACCGACATGTCCACCAACCTCGCGCTCGACGGCGGCCTGCCGGACCAGATGACCAGCGCCGTGCTCGATGCGATGGCGCAGGCCGGGATCCGTCCCGACGACCCCGTCGTGCTGGCCGGGCACAGCCAGGGCGGGATGACCGCGCAGTCGGTGGCCGTCGCCGCCGGGACCGCCTACTCGATCAGGTCCGTCGTCACGTTCGGCTCACCCACCATCCCGCAGCCGATGCCGTCCGGGGTGCGCCTGTTCGCGCTGGAGCAGCAGCAGGAGGCGGTCAACGGCCTCGACGGTGCGGCCGGCACCCGCACGGCGCCCGGGGTCGTCGTCATCCGTGGCGATGCCGCGACGGCGGCCACCGGTCCGACCCCCGGGCCGGTCGCGGCCCACTCGATGGACGGGTACGCGGCCCTCGCGCGCAAGGCCGACGAGGCGTTCGCAGCGGCCGACCGCCAGGTCCCCGGGCTGCCGGTCGCCGACAGCGGGCCGGTCACTGACAGCGGGGACGGCGGTGCGGGCGGTGGCGCCGCCTCCGGTGCGGTCGGATCGGCCGTGCAGGTCACCACCCAGGCGTTCCAGGCGACCCGGGACCCTGCCGTGGTCACCGCGACCGTGCCGACCATGTCGGCGGCGCCGTGAGGCCGGGGGCGCCGGCGACTGAGTGCGCCCGGGTCGGTCCCTGCTCCCTGCGGCCAGGCCGCTCAGCTGTCGGAGCGGCTGGCCGGCACCATCGCGGACAACGCGAAGGAGACCACCGAGACGATGAGCGCGGCCAGCACCGCGCTGCCGAAGTTGTCGATCGTCAGGCCCCAGTGGGTGGCCGAGGTGATCCACGCCGTGAGCAGCAGCATGAGGGCGTTCACGACGAGCGTGAACAGCCCGAGGGTGAGGATGTACAGCGGGATCGACAGCACCTGCACGACGGGCTTGACGACGGCGTTCACGATGCCGAAGACGAGGCCGACCAGCAGGTACACCCCCACCTCCTGGGCGGTCGTGCTCGCGCCCTTGACCGCGACGCCGGGCAGCACGAGGGTGGCGAACCAGATCGCGACGCCGCTGATGATGACCCGCACGATGAATGCCATGCCCCGATCCTGCCAACTGGGCGCGGTGAGTGCACGGGACGCCGGGTTCTGGGCGAGGGTCGGCGCCGGGCTCAGGTCCGGGCCCGGGCCCGCGCACCCGGCGGCCGTGCGCCGAACGTGATCTGCGCGGCCGCTCACCGGCGGGTCGCGCCGACCTCGGGTGGCATGCTGTCCGGGTGACTCGCGTCCCCTTGCGCAGGGCCCTGGCCGACCTCCCCGCCTACGTCCCGGGGGCTCGTCCGCCGGTCGGGGCGCAGGCGTACAAGCTCTCGTCCAACGAGAACCCGTACCCGCCGCTGCCCACCGTGATGGCCGCGATCGCCGACGCCGCCGTCGACGTCAACCGGTACCCCGACATGTACGCGACCGACCTCTCGCAGGCCGTCGCGCAGGCGCTCGGGGTCGGTGCCGACTCGGTGGTGCCGGCGAACGGCTCGGTCGCCGCGCTCGGCCACGTGCTGTCGGCGGTGTGCGAGACCGGTGACGAGGTCGTCCTGCCGTGGCGCTCCTTCGAGGCCTACCCCATCGCCGTGACGCTGGCCGGGGCCGTCGGCGTCCGGGTGCCGGTCGCGGCGGACGGGCGGCTCGACCTGCCCGCGATGGCGGCTGCCGTCACCCCGCGGACCCGGGTGGTGCTCGTCTGCACGCCGAACAACCCCACCGGTCCGGCGGTGCACGCCGACGAGCTGGAGGCCTTCCTCGCGGCGGTGCCCGGTGACGTGCTCGTCGTGCTCGACGAGGCGTACGTCGAGTTCGTCCGCGACCCGCTGGCGGCCGACGGGCTCGCGGCGTTCGCGGCGCACCCCAACGTCGTGCTGCTGCGCACCTTCTCCAAGGCCTACGGGCTGGCCGGCCTGCGGGTCGGCTACGCCGTGGCGCGGCCGCGCATCGCCGCCGGCATCCGGCAGGCCACCACGCCGTTCGGGGTCTCGGGTGTCGCCCAGCTCGCCGCGATCGCCTCGCTCGGGGTGAAGGCCGAGCTCGACCGCCGGGTGGACGCGATCGTCGCCGAGCGCGTCCGGATGCTCGCGGGGCTGCGCGCGCAGGGCTGGACCGTGCCGGACTCGCAGGCGAACTTCGTGTGGCTCGCCCTGGGCGAGGACGCGACCGAGTTCGCCGAGCGGTGCACCCGGGCCGGGGTGATGGTGCGCCCGTTCGCCGGTGACGGGGTGCGGGTGAGCGTCGGCGAGCCCGAGGCGACCGACATCCTGCTCGAGGTCACGCAGGCCGAGCCGCACCGCGTCTGAGACGTCCGCCCGTCGATGCCGGCGGGCTGTGGCAAGCGGGTTGTGGCAGCCCACAAATGGGGGGCTCCGGCGTTGTGGCCGCCCCTTCCGGGGAACCTACGGTCGCGTAGCCTACGCTGGCGTAGGTTCGGCGTCGTCGGGCCGTCAGACCCCAGAAGACCTGCACCACGTCCGGGCCACTCGCCCGGACCACCGGGTGTCGGGCGCCCTCACCGGCCCGGCGCCGCCTGTCCTGCGCGACGGGCACCCCCGAAGCGTCTGCCCTGCACCGGCGCGGCCCACCGGCCCGTCGCGGCGGGGAGAACGGAGCACTGTGAGCCACGACCCCACCGGCCCGCTGTCCGACATCGGACTCGTCCAGCTGCTCGCCCCCACCGGCGAACGCGTCCACGACGAGCGGTTCGACACCTACGCCGCCGACCTGACGAGCGACGACCTGCGCACGATGTACCGCGACATGGTCCTGGTGCGCCGGTTCGACCGGGAGGCCACCGCGCTGCAGCGCCAGGGCGAGCTCGCGCTGTTCGCCCAGTGCGAGGGGCAGGAGGGCGCCCAGATCGGGTCGGCCCACGCCCTCGCCGCGCAGGACCAGGTGTTCCCGTCGTACCGCGAGCACGGGGTGGCGCACGTGCGCGGCATCGACCTGCCCGATGTGCTGCGGCTGTTCCGCGGCGTCGACCAGGGCGGCTGGGACCCCACGCACGGGTTCCACCTCTACACGCTGGTCATCGGCTCGCACGTGCTGCACGCCACCGGGTACGCGATGGGTGTGCAGCGCGACGGTCTGGTCGGCACCGGCGACCCGGCGAAGGACACCACCACCATCGTCTACTTCGGCGACGGCTCGACCGCCCAGGGGGACGTCAACGAGGCGATGGTGTTCGCCGCGGTGAACCACGCACCCGTCGTCTTCTTCTGCCAGAACAACCAGTGGGCGATCTCGGAGCCGACCAGCCGGCAGGCCGTGCGGCCGATCGCTGACCGGGCGCCCGGGTTCGGCATCCCGTCGGTCCGGGTGGACGGCAACGACCCGGTCGCCTGCTACGCCGTGACCCGGTGGGCCGCCCAGCGCGCCCGCGACGGCCAGGGCCCGACGTTCGTCGAGGCGCTCACCTACCGGATGGGTGCGCACACCACGTCCGACGACCCGACGCGCTACCGCACGAGCGAGGAGGAGGAGACCTGGCGCCGGCGCGACCCCATCGACCGGCTGCGGGCCCACCTGGTCGCGTCCGGCGAGCTGTCGCCGGCGTTCGAGGCCGAGGTCGCCCAGGCGGCCGACGAGCTGGGCGAGCGCATCCGCACGCAGGTCAGGGCGATGCAGGCCCCGGCCAAGGCCGAGATCTTCGAGCACGTCTACGCCACGGCGCACTCCGTCGTCGACGGCGAACGTGCCTGGTACACCGAGTACGAACGTTCCTTCCTCGACGCGGAGGGCCAGCGATGACCATGACGAGCGAACGGACCGCGCCGGTGGCGACCGGGGTGCAGCGGCTGCCGATGGCCAAGGCGATCAACGCCGGGCTGCGGCGCGCCCTCGCCGAGGACGACCACGTCATGCTCATGGGCGAGGACATCGGCCGGCTCGGCGGTGTGTTCCGGGTGACCGACGGGCTGCACGCCGACTTCGGCGACACCCGCGTCGTCGACACCCCGCTGGCGGAGTCCGGCATCGTCGGCACCGCGATCGGGCTGGCGCTGCGCGGCTACCGGCCGGTGTGCGAGATCCAGTTCGACGGGTTCATCTTCCCGGCGTTCGACCAGATCACCACCCAGCTCGCCAAGATGCACTACCGGTCGCGCGGGCGGCTCACGCTGCCGGTGGTGATCCGGGTGCCGTTCGGCGGTGCCATCGGGGCGATCGAGCACCACAGCGAGTCACCCGAGGTGCTGTTCGCGCACACCGCGGGGCTGCGCGTGGTGAGCCCGTCGACGCCGGCCGAGGCGTACACGATGATCCGCCAGGCCATCGCCAGCCCGGACCCGGTGCTGTTCTTCGAGCCCAAGTCCCGGTACTGGGAGAAGGGCGAGGTCGACCTGGACGCCCCGGCCGACCCGCTCGGCCTGGACAAGGCCCGTGTGGTGCGCCCCGGCACCGACGTCACCGTGGTGGCGTACGGCCCGACGGTGGCCACCGCGCTCAAGGCGGCCGACGCGGCCGCGGCCGAGGGCACCTCGATCGAGGTGGTCGACCTGCGCGCGATCTCGCCGCTGGACGTCGCGACCGTCGCCGAGTCGGTGCGACGCACCGGCCGGTGCGTCGTCGTGCACGAGGCGCCGGTGCTCTACGGCGTCGGGGCCGAGGTGGCCGCGCGGGTCACCGAGGAGTGCTTCTACTCGTTGGAGGCGCCTGTGCTGCGGGTCGGCGGGTTCCACATGCCGTACCCGGTGGCCAAGCTCGAGCACGAGTACCTGCCCTCCCTGGACCGCGTGCTCGACGCGGTCGACCGCACGATGGGGTTCTGATGCCGACGTACCAGCAGTTCCTGCTCCCCGACGCCGGGGAGGGCCTCACCGAGGCCGAGATCGTCGAGTGGCGGGTGGCCGTCGGTGACACGGTGGCCGTCAACCAGGTGATCGTCGAGATCGAGACCGCCAAGTCGCTCGTCGAGCTGCCGTCCCCGTGGGCCGGTGTGGTCAGCCGCGTGCTCGTGCCGGTGGGGACGACGGTCGAGGTGGGTGCCCCGATCGTCGAGATCGACGTGGACCCGGGCGGTGCGCCCGCGCCCGCATCGGCTCCGGACGGGGTCGGGCACACGCTCGTCGGCCCCGACCGGTCGTCGGTCGAGCCGGGCGGCGCCGACGAGCTGGCTGCGGCCGGTCCGGAGCCGCGCACCGCCGTGCTCGTCGGGTACGGCGTGGGTGAGCAGGGGTCGGGTCGTCGGCCGCGGCGTGCGCCAGCGGGCGCGACCCCCGTCGCGTCCGCACCGGTCCCGGCACCCGCCCCGGTCCCGGCCGCCGCGCCCGCGCCCTCGCCCGTTCCCGCGCACCGTCCGCCGCACGCCCTGGCCAAGCCGCCGGTGCGCAAGCTGGCCCGCGACCTGGGCATCGACCTGGACGCCATCGCCGGGACGGGCCCCGGCGGGATCGTCACCCGTGAGGACCTCGAGGCGCACGGCACCAAGGCGGAGCCGCAGCGGCTGGCCACCTACGTCGGCGACGACCGGCCGTGGCTCGCCTCGGGTGTCGTGTCGATCGACGGGCGCCAGACCCGGGTCCCGGTGAAGTCGGTCCGCAAGCGCACCGCCGAGGCGATGGTGGCCAGCGCGTTCACCGCCCCGCACGTGACGGTGTTCCACACGGTCGACGTCACCCGCACCATGCGCCTCGTGGCGCGGCTGCGCGAGGACAAGGAGTTCGCCGACGTCCGGGTGACCCCGCTGCTCATCGCGGCCAAGGCCCTGCTGCTCGCGGTCAACCGGCACCCCGAGATCAACGCGAGCTGGGACGACGCGGCCCAGGAGATCGTCTACAAGCACTACATCAATCTCGGCATCGCGGCGGCGACCCCGCGCGGGTTGCTCGTCCCCAACATCAAGGACGCGCACCGGCTCGGCCTGCACGAGCTCGCCCAGGCCATCGCCGAGCTCACCGCCACCGCTCGCAGCGGGAGGACCAGCCCCGCCGACCTGTCCGACGGGACCATCACGGTGACCAACGTCGGGGTGTTCGGCATCGACACCGGGACGCCGATCCTCAACCCGGGGGAGGCCGCGATCCTGGCCTTCGGCTCGATCCGTGAGCAGCCGTGGGTGCACAAGGGCAAGGTCAAGGTGCGTCAGGTGACCCAGCTCGCGCTGAGCTTCGACCACCGCCTGGTCGACGGTGCGCTCGGCTCGCGCGTGCTGGCCGACGTCGCCGCCGTGCTGGGCGACCCGGCGCGCGGGTTGGTGTGGGGCTGACCGGGGCAGTGGTCGCAGGCGCCTAGGCTCGGTCGGTGCGGTCGATCGTCCTGGACACCCGGCCGCTGCGGGTCTCCCGGGACTTCCGGGACCTGTGGCTGGGGCTGTCGGTCGCCAACCTCGGCGCCCAGCTCACCGTGGTCGCGGTCGGGCTGCAGGTGTACGCGCTCACCCGGTCGACCCCCGCGGTCGGGCTGCTCGGGCTGTGCGCGCTCGTCCCGCTCGTGGTGTTCGGGCTGTACGGCGGGGCGGTCGTGGACCGGTACGACCGGCGCCGGGTGGCCCTCGTCTCGGGTCTGGTGGGCTGGGTGGCGGTGCTCGGGCTGCTGGCGCAGGCGCTGGCGCACAACACCCACGTCGAGCTGCTCTACGTCCTGGTCGCCGTCGAGTCGGCCGCCAACGCGGTGACCAGCCCGGCGCGCAGCGCGATCGTGCCGCGGCTCGTGCCGGCCGACCTCATGGCGGCGGCCAACGCGCTGAGCACGCTCGGCTGGAACGTCGCGCTCACCGTCGGGCCGCTGCTGGGTGCGCTGCTCGTCGCCGGACCCGGGTACGCCGTGGCGTACGGCGCCGATGCGGTGCTCTTCACGTTCGCCCTGGTGGCGGTGCTGCGGCTGCCGCCGATCCCGCCCGAGCCCGGCGCACCGCAGACCACCGGGCTGCGTTCGGTGCGCGACGGTCTGGTGTACCTGGCCGGTCAGCCGAACCTGCGGATGACGTTCGTCGTCGACATCATCGCGATGATGACGGCGATGCCCCGGGTGCTGTTCCCGGCCGTCGGGCTGCTGTTCCTCGGGGGTGGGGCGGCCACGACGGGTGCGCTCACGGCGGCCATCGCGGCGGGCGGCATCGCCGCGGGGCTGCTCTCGGGCGGGCTGACCCGGCGGCGTCGGCAGGGGCGGATCATCACCTGGGCGATCACCGCCTGGGGTGCCGCGGTCGCGGCGTTCGGGCTCGTCCTCGTGGTGGCAGGCCCGACCCACCCCGCACGGGTGCTGCCGCTGGCGCTGGGCGCCGCGCTGGTGGTGCTCGCCGTCGCCGGTGCGGCCGATGCCATCAGCCAGGTGTTCCGCATGACGATCCTGGTGACGGCCGTGCCTGACGCGCTGCGGGGCAGGTTGCAGGGGGTGTCCACGGTCGTGGTCGCCGGCGGGCCCCGGCTGGGCGAGCTGGCGCTCGGGGCGCTGGCCGGCCGGGTCGGCGAGCAGTGGGCGGCGCTGCTCGGCGGTCTGGTCTGCATCGGGCTGCTGTGGCTGGCGGTCGGGCTGCAGCGCACCTTCTGGCGGTACGACGCGGCGCATCCGACGCCGTGAGCGCCCGGCCCTGCCGTGCCGTGGCCGACGCCGGACGTCGTGGGAGCGCGACCACCAGCGTCCACCCAGCGGGCGCACAGCGGGCCGTGACCACAGGAGCGCCGGCCAGACCCATCTGGGTGAATCGGGCCAAGTCCGGACATTTCCATCCTTGACCCTGGGTGCGGCACCCCGCAGGCTCACGGTGGACGGGGGTGAGGCACCCCCCGGGGTCGGTGCCGTCGAGAGGTGGCTGCGGTGGACGTGCGAGCAGGTGGGTCGGCGGGTTCCGCCGTCGACCCTGCCGCCGCCGAGCCCCGCACCGCCGTCGCCGTCGACCCCGGCAGCGCGTGGGGCGCGGCCACCGGAGCCGAGTTCCTCGACCGGCCGTGCCCCCGGCACCCTGCCGACGCCGGGCCGAGCGACGCCGGCGTGTTCCGGACGGTCGTGGACACCAGCCCGGTCGGCCTGGCGGTCCTGGAGCCCGACGGGTGCTGCACCTACGTCAACCCCTCGATGCGGCGGCTCGTGCACTGCGACACCGAACGGTTCGGGCCCTGGGCCCGACGCTGGCTGCGGCTGCCCTGCGACGGCGAGGTCGCACCGGCCGACCCGAGCCGGTCCGGTCCCGAGGGATCCACCCTCATCGCGACCGAGCGCCGGCTCGAGCTGCCCGACGGGACCGCCATCTGGGCCTTCCTCGAGTTCACGCTGCTGCGCGACGAGCGCGACGGCTCGGTGAGCACGCACATCCGCCTCACCGACGTCACCGAACGGCACCGGCTCGAGGCCGAGCTGCGTGCGGCCGAGGCGCAGTACCGGGTGCTCGTCGAGCGGCTGCCGGCGATCGTCTACGCGGCCGAGCCGGGGGCCGACGGCCGCTGGCTGTACGTCAGCCCGCAGATCGAGCGGCTGCTCGGGTTCACCGTCGAGGAGTGGTTGGCCGACCCCACGCTCTGGTACCGGCAGCTGCACCCCGACGACAGGGCTGTCGCGCTCGCCGGCGACGTCGACCTCGCCTCCCGAGGCCCGTCCCCGAGCACGTCCCCGCTCACCTACCGCATGCTGCGACGGGACCGGACCATCATCTGGGTGCGCGACTCGGCCTCGGTGGTGCTCGACTCCGACGGCCGCCCGGTCTACCACGGCGTGCTCGCCGACGTCACGGCCGAGCGTGCGCTCGAGGAGCGGCTCGCCTACCTGGCGGACCACGACCAGCTCACCGGGCTGCTCAACAGCAGCGCCTTCTCCGAACGGCTGACCACGTCCCTGAGTGACCTGTCGTCCGGCGAGCTGGTGGGGCTCGTCTTCATCGACCTGGACAAGTTCAAGGCCGTCAACGACTCCTACGGCCACGGTGTGGGGGACGCGTTGCTGCGGCAGGTCGGCCAGTCGCTCACCGCCTCGTTCCGGTCGCTGCCGGGCACCGAGGTGGGGCGGCTCGGTGGCGACGAGTTCGCGGTGCTCGTCCGCGGTGCCGACGAGATCGCCGTGGAGCGGATCGCGGCCCGGGCTCTGGTCGCCGTCGAACGCGCGTCGGTGCAGGTCAACGGGCGTCTCATCGGCGTCGGCGCGAGCGTCGGCGTCGCGCTCGGCACCACCGGTGACGAGGCCGGGTTGCTGCTGGGGAGGTCGGACCGCGCCATGTACCGGGCCAAGACCCGCGGCGGCGGTCGGGTGAGCCGCGAGCGCACCGCCTGAGCGACGGACCCGGCCGGGAACGTCCGGTCTGAGTCCCGGTGCGCCGAGGTGGCGGAGCGCCCACGCCCGGCCGGCGTGGGCGCTCCGCGCGTGGTCAGGGGCGCGGCACGTTGCGCAGGTTGGATCGGGCCATCGCCATGACCTCGCCCAGCCCGCCGCCGAGCACCTCCTTGCTCATCGCCGCGGTGAAGCCGGTGATCTGCTTGGCGGTGATCTTCGGCGGGATGGACAGCGCGCGCGGGTCGGTCACCAGGTCGACGAGCGCCGGTCCGTCGTGCGCGAACGCCTCGCGCAGGGCCTCGCGGATCTTGGTCGGCTCGGTGACCCGGGTGGACGGGATGCCGAGCGAGGAGGCCAGCGCCGCGTAGTCGACCGACGGGGAGTCGGTGGCGTACGACGGCAGCCCGTCGACCAGCATCTCCAGCCGCACCATGCCGAGCGTGGCGTTGTCGAACACGACGATCTTCACCGGCAGGTCGTACTGCACGACGGTGATGAGCTCGCCGAGCAGCATGGACAGCCCGCCGTCGCCGACGATCGCCACCACCTGGCGCTGGTCGTCCTTGCGGGCCTTCGGGTCGTGGGTGGCCATCGCGGCGCCGATCGCGTGCGAGAGCGAGTTGGCCATGGACCCGTGCAGGAAGGAGCCGATGACGCGGCGCCCGCCGGTCGGGGTGATGTAGCGCGCGGCCCACACGTTGCCCATCCCGGTGTCGACGGTGAAGACCGCGTTCGAGCGGGCCTCCTCGTCGAGCACGACGGCGGCGTACTCGGGGTGGATCGGCAGGGTGTGCTCGACGTCCTTGGTGTAGGCGCCGACCACCCCGGACATGGCCTTGTGGTGCTTGGCGACCATCTTGTCGAGGAACCGGCGGTCCTTCTTCTTGGTCACGAGCGGCAGCAGCGCGCGCACCGTCTCGCCGACGTCGGCGAGCACGACGAGGTCGTTGCGGGTGCGGCGGCCCAGGTGGGTGGGGTCGATCTCGACCTGGGCGGTGCGCACGTCGGCGGGCAGGAACTGGTCGTACGGGAAGTCGGTGCCGAGCAGCACGAGCAGGTCGGCGCCCTCCATCGCGGTCTGGCAGGCGCCGTAGCCGAGCAGCCCGGACATGCCGACGTCGAACGGGTTGTCCTCCTGGATCCACTCCTTGCCGCGCAGCGTGTGCCCGACGGGGGCGGCGACCTTGTCGGCCAGCGCGATGACGTCCTTGGCGGCGTGCTTGACGCCCGCGCCGGCGAAGAAGGTGACCTTCTCGGCGGCGTCGATGGCCTCGGCCAGGGCGGCGAGCGCACCGGCGTCGGGCACCACGTGCGGGGCGGGCGGCGGCAGCAGCACGTCGATCCCGTCCTCGACCGCGTCGGCGTCGGCGACGTCACCCGGCAGCGTGAGCACGGCGACGCCCGGGGCGCCGTAGGCGTGGTGGATGGCCGAGCGGATGACGCGGGGCGCCTGCGTGGCCGAGCTGATCATCTCCGAGTACACCGAGCACTCGACGAAGAGCCGGTCGGGGTGGGTCTCCTGGAAGTACCCGGTGCCGATCTGGTGGCTGGGGATGTGCGAGGCGATGGCCAGGACGGGGACGCGGCTGCGGTTGGCGTCGTACAGGCCGTTGATGAGGTGCAGGTTCCCCGGGCCGCAGGACCCGGCGCAGACGGCGAGGCGGCCGGTGAGCTCGGCCTCGGCGGCGGCGGCGAAGGCACCGGCCTCCTCGTGCCGGACGTGCACCCAGGAGATGTCGGCACCGCCGTCCTTGGCCCGCCGGATGGCGTCGACGACGGGGTTGAGGCTGTCGCCCACGATCCCGTAGACGTGCCGCACCCCGGCGGCGATGAGCTGGCTGATGAGCTGGTCGGCGAGCGTGCGACGCGCCATGGGAAGACCCTCCGATGAGATCCGAATTCATCCCATCATTACGCGCACCTAGGACCTTTGTCACATCCTCGGGCGCGTCGCGCGCTCAGGCCTCCGGGTCGGCCGTCTCCACGAACGACTGCCGCCGCAGCGTCGGCGCGGCGGCCAGGGCGCTCACCAGCACGACGATCCCGGCCGCCGCAGCCACGAAGAAGCCACCCCGCGAGCCGTGCGCATCGATCATCGCGCCGGCCACCGCCGAGCCGACGCTCACCCCCACCCCGATCGAGGTGCCCAGGAACGTGAGCCCCTCGGTGAGCCGGTGCCCCGGCACGAGCACCGAGACCAGCGCGTTGCCGTTGATGATCGTCGGGGCGATGGTGAGCCCGGTGACGAGCATCGCGATCGCGAGCTCCCACAGGTTCGTGACCAGGGCGAACGAGCTGATGCACAGCGCCAGCGCCACCGTGCCGACGAGGAACCGGCGCGACAGCGGGACGGTGAGCGCCCGCGTGCCGTAGACCAGCCCGGCGAGCAGCGAGCCCACCCCGAACGCCCCGAGGATCACCCCGGCGAGCGCCTTGTGCCCCTGCTCGGTGGCCAGCGCCACGGTCGCGACATCGGTCGCGCCGAAGATCGAGCCGATCGCGACGAACACCGCGAGCAGCGCCCCCATCCCCGGCGCGGTGAGCACCGTGCCGCGCGGGCGCGGGGTGGACCGCGGCGCCGGGGGCGGGGCCGTCCGGCGCTGGGCCAGGAACCACAGCCCGCCGACGACCATCGCCACCCCGGGCACCACGAGCCCCGCGGTCGGGTGCACCGAGGTGGCCAGCACCGTCGTGATGACCGGCCCGATGATGAAGACGACCTCGTCGAGCGCCGACTCCCAGGAGTAGGCAGCGTGCAGCCGGGCGGGCTCGTCGCGCAGCAGCAGCGTCCAGCGCGCCCGGACGAGGGCCCCGAACGGACCCATCCCGGCCCCGGTGACCACCGCCGCGACGAACACCCACGCCGACGGGGCCTTGAGCATCCCCGCGACCAGCAGCGCCGTCAGCCCCACCGCGCTCACCGCGACGGCGGGGCGCATCACCCGGGCCTGGCCGTACCGGTCCACCAGGTTGGCGAGCACCGGGCTGCACACCGCCTGCGCGACGATGTACGCCCCGCTCACCTGACCGGCCAGGCCGTAGCTGCCGTACACCGCCTGGACCATGAGCACGGTGCCGATGCCGACCATGGACATCGGCATCCGGGCCAGGACGCCGGCGGCGGAGAATCGCAGGGCCCCGGGGCGTGCGAGCACGTCGCGGTAGGGGCTGAGCATCAGGACATCCTCTCATCGACCTGCGACACACCCGCGGGGCCCTCGGCGGGCGGGGGCGCGCGCGGCGGGTGACGATCTGTCCATGACGCAGCCCGAAGGTCTCCAGGTGGTCGAGGTCCCCGATCGGCGACGGTTCGAGATCCGCACGGCGGACGGGCAACGGATCGGCGAGGCCGACTACGAGCGGATCGGGCCGCTGCTGGCGTTCACCCACACCGAGGTCGACCCGGCCCACGAGGGTCAGGGCGTCGCGTCACAGCTCGTCCGTGGGGCGCTCGACCAGGTGCGGGCGTCGGGACGGCAGATCGTCGCCTACTGCCCGTACGTGCGCGAGTGGCTGCGCCGCCACCCGGACTACCAGGACCTGGTGGACCAGCCTGCCGTCGAGCGCTGACCCTGCGGCGGACGGCGCACGCCCGGCCGGGTGTGCGCCGCCCGGCCTCGTCAGGCCAGCGCGGCCGAGACCACCTGCTTCGCCTCGTCCTGCACCCGCGCGAGGTGCTCGGCCGAGACGAACGACTCGGCGTAGATCTTGTAGACGTCCTCAGTGCCGGACGGGCGCGCGGCGAACCACGCGTCCTTCGTCGTCACCTTGAGGCCGCCGATCGACGCACCGTTGCCGGGGGCCGCGGTGAGCTTGGCCGTGATCTCCTGACCGGCCAGCGACGTGGCGCTCACCTGCTCGGGGGACAGGGCGGCCAGGGTCGCCTTCTCCTCGCGGCTCGCGGCGGCGTCGATCCGGGCGTACCAGGACTGCCCGAACCGCTCCACCAGCTCGGCGTGGTGCTGGCTCGGCGACCGGCCGGTGGTGGCCAGGATCTCGGAGGCCAGCAGCGCCGGGAGCAGCCCGTCCTTGTCCGTCGTCCAGACCGTGCCGTCCTTGCGCAGGAAGCTCGCGCCCGCCGACTCCTCGCCGCCGAACCCGACCGACCCGTCCACCAGCCCGGGCACGAACCACTTGAAGCCGACCGGCACCTCGAGCAGCGTGCGGCCGAGCGAGGCGGCGACCCGGTCGATGAGCGAGGACGAGACCAGCGTCTTGCCGATCGCGGTGCCGGCGCCCCAGCCCGGGCGCGCCCCGCCGAACAGGTAGGCGATGGCCACCGCCAGGTAGTGGTTGGGGTTCATCAGCCCGGCGTCCGGCGTGACGATGCCGTGCCGGTCGGAGTCGGCGTCGTTGCCGGTCGCGATGTCGTACGGCGCATCGCCCTGCATCCGCGCCACCAGGCTCGCCATGGCGTACGGCGACGAGCAGTCCATCCGGATCTTGCCGTCCCAGTCGAGCGTCATGAACGCCCAGCGCGGGTCGACGGTCGGGTTCACCACGGTGAGGTCGAGGCCGTAGCGCTCGCCGATCTCGCCCCAGTACTCCACGCTCGCCCCGCCCAGCGGGTCGGCGCCGATGCGCACCCCGGCGGCCCGGATCGCGTCGAGGTCGACGACGTTCGCCAGGTCGTCGACGTACGAGCTCAGGTAGTCGTGCTTCTTCGTGGTGTCGGCCGCCAGCGCCCGGGCCAGGGGCACCCGCGGGACCTGCCGCCAGTCGCCGCGCAGGATCTGGTTGGCCCGGTCCGCGATCCAGCCGGTCGCGTCCGACCCGGCGGGGCCGCCGTGCGGCGGGTTGTACTTGAAGCCGCCGTCGCGCGGCGGGTTGTGGCTCGGGGTCACGACGATGCCGTCGGCCAGGCCCGGGCCCTGGGTGCGCACGCCCTGCGACGAACCCGCACCGTTGTGCCGCAGGATCGCGTGGCTCACGGCCGGCGTCGGCGTCCAGGAGTCGCGCGCGTCGACGTGCACCTCGACACCCGCGGCGGCCAGCACCTCGAGCGCCGTGGCCCAGGCCGGTTCGGACAGGCCGTGCGTGTCGCGGCCGATGAACAGCGGGCCATCGGTGCCCTGGTTGCGCCGGTACTCCACGATCGCCGCGGTGATCGCGACGATGTGCGCCTCGTTGAACGCCGTGTCGAAGGCGCTGCCGCGGTGGCCGCTGGTGCCGAACACCACCTGCTGGCGTGGGTCGTCCGGGTCCGGGACGAGGTCGTGGTACGCCGCGACGAGGGTGTCCACGTCGATGAGGTCGGCGGGCTGGGCGAGGGTTCCGGCGCGCGGGTCCATGCCGCGATCCTCTCTCATCCTGCCGACACTGGCCCAGCCCGAGGGTCCCGGGGCCGCGCCCGCGCGTCGTGCACCGTCGGGGGACCGCACCTGGCGCAGCGTCGTGCACCGCGCGCGGCGCGCTGGGGTCGGCCCGGTAGCCTGCGGGCATGGCCACCGGTGACTTCGTCCTGCGACCGTTCGAGACCCTCCCCGCCGAGCCGGACTGGGTGGCGCTCAAGGAGCTGGTGCCGGCCGCCACCGCGACCGCCCGCACCACGGCCGAGCACGGGGCGCGCGACGTCGTCGTCACCACCGCGCTGCCGTCGGCCTGGCACGCGCTGCACCGCACCGACGGGCAGCTGCTCCTCGCGCTGCAGACCCTCGGCGGCTCCGGCGACGCCAGCCGCGACCTGGCCGCCGCGCTGCTGCGCGCCATCGAGAGCGAGCCCGGCACCGCCGTGGAGACCCTCGGCCTGCCGACCCCCGGGCCGCGTCTGCAGGACGTGCTCGACCTGACGGTGCCCTTCGAGGTCACCGTCCGCGACTCCTTCGAGTACTGGCTGGACCCGACCGTCGAGCGCACCCCGCAGATCGAGCAGGCGCTGCAGGACGCCGACGCCGGGATCCTGCGCACCGCCCGGCTCGAGGGCGTCGACGCCGCGTACTGGACCCGGATGGGTGCGAAGGAGTACCTGCGCTGGGCCCAGCCGCTCGGCGAGCAGCAGGTGCTCGACGGTCTGGCCCGCCTGCACGGGGCCCGCGCCTCGGCCTTCGACGGCGGTCGCTTCCTCGGCTACTTCCGGTCCTGCGGGATCGTCGTGCCGGTGTGGGAGCTGGCACGCGGCAGCGAGCCGGAGGACACCCAGGCGGCGCTCGCCGCGTTCGCCCCCCGGTTCTTCGAGGCCATCGCCGACGAGACCCCGCTCGACGCCAATGCCCGCCGTGCCCGCGCCGGCCTCGTCGCCCGGCAGGTCACGCTGCGCTGACGACGCTCGACATCGACAGATCGATAGGGTGGGTCGCGTGAGCGTGACCCCGGAGCCGGGACGCCCGGCCCGCACCAGCAAGCCGCGGCTGCGGGTCGCCGCTGTCATCCCGGCGAAGGACGAGGCCCGGCGCATCGCCGCGACGGTCCGTGCGGCCCGGGCCATCCCGCACGTCGACCTCGTGCTCGTCGTCGACGACGGGTCGGAGGACGCGACCCAGCACGTCGCGCGGGACGCCGGGGCCGTCGTCGTCCGGCACTCGCACAACCGCGGCAAGGCGGCCGCGATGGAGACCGGGGCCGCCGTCGTGGCGATGCGGGACACCCCCGAACGGCCCGCCCGTGCGCTGCTGTTCCTCGACGGCGACCTCGCCGATACCGCGGTGAACACCGCACCGCTCGTCGCACCGGTGCTCAGCGGTGAGGTCGACGTCACCATCGCGACGCTGCCCCCGCAGCCCGGTGCCGGCGGCCACGGCTTCGTCACCGGTGCGGCCCGGCGGGCGATCACCCAGCTCACCGGCTGGACGCCCACCCAGCCGCTGTCCGGGATGCGCTGCCTCACCCGGGAGGCCTACGAGGCCGCGACCCCGCTGGCCCGGGGCTGGGGCGTCGAGGTCGGCATGACGATCGACCTGCTGCGCGCCGGGTTCCGGGTGCTCGAGGTGCCGTGCGAGCTCAAGCACCGGCCGTCCGGCTCCGACCTGCGCGGTCAGCTGCACCGCGCGGCGCAGTACCGGGACGTGCAGCTCGCGATCAACGCCCGTCGGGTGCGGTACGCGGCGTCGACCCTGCGGTCGAAGACGCGCTGAGCCGCTCCAGCCGCCAGCTCGCGGCGAGGGCCACGAGGCACGGCACGGCCAGCGCCAGCCCGGTGGCCGGGATGACGATGCCCGAGTCGTTCACCAGGAAGCCCAGCACCATCGCGACCGCCACGGCCGTCGTCGTCGGGCGCAGCAGGGGTTCGTCGCGCACCAGACCGGTGAGCGGTTCGCGCGGCAGGCGCGGTGGCCCCCAGCGCCCGGGGCCGCCGACGGCCGCGACGGTGAGCGCCGTCCCGGCCGCCGTCGCCAGCACGTAGCGCCACGAGGTGAGCACCCGCAGGTTGGTCGCGATCTTGCGCCCGAGCACCGGCCACAGCCCGCCGCCGACGACCGTCGCGACGAACCGGCCCAGGTGGGTGCGGTCGGTCGCGGGCCGGGCGTAGTCGAGCAGCGCGAGGCCGATGACGACGGCCGCCGCCGCGCCCAGCACGAGGAGCGCGCTGCGCCAGCGGATCTTGCGGCCCGCCACGACGAACCCGAGCAGCGCGAACGCCGGCAGCAGCGCCGGCGGCCCGCCGAAGTCCGAGCCCATCCCCGGCACGCCGTCCACCGCGGTC
>NZ_VWSD01000062.1 GCF_009829685.1 Cellulomonas citrea
GCGTGAGCCGATCTTCACCGGCACGACCTCGGCACCCAGCAGCCGCATCCGAGCGACGTTGAGCGCCTGGCGGCGGGTGTCCTCCTCACCCATGTAGACCGTGCAGTCCAGGTCCATGAGCGCGGCGCGCCGTCGACGGGGTCGACCTGACCCTCGCCCCCGGGCGGGTTCTCGCGCTGCTCGGCCCGTCCGGCTGCGGCAAGTCCTCGCTGCTGCGGGCGGTCGCCGGGCTGGAACGGCCCGTCGCCGGGCAGGTGACGTGGGACGGGGCAGACGTCGGTGAGGTCCCGGTGCACCGGCGCGGGTTCGGGCTGCTGTTCCAGGACGGTCAGCTGTTCGCGCACCGGGACGTCGCAGGCAACGTCGGCTACGGGCTGCCCCGCGGGCCGGAGCGGGCCCCGCAGGTGGCCCGGCTGCTCGAGCTCGTGGGGCTGCCGGGGTCGCAGCGGCGCGACGTCGCGACGTTGTCCGGCGGGGAGCGGCAGCGCGTCGCCCTCGCCCGGTCGTTGGCCCCCCGGCCCCGGCTGCTGCTGCTCGACGAACCGCTCTCCGCCCTCGACCGCGCGCTGCGCGACCGCCTCGCCACCGACCTGCGCGCGGTGCTCGAGACCACCGGGACGACGGCGGTGTTCGTCACGCACGACCAGGACGAGGCGTTCGCGGTGGCCGACGAGGTCGCGGTGATGGCCGCCGGCCGGATCGCCCAGATCGACACCCCGGCCCGGCTGTGGCGGGCGCCGGCCTCGGAGGAGGTCGCCCGGTTCCTCGGCTACGAGGCGTTCGTCGCGGTCGACGACCCGGCGGCGGCGCCGTTGCGCGCGGCGCTCGACGGTGCGGTGGGGGACCGTGCGGTGCGGGACCGTGCGTCCGCGGGTGGGGTCGTCGCGCTGGCTCCCGGTGCGCTCGTCGTGCACGACGGTGCGCACGAGGACGCCCCTGCGGGTGGCTCCCGGGCGACGGACTCGCCGCTCGTCGGCACGGTGCGACGGGTGCACGCCCGGCGGGGCCGCACCGAGGTCGACGTCGAGGTGCCCGGCCTGGGCGCCCTCACGGCGCGCGCCCCGGTGGGCTGGTGGGCGGAGCCCGGCGGGCGTGTGCACCTCACGATCGACCCGACCGCGCTGGCCCTGGTCCCGTCCTGACCTCGCGTTCGGTCGCTCCGCCGTCCGTCGCCGCGTACCGTCGGGGGTGAGGTGATGTGCAATGACGCTCGATCGCCGCCGCATCGTGGCGCTGGACCTGAACGCCGACGCCGACACGGCCTGGGCACATCTTCGCGACCGCGCACTGATCCGCCGCTGGTTCGCCTGGGAGGCCCCTGACCTGGACGAACGCATCGACCGGGTGTTCTTCGCCGCGGCCCGCGTGGTCAACGACGGACGCCGGCGCGAGCTGCACTGGTCGGACGGCACCGTGCTGGGGCTGGCGCCGACGGGTGACCCGGCGCGCACCCTGCTCGTCGTCGACCGGCCCAGCCACGAGGGGCTGTCGTTCTACGACGGCGTGCGCGACTCGCTCGACGAGTCCTGGACCGCCGACGCCCACCAGCTGCGGTTCGCCCTCGCCGTGCACCCGGGCGAGGACCGCCACACCTGGACGGCCCGGCGGTTGGACGCCGGACCGCCGCGTGAACGGCTGCTCGACCGGATCGGGCTGCACGGGGTGCACGGGGTGCCGGTCGGAGGGCACGTCGCGGCCCGTCGGCCGGACGGCACGATGGTGGGCGGCACGCTGCTCTACCGCACGGCCCTGCAGTTCGGGGTGCACCTGCACGGGTTCGCCGAGTCGCTGCTCGTCGTCATGGAGCACCCGGCGGCCGTCCGCCCGCCGCACGGTGAGATCGACGTCGTGCTGTCCACCTACGGGCTGGACGACCGGCTGCGCGCCGAGGTGGTGCGCCGCTGGGGCGACTGGTGGCGGGCGCCGGTCCCCGCGTCCTGACCGGCCGACCGGCGGCGTGGGCCTACAGCTCGCGCTGCCAGGTGCTCGACCCGCCCGACCGGGCGAACCCGAGGGCGACGTTGATCGCGAGCATCGGGGCGTTCTCCTCGGCGTTCCAGGTGCCGACCCGCCGCACGCCCGGGGCCTGCTGGGCGAGCAGGGCCAGGTTGGTGGTCTTGACCAGCATGCCGAGCCGGTGCCCGCGGTGGTCGGCGCGGACCAGGGTGTCGACCTGCCAGGCGAAGTCCGGGCGCGCCGGCAGCACGATCTGGCTGAACGCCGCGAGCTCCCCGGTCGCCCGGTGCACGGCACCGGCGGTGAGCGTGCGCCGACCGGAGAGCGCGCGCCGGTCCTCCATCCGTCGGACCCGGGCGGCGTCCCAGGGCTCCTCGTGCCAGTCGACGCCACCGAGCGGGGCGTCGGTGCTCATCGCCTGCTCGAGGACGGCGAGCCCGTCGACGAGCGCGTCGGGGCAGCGGTCGACCCAGGTGACGGCCTCGTACCCGTGCGGTCCGGCGACTGCGGCGGCGCCGTCGTGGTGCGCCGCGAGCTCGGACGGCGGCAGCGGCACCCGGAGCACCGAGTAGCGGTCCACCTGCTCGAGCGTGAGCCCGCGGTCGAGGGCGAACCGCACCCCGGGCTGGTCCGCGCGCACCAGGCCCGAGCCGGTCGCCGGGGCCAGGGTGCCGGGGCCGGGCGCCGGTTCGGTGCGCTGGTCCACCCCGGCCAGGACGGTGCGTCGTCCCTCCCGGCGGGCCAGGTCGCAGGTCGCCTCCCACAGCGCCGCACCCAGGCCCCTGCGGCGGTGGGCCGGGCGCACGGCCAGGTCTGCGTAGAGCAGGTGGTCGTTGTCGAGCACCGGGATCTCGAGCTCGGAGTAGCCGAGCACCTCGGAGCCCTCCCGCGCGACGAGCACGACGTGGCGGACGTCGCGCGTGTCGGCGACCTGGCCCCAGCGCTCGCGGCCCGTCGTGGCGAAGTCGTGGTGGCCCCACACGTCGGCGAGGATGTCGAGCTCGGCCTCGAGCAGCGCGGCCAGGTCGGGGTCGTCGGGGCCGGTGGGCGGGGCGAGCTCGGTGACGGTGGTCATCGGGTCAGCGTGCCGACCGGTGCGCGCCCGCGCGAGGGCTTTTCGCCGCCGCGGCCCGGTGCGGCCGCTCAGCGCGCGTCGGTGAAGGGGGTGCCGGCCAGCTCGAGCGCCTGGGCGGCGGCCGAGCCGCCGGTGGCCACCACCTGCACGTCGTGCGCCCCGGCCAGCTCGAGCAGCTCCTCGAGGACGGCGATGCCGATGCTGCCCAGGTGCGTCACCTTGCGCACGTCGACCTGCACCGGGACCAGGCCGTTGCGCGAGACCCGGCGCACCTCGGCGGCCAGCCGCAGCGCCGTGCTGCGCGACGTGAGCGGCCCGGAGACGTGCACGACGGCGTGGTCGGAGGCCTCGATGGTGAGCCTGGCCGGTTCGCTCACGACGGTGTCGAGCGGGTGGCCGGGCACCAGCTGCAGGGCGCGCCGGGCCGGCGTCTCGATGGTCGCCCGGGTGCCGCCGGGCTCGATGCCGAGCTCGATCCGCAGCCCGAGCGCGGCGCTCATCGACAGTCCGCGCCCGCGGTCGCCGGGGTGCGGGGTGGGCTCACGCCAGGTGCCCTGGTCGGTGACGCTCACCAGCACCATCGCGGTTCCGGTGAGCTCGGCGTGCACCCGGACGGGGCCACCGGGGCGGCCCCCGTACCCGTGCTCGACGGCGTTGGCGACCAGCTCGCTCACCCCCAGCACGAGGCGGCGCCGGTCCTCGCGGGCCAGGCCCAGGTCGTGCGCCCAGTCGCCGAACGCGGCCCGCACGTGCCCGAGCCGCTCGGCGCCGCCGGTGAGCTCCAGGTCGAGCGAGGCCGGCGCCGACCGGTAGCGCACGGCGAGCAGGGTGACGTCGTCCGCGAAGCCTCGGATGCCGAGCTCGTCGGTGAGGTCGGCGCACAGCCGTTGCGGGGACAGGTCGCGCCCGCCGCGCGCGAGACCGTCGGCGACGTCGAGCACCCGGGCCAGACCGGCGCCGGGCTCGAGGTCGGGGTGCTCGAACAGCCCGTCGGTGAACAGCAGCACCGTGTCGCCGACCTCGAGCCGGGTGCTGCCGACGGCGCCGCCGTGCCGGGTGCCGAGCGGCCCGTCGCCGGTGGGGGGCAGCCGCCGGGCGCCGCGGGCGCTCAGCACCAACGGACCGGGGTGGCCGCGGGTGAGGTAGTCGAGTGTGCCGGTCGCCGGGTCGAGCGTGGCCGCGCACAGCGTGGTGGCGAAGGCGCCGGAGGTCCGTGACGCGAGCGCCTCGACGGCGTCGACGGCCTGCGGCAGGGAGGCGGACTCGAACAGGCGGGCGGACAGCACCGCACGCAGCTGGCCCATGACGGCGACCGCGTCGAGCCCGCTGCCCACGACGTCGCCGACGGACAGCACGAGCCGGCCGTCGGCGAGCGAGGCGGCGTCGAACCAGTCGCCGCCGACGTCCTGCGGGCGCGAGGCGGGCACGTAGGTGGCGGCGACGTCGGCGTGCGGCAGCAGCGGGACGGAGGTCGGGAGCAGCGCCTCCTGCAGGCGCAGCACGTCCTCGGGGTGGCGGTGGCGACCTGCCGGAGGGCGTCGTGCACTGCCGCTCCGGTCCGACACGTCAGCTCCTTCCGGCCGGCGCTCGGAGCCCCTGCTGCGGCGCATCGATGACGCTAACCGGCGCCGGCGCGAACCGCAGCCGGAGCGGTTGCCGGCACCCCCTTGCGCGTCCTGACGACCCTGCTCTAGGGTAACTAAAGGACTTAACAAAGGGGTTGAGGATGTCACGTGCGAGCGGTGGGGTCGATGTCACCCGCACGGCCGTGCTGGCGCAGATCGGCGCCCAGGGACCTGCCTCGCGTGCCGACCTGGCACGGCGGCTCAACGTCTCCTCGGCCCTCATCACCCAGCTGACCAAGCAGCTCATCGCCGACGGGCTGCTCACCGAGCTCGACCAGGTGCCGTCCCAGGGCGGGCGACCCGCCCGGCTGCTCGGCCTCACCGCCGCGGCGGGGAACGCCGTCGGGGTCAAGGTCGTCGCCGACCACGTCACCCTCGTCGAGGTCCGCATCGACGGGGCGGTCACCCGGACCGCCACCGAGGCCTACGACGCCTTCGCGCCCGACGCCCTCACCCGGCTCTCCCAGCTCGTCGGGGACTTCCTCGCCGGCACCGACGAACCGCTGCTCGGCATCGGCGTCGGGCTGCCCGGCAACGTCGACGTGCCGTCCCGCGGCGTCGTCGACTCCAGCCAGCTGCAGTGGTCGCAGTACCCCGTCGGGCCCACGCTGCGCCGCGACCACGAGCTGCCCGTGCTCGTGGAGAACAACGTCAACGCGCTCACGCTGGCCCAGACCCTCTACGGCCAGGGCCGGGCGCACGAGACGTTCCTCGTCGTCACGCTCGGCACCGGGATCGGCGGCGGGCTCGTCGCCGAGGGCACCGTGCTGCGCGGCGGCTCGGGCAGCGCCGGGCAGATCGGCCACGTCCCGGTCGTGCCCGACGGACCGGTGTGCCAGTGCGGCAACCGAGGCTGCCTCGAGGCCCTCATCGGCGAGCAGGCGCTGCTGCAGGCCGCGCGGGCGCGTGGTGTGATCGGCGACGGCGACCCCATCGAGCTGCTGCACATCCGGGCCTACGAGGGCGACGACGGTGCCCGCACCGTGCTCGCCGAGGCCGGTCGGCTGCTCGGCTGGACCCTCGCCGGGGTGGTCAACGTGCTCGACCCCGAGCTGCTCATCCTGCTCGGCGAAGGCGTCTCGGGCTGGGCGCACTGGGCCGTCGGCTTCGAACCGGCCTTCCGGCGCGGGCTGCTGCCGCACCTGCGCGGCCTCGAGGTCTCCGTCGAGCAGTGGCAGGACGACCGCTGGGCGCAGGGCGCGGCCAGCCTCGTGCTCGCCACGCCGTTCGAGACCGACGGGCGCTCCGGTGAGCAGGGCCGGCTCGTGCGGCAACGCCTCGTCGACCAGACGGCCGCGGGCGGGCGGCGATGACCGCGCTCGCGGCACCCGCCGCCACCCTCGAGCGCACGGCGGCACCGCGCGGCCGACGCCGCCGGTACCCGTGGCCGGTGATCATCGGCTTCCTGGCCCCCAGTGCGGTGCCGCTCGTGCTGTTCGTCTACATCCCCATGGTGCGGGCCGGCTGGATCAGCCTGCACAAGTGGAACCTCATCTCGCCCATGACCTGGGTCGGGCTGCGCAACTACACCGACCTGCTCGCCGACCCGTCCACCCGGGCCGCCTTCGGGCACACGCTCGAGTACGTCGCCGGGTACCTGCCGCTCGTGCTCATCGGCGGGCTGGCCCTCGCCCTCGCGCTCAACCAGCCGCTGCGCGGTCGCACCGCGCTGCGCGGCATCTACTTCCTGCCGGTCATCACCAGCTGGATCGCGGTCGCCCTCGTCTGGCGCTGGCTGCTCAACCCGTCGGTCGGGGTGGTCAACCAGGTGCTCGGTGCGCTCGGCATCGACGGTCCCGGCTGGTGGGCCGACCCGGCATGGGCGATGCCCTCGGTGATCATCGCCTCGGCCTGGAAGGACCTCGGGTTCGTCATGGTCATCCTGCTCGCCGGGCTGCAGTCCATCGGCGAGGACGTCGTCGAGGCCGCCGTGCTCGACGGTGCGGGGTCCTGGCGCCGGCTGTGGTCCATCACGATCCCGCTGCTGTCACCGTCGATCTTCTTCGTCGTCGTCATCTCGCTCATCAACGGGTTCCAGGTGTTCGACCAGGTGTACGCGATGACCGGGGGCGGGCCGGCCGGCTCGTCGGAGGTGGTGGTCCAGCAGGTCTACGACCTCACGTTCCACTACGCCCACGCCGGTCAGGGCGCCGCGCTGTCGTGGATGCTCTTCGTGGTGATCCTGGCGATCACCGTGGTGCAGATGTGGGGCCAGCGCCGGTGGGTGCACGATGCCTAGGCTCTCCCGGCCGCGTGCGGTCCTGCTCTGGGTGGTGCTGGCGCTCGGTGCGCTGGCCATGTTCTTCCCGTTCTGGTGGACCGTCGTCACCTCGCTCACCAGCGGTGCGGGTCTGAGCTCGACCCCGGCGATCGTGCCGGCCGACCCGTCCTGGGCCGGGTACGCCGAGCTGTTCCGGCGCACCCCGTTCGCCCGGGTCGTGCTCAACTCGGCGGGTCTGGCCGTCACCACCGTCGTCGTGCAGATCGTCACCAGCTCGCTGGCCGCCTACGTGTTCGCCCGGATCGAGTTCCCCGGCCGGCAGGTGGTCTTCACCGCGTACCTGGTCACCATGATGATCCCGATGCAGGTGCTGCTCGTCCCGCTGTTCGTGCAGATGAAGACGTGGGGGCTGGTCGACACCTACCTCGGTGTGCTGCTGCCCGGGGTGGCCTCGGTGTTCGGCATCTTCCTGCTGCGCCAGGCGATGAGCACCGTCCCGCGTGAGCTCGACGAGGCCGCCACCATCGACGGCGCCGGGCACCTGCGGATCTTCGGGATGGTCGTCATGCCGCTGGTGCGGCCGGCCGTCGCGACCTTCGCCGTCTTCTCGTTCATGAGCAGCTGGAACTCGTTCCTGTGGCCGCTGGTCATCCTGCGCTCCGCCGAGCTCAAGACCCTGCCGCTCGCGCTCGCGTCCCTCGTCGGGCAGTACTCGACCCGCTGGGACGTGCTCATGGCCGGCTCGGTGGTCTCCGTGCTGCCGATGCTCGCGCTCTACCTCGTCGCCCAGCGCCACATCATCCAGGGCATCGCCGGAACCGGCCTCAAGTAGTCCGCACCTCACCGATCGATCGAAGGAGATCTGTCATGTCCCGTGCCCCCCGCGTGGCCGCCGCCCTGGTGACCGCGTCCGCCCTCGCGCTCGCCGGTTGCTCCGGCTCGGCGTCCTCCGGCGCGAGCTCGTCGTCCGACGGGAAGGTGACCATCACCTACTCGAACTTCATCTCCAACGGCGGCAACGAGGCCAACCTCACGAAGATCGTCGACGCGTTCGAGGCCGCGAACCCCGACATCACGGTGAAGGTCACGACGCTGCCCTACGCCGACTACTTCACGGCGCTGCAGACCGACCTCGCCGGTGGCACCGCCGCCGACGTGTTCGACATGGAGTACGCCGGGTACGCGGCGCTGCAGAGCAGCGGGGTGCTCGCCCCGCTCGACGGTGTCGACGGCGCGGCCTACAAGCCCTCGCTCCTCGACGCCTACCAGACCGACGGCACCCAGTACGCGCTGCCGTCGTCCTTCTCCACGGTGGTGCTCTTCTACAACAAGGCGCTGTTCGACGCGGCCGGGGTGAGCTACCCGACCTCCAGCTGGACCTGGGCCGACGAGAAGGCCGCGGCGGAGAAGCTCACGAACGCCTCGGCCGGTGTCTGGGGCGACTACCAGCCGATCAGCTACTACGAGTTCTACAAGGCGGTCGCGCAGGCCGGCGGCTCGTTCCTGTCGAAGGACGGCAAGAAGGCGGCGTTCAACGACGCGGCAGGCAAGGCCGCCGCGCAGTGGCTGGTCGGCAAGTCCGGCACCGTGATGCCGACCACCGAGCAGGGTGCGGGCACGGCGGACTTCGACAAGAACCTGTTCACCGCCGGCAAGCTCGCCATGTGGCACTCCGGCAGCTGGATGTTCGGCGTCGTCGGCCAGCAGCCGTTCGGCTGGGACGTCGCGGTCGAGCCGGGTGACACCACCAAGGCCAGCGCGCTGTTCTCCAACGCGGTCGGCGTCTCGGCCACCTCTGCGCACAAGGAGGCCGCGCAGAAGTGGGCCCAGTTCCTCACCTCCTCGCCCACGACGGTGAGCGTGCGCCTCGACGCCGGGTGGGAGCTGCCGCCGACGTCCGACGAGTCCGCGCTCGCGTCGTACCTGACCAAGGGCACCCCGGCCAACCGGCAGGCGGTCTTCGACTCGCTCGACGCCGTGGCGCTGGCCCCGTCCATCGGGGACAACCAGACCAAGATGCAGGACGTCGTCAGCGAGAAGCTCACCGAGGCGGCCGCCGGCCGGCTCACCGTGCAGCAGGCCCTCGACCAGGCCGAGACCGAGGTCAACGCCCTGCTCGGCTGAGCACGGCACGCGGGGGACGGCAGGCGCCGTCCCCCGCGTGACCGCCTCGTCCCCGGCGCCGTCGCGCCACCCACCCCCGGAGGTCCGCATGTCGACCCTCACCGCGCTCGCCACCTCGTCGCTCGACGTGATCGTCGGCCACCAGCAGCCCTCGGGCGCCTACCCGGCCAGCCCCACGTTCTCCGCCTACCGCGGGTTCTGCTGGTTCCGCGACGGCTCGTTCATCGCCGACGGCGCCTCGGCGGCCGGGGCGGTCGGGTCGGCGGACAGCTTCTTCGACTGGTGCGCCGGCACGCTGGCGCAGCAGGCGGGCACGGTCGCCGCGGTGGTCGCGGGCGCACGCGACGGGCACCCGGTGCCGGACGACCAGATGCTGCCCGCCCGGTTCCGGTTCGACGGCGCGATCGCGGACGACGACTGGTGGGACTTCCAGCTCGACGGCTACGGCACGTGGCTGTGGGCCGTGGTCGAGCACGCCCGGCGGCACGGGCGCGACCTGGGCCGCTGGGCCGGTGCGATCGAGCTGTCCGTCGACTACCTCGTGGCCTCCTGGCGCCGGCCGTGCTTCGACTGGTGGGAGGAGCACAGCGAGCAGGTGCACGTCTCGACCCTCGGCTGCATCGGCGCGGGGCTCGAGGCGGTGCTCACCGCAGGTGTGCTCGACGGCGACCGGGCCCGGCGCGCGCAGCAGGCCGCCGCGCAGATCAGGGCGCTGGTCGCCGAGCGCGGCACCATCGACGGGCACCTCACCAAGTGGTTCGGCCGCACCGACCCGGACGCCTCGCTGTGCGCGCTGGTGGGCCCGATGCGCTGGCTCGACCCGGCCGACCCGGTCGCCGTCGGCACGGTCCGGGCGGTGCGCACCTCGCTCGCTGTCGACGGCGGGGTGCACCGGTTCGGCGACGACGTGTTCTACGGCGGCGGGCAGTGGCCGCTGCTCAGCTGTCTGCTCGGTCAGGGGCTGCTGGCCACCGGTGACGCCCCCGGCGCGCGGGCCGCGCTGGACTGGGCCGCCTCGACGGCGACCGCCGACGGTCTGCTGCCCGAGCAGGTCGCCGACCACCTGCTCGCCCCGGCGCACCGGGCCGAGTGGGTCGAGCGCTGGGGCGAGGTCGCCACACCGCTGCTGTGGAGCCACGGCCAGTACCTGCGGCTGTGGCACGACCTCGGCCAGCCCTGAGCCTGGTCGCCCCTGCACCCCCGCCCGGCTCCCCACCCGTCCGACCCTCCCAGCCCGTCCCGCAGCATCCGGAGACCACGATGACCAGCAGCCCCGCCCCCGCCGTCCGGCACCGCCCCGCCGGTGACGGGCACCCGTACGCGGCCTCGGTGGACCAGCGCGTCCCCGTCCGGCCGCAGCTCGGCGAACCCGTCACGGTGGGGGTCGTGGTGAGCGGTGGCCTGGTCGACGTGGTCTGCCGGCTCGACGGCTGGGGCGATGACACCGCGGTAGCGCTGAGCCCCGGGGCCGCCGCGGGCGTCGACCCGGCCGCCCTGGCCGGCGGCGAGGGGCACCTGGCCGAGGTGCAGGCCTCGGCGCTGCACCAGGACGGGGCCTGGCACGCGCTGCTCCCCCCGCTGCAGGCCGAGGGTGGCGCCCGGTACCGGTTCGAGGCGCGACTGCCCGACGGCACCGCCTGGACCGGCCCCTGGTACCCGGTGAGCGCGGGCCGCTGGCAGCCCGGACGCGGCACGCTGCGGGTCGCCGGCGCCGCGGAGCACCCCCGGCTGGTGCCCGGGTCGGTGCAGTGGTGGGCCGATGCCGACGGTGTGCACCGGGTGCGGTTCGCGTTGCGGCTGGCGCCGACGGAGCACGTCGTCGGGTTCGGCGAACGGTTCGACGCGGTCGACCAGCGCGGACGGACCCCCGACGCGGTCGTCTTCGAGCAGTACAAGGGTCAGGGCCGGCACGGGCGAACCTACTTGCCGATGCCGTTCGCGCACGTCGTCGGCGCTGACGGCTGGGGCTTCCACGTCCGCACCAGCCGCCGCACCTGGTTCGACGTCGGTGCGGCCACGCCCGACGAGCTCGTCGTCGAGGCGGCGCTGGACGGTTCGGCCGCCCCCACGCTCGACGTCGACGTGTGGGACGGGGACGTGGCGACCGTGCTGCGGGCGTTCGGCGACCAGGTGGGCCGGGCGGCCGAGCTGCCGGACTGGGTGTTCTCGCTGTGGGCCTCGGGCAACGAGTGGAACAGCCAGCAGATCGTCACCCGACGGATGGACACCCACGCCGAGCTCGACATCCCGGTGGGCGTCGTCGTGGTCGAGGCGTGGAGCGACGAGGTCGGCATCACCGAGTTCCGCGACGCCCGCTACGCCCGGCACACGGACGGCTCACCCCGGCGCGGCGCGGACTTCACCTTCCCGTCGGACGGCGCCTGGCCGGACCCGGCTGCCTGGGTCGCGGACATGCACACCCGCGGCATCAAGGTGGTGCTCTGGCAGATCCCGCTGCTCAAGACCGACGAGACGATCGCCCGCGACGACGTCGAGCGCACCCCGGAGGAGTGCGCCCAGGTGCTCGCCGACGGTCGCGCGCTCGCCGAGGCCGGTCACCTGGTCCGCGAGGCCGACGGGCAGCCGTACCGCAACCGCGGCTGGTGGTTCCCGCGCGCCGTCATGCCCGACCTGTCCACCCCGGCGGGCCGCGAGGCCTGGACCGCGTACCGGCGCTACCTCGTCACCGACCTGGGGGTCGACGGGTTCAAGACCGACGGCGGCGAGCACGCCTGGGGCGACGAGCTGCGCTACGCCGACGGCAGGCGTGGCGACGAGGGCAACAACCTCGTCCCGGTGCACTACGCGCAGGCGTTCGGCGACCTGCTGCGCTCGGCAGGCAAGGCGCCGGTCACGTTCTCCCGCGCCGGGTTCACCGGGTCGCAGGCGCACGGCGCGTTCTGGGCGGGGGACGAGGACTCGACCTGGGAGGCGTTCCGGCACTCGCTGCACGCCGGGATCACGGCGGCGTCCTGCGGCATCGTCTACTGGGGCTGGGACATCGCCGGCTTCT
This sequence comes from Cellulomonas citrea, assembly GCF_009829685.1. Taxonomy (GTDB): domain Bacteria; phylum Actinomycetota; class Actinomycetes; order Actinomycetales; family Cellulomonadaceae; genus Cellulomonas; species Cellulomonas citrea. Next base: position 12,015 of record NZ_VWSD01000062.1, read on the forward strand.
CCGGCCCGGTGCCGGACGCCGAGCTGTACCTGCGGGCGGTGGCCGCCTCGACCTTCCTGCCGCTCATGCAGTACCACTCCGAGTTCAACCACCACCGGCTGCCGCTGCGCGACCGCACGCCGTGGAACGTCGCCGAGACCAGCGGTGACGCCAGCGTGGTGCCGGTGTTCCGCCGCTACGCCCAGCTGCGCGAGCGGCTGCGCCCGTACCTGGCCGAGCAGACCCGGCGCACGATCGCGACCGACCGTCCGCTGCTGCGCGGTCTGTTCGTCGACCACCCGCACGACGAGGCGGTGTGGGCCTTCCCGCGCCAGTTCCAGCTCGGGGACGACGTGCTGGTCGCGCCGGTGACCGAGCCCGGCGTGCACGAGTGGTCGGTGTACCTGCCCGCGGGTCGTTGGGTCGACGCGTGGGACGGGTCGGTGCACGACGGCGGCTCGGTGCTCACCCGTGCCGTGCCGACCGATGTCGTGCCGGTCTACCTGCGGGAGCAGGCGGCCGGGATGCGCACGGTGTTCGAGGGCTGAGCTGCGGGGCCGAGCCCCGGGGCCCTGGTCGGTGGCTCAGCAGGTGAAGGTCGCGACCTCGTCGGCGAGCTCGCCCGCGAGCCGGGCCAGGTCGGCGACGGCGGTGCCCATCTGCTGGGCGATGTCGGTCGAGGTGGTCGCCGCCGTGGCGACCCCGGTGATGTTCGAGGCGATCTCGCCGGACCCGCTCGCGGCCTCGGCGATCCCTCGGCTCATCTCGTTGGTGGTGGCGGTCTGCTCCTCGACGGCCGCGGCGATGGTGCTCTGGTAGTCGTTGATCTGCGCCACGACCGTGGCGATCCGACCGATCGCCTCGACCGCGCCGCCGGTCTCGGACTGGATCGCCTCCACCCGGCGGGCGATGTCCTCGGTGGCCTTCGCGGTCTCCTGGGCCAGGTCCTTGACCTCACCGGCCACCACCGCGAAGCCCTTGCCTGCGTCCCCGGCCCGGGCCGCCTCGATCGTCGCGTTGAGCGCCAGCAGGTTCGTCTGCTTCGCGATCTGGGTCACCGTGCTGATGACGGACCCGATCTCCTGGCTCGACAGCCCGAGCCGGGCCATCTGCTGGCTGGTCGAGGCCGCGACATCGGTGGCCTGGGCCGCCACCCTCGCCGCCTGCGACGCGTTCTGCGCGATCTCGCTGATCGAGCTCCCCATCTCCTCGGCGCCGGCAGCCACCATCTGCACGTTGGTGCTCACCTGCTCGGCCGCGGCGGCCACGAGGCCGGCCTGCCCGCTGGTGGTGCGCGCCTCGGCGGCCATCTGCCCGCCCGCGGCCGACAGCTCGGCACTGGCCGTGCGCACGTGCTCGGCGAGCTCCTCGACGTGGCGGAGGGTCGCGGCCACGACGGTGAGGCTGCGGCACAGCGCCGCGGCCATGTCACCGAGCTCGTAGTCGCGGTGCACCGCGGGGCGCACGGTGAGGTCGCCGACGGCGAGCGCGTCGAGTGCCGCCTGGACCTCGTGCGCGTCGTGCAGCACCGCCCGTCCGACGATCGCGACCCCCACGGCTCCGGTGGCGGCGGCCAGCACGATCCCGACGACGAGCGTCATCGAGGCCGTCGAGGCGGCGTCCGCGACCGTGCGCTGCGACAGCGAGCTGTCGGGCAGTGACCGCAGGTGGACGAGCCGGACGATCGTGGCGGCGATCGCGGCACCCATCACCGCGGCGGCGACCACGATCGCGCTCACCAGCCGGGTGAGCAGGGTGAGTCGTCGACGCCGGGGCGCCCTCGTCCCGGACATGGCCGTCCTCCTTCGCACGCCGAACCCTTCGGATCGGCAGTGCGGGCCCGACGCTGATCCATCGCATCACCCGGACCGATGCATTCGTGACGCACATCACAGGCCAGGTCGGTGAACGCTCAACGAAATGGGAAGAGCGCCCCCACCGGCCGTGTTGGTCAGGTGGCACCACCCCTACACCTGGAGGACCCATGTCGATCGTCGTCACCGGAGCCAGCGGCCACCTCGGCCGCCTCATCGTCACCGAGCTGCTCGCCGCGGGCGCCGACCCGGCGACCGTCGTCGCCGGGGCCCGTCGCCCCGAGGCCGTCGCGGACCTCGGGGTCCAGACCGCCGTCGTCGACTACGCGAAGCCCGAGACGCTCGCCGCCGCGTTCGCCGGGGCCGACACCGTCATGCTCGTCTCCTCCAGCGAGGTCGGGCAGCGCGTGCCGCAGCACCAGGCCGTCATCGACGCGGCCGTCGCGGCGGGCGTCGCCCGGATCGTCTACACCAGCGCCCCGCACGCCGACACGTCCGAGCTGGTCGTGGCCCCGGAGCACCGGGCCACCGAGGAGCTGCTGCGGGCCAGCGGCCTGGCGTGGACCATCCTGCGCAACAACTGGTACACGGAGAACTACGTCGGCTCGGTGCAGGCCGCCAGCGCCACCGGTGAGGTCATCGGGGCAGCCGGCGACGGTCGCGTCGCCAGCGCCACGCGCGCCGACTACGCCGCGGCCGCCGCCGCCGTGCTGCTCGGCGAGGGCCACGAGGGCAAGGTCTACGAGCTCACCGGCGACACCGCGTGGAGCTTCCCCGAGCTCGCCGCCGTGATCGGCGAGCTCATCGGCCGCGAAGTCGTCTACCGCGACCTGCCGGGCGAGGAGTACGTCGCGGCGCTCGTCGCGGCCGGGGTGCCCGAGGGCGGCGCCCAGTTCCTCGCCGCGTCCGACGCGGGGATCAAGGCCGGGCTGCTGGCCGACGCCACCGCCGACCTGCGCACGCTCATCGGCCGCCCGACCACCCCGCTGGCCGACGCGCTGCGCGCCGCGATCGCCTGAGCAGGGACGACTGCGGCGGCGGGGTGGCCGAGGCGTCCACCCCGCCGCCGCTCCCCGTACCGGCTCCCTGCGCCCGGGCGGGCGCATGTGGGTGGTCGCTCCTACCGTCGTGGCATGGACGTCATCCTCATCCCCGGTTTCTGGCTCGACGGCTCCAGCTGGGGTCCGGTGACTGCCGCGCTCGCGGCTGCCGGGCACCGGCCGCACCCCGTGACCCCGCTCGGTCTGACCCCCGGTGACCCCACCGACGTGACGCTCGCCGACCAGGCCGCGGCCGTCGTGCGGGTGCTCGACGGGCTCGCTGCGCCGGCCGTCGTCGTCGGGCACAGCGGCGGCGGTGCGGTCGCGTACGCGGTCGCCGACGCCCGGCCCGACGCGGTCGCCCGGCTGGTCTACGTCGACGCCGGCCCGCTCGGCGAGGGCGGTGTCGTCAACGACGACCTGCCGGTGGTCGACGGCATGGTCCCGCTGCCGGAATGGGGCTTCTTCGAGCCGGAGGAGCTCGCCGGGCTCACCCCCGACCTGCTCGAGGACTTCCGGGTGCGGTCCCGGCCGGTTCCGGCGCTCGTCGCCGCCGGTCCGCAGCACCTGCACGACGAACGTCGCTACGCGGTGCCGGCCACGGTGATCTCCTCGACCATGTCGGCCGACCTGCTGCGCGAGCTCATGGCCGGCGGCCACCCGTACGTCACCGAGCTGGGCCGCGCGCAGGATGTCGAGATCGTCGAGCTGCCCACGGGCCACTGGCCGCAGCTGTCCCGTCCGGCCGACCTGGCCGCCCTCGTCATCGCGGCGGTCGAGCGCGCCGCGGGCTGACGGGGGCGGGTGAGCGGGACCCTCGCCGTCAGTCGGGCGTCGGTGCGCTCGTCGGCGCGGCGGGGGTCGCGCCTGGCTGCGCCCGAGACGCGACTGCCACGACGAGCACGAGCGCGGCGGACGGCAGCAACAGGTTGAGGGGCAGGAGCAGGGCGCCGGCCCGTGCGGCCGCGCCGTGCAGGACGCCTCGCGCACCGAGCGTGTCGATCGCCGATCCGAGGTAGTCGAGCCAGCTGAACGTGACCGCGGCGGCCAGCGCACCGCACGACAGGAGCACGGCGGTTCGTCGCCGGCCCGCGCGCCGCATGCGGATCGAGAGGACCGCCAGCGCCAGGGCGGCCAGGAGGGTGGCTGCCGCGCCGAGAGGGGGCACGAGACTCGGCGTGAGCCGCACGGAGCCGGCCGGGGCGGCGGCGCCGTCGGTGATGCCGCGCCAGTCCCATCGCCCCCATCGTCCAGATCCGGTGAGGGGAGGCTCCCAGTCGACCCGGCCGTCGGTCTGCGGCACCTCGATCGTCACCCCGACGGCGCTGATGCCGTGGGCGAGCAACCAGCTCACGGCCGGTCGGGTGTCGAGGGGGAACGTCACCGCGTCCCCCGGCTGGTAGGCGTCCGGGGTGTCGATCGTCACGTAGGGGTAGCCGTGGCGGTTGCGGTCGATGACGAGCGTGCTGCCCGTCGAGGTCGGGAACAGCCGCGTGGCCACCTCGTGCGCCGTCGCGAGCTGCTTGTCGTCCGACCTGTCGGCGGAGTCCAGCACGACGTCGGTCCGGGCATGGCCGTCCGCTCCGACGATGACCCACAGCTGTGCCTCCCCGTCGGGCGCGGGGGGAGCCGGGTCGCAGCCCGCGAGCAGTCCCGCCGCCAGGGCGAGCATCACCACCGCCGCACGTCGTCGCACCTGGTCAGGGTCCCAGCGCAGCAGAGCCGCGGGTACGTGTCGGTGCGATCGTTGTGAGGTCGTGACCCCGACCTCGCCCGGCCCGGACCGCCATCGCGGCGCACGCCGCCCGCCCCCCCGGGCCGCCTCACACCACCATCCGCATCGCGTGCCGCACACGGGTGAGGGTGCGGGCCGCCTCGTCGCGGGCCCGGGCGTTG
>NZ_VWSD01000063.1 GCF_009829685.1 Cellulomonas citrea
CGCACCGCAGCCGAGCGCACCGCCGGTCACCGGGGCCGTGGGCCGCGCGACGGTGGCGTTCCGTGGTGAGCGCCAGCCCGGCGTCGGCACCCCGGCGCCCGCGTTCGCCACGGTCGTCGCGTTCGACCTGCGCCCCGGCGTGGACCGCGCGGCGCTCGTGCGGCTCATGCGGGTGTGGACCGACGACATCGAACGGCTCATGGCCGGGACGCCCCCGCTGGCCGACCAGGCCGGCGAGCTCACGGCCCTGCCGGCGAGCCTCACCGCGACCGTCGGCTACGGCCCCGGGTTCTTCGCCGCGGCCGGGCTGGCCCACCGGGCGCCGTCCTGGGCGGCGCCGCTGCCGCCGTTCGCCGTCGACCAGCTGGAGGACCGCTGGTCCGGCGGCGACCTCGTGCTCCAGGTGTGCGCCGACGACCAGCTGGCCCTCGCGCACGCCGTGCGGGTGCTCAGCGTCGGTGCCACCACGTTCGCCACCCCGCGGTGGACCCAGCACGGGTTCCGGCACGCCCCGGGCGTCACCGCACCCGGCGCCACGATGCGCAACCTCCTGGGCCAGCTCGACGGCACGCGCAACGTCCAGCCGGACGTCGACCCCGACCTCGTGTGGCACAGCGGGCCCGACGCCGGCTGGCTCGCGGGTGGTACGTCGATGGTGGTGCGACGCATCCGGATGAACCTGGACACCTGGGACGTGCTCGACCGCGGCAGCCGGGAGGCGGCGCTCGGCCGCCGGCTGGCCGACGGCGCACCGCTCACCGGGTCGACCGAGACCGACGTGCCGGACCTGGAGGCCCGGGACGCCCGCGGCTTCACCGTGATCGGCCCGGCCGCGCACGTGCGCCGGGCCGCCGCGACCACGCCGCGCGAACGGTTCATGCGCCGGCCCTTCAACTACCTCGACCCGACCGAGGCCGGTCTGCTGTTCATCGCCTTCCAGGCCGACCCGGTGGCCCAGCTCGTGCCCGTGCAGCAGCGGCTGGCCGAGGCCGATGTGCTCAACATCTGGACCACGCCGGTCGGGTCGGCGGTCTTCGCGGTGCCGCCGGGCGCCCGGGACGGGGAGTACCTGGGCGAGGGCCTGCTGGCCTGAGGCCCGCACCGCCGCCCCACCGGCTCGTCCCCCGGACGGAGCGCCGCCCAGGCACCAGACTGGCGCGATGACACCCGCGACCTCCGACGCCGCGCGCCCCGTCTCGATGCGCCCCCCGCTGCTGCGGCTCGGCCTGCCCAGGGACCGGCAGGCCACCACCCACCTGGGCACGTTCCTCGTGACGGCCATGCTCACGGTGCTGGTCACGCGCGCCCTGCTGGCTGCGACCGGCTACCCGCAGCTGGGCGGCGGCGGGCTGCACATCGCGCACGTGCTGTGGGGCGGGCTGCTGCTCACGCTCGCGTTCTTCGCGGTGCTGTCGTTCGTCGGGCCGGTGGTGCGCCCGCTCGCGGCGCTCGTCGGCGGTGTGGGCTTCGGGCTGTTCATCGACGAGGTCGGCAAGTTCCTCACCTCGAACAACGACTACTTCTACGCACCGACCGCCTCGGTGGTCTACGCCAGCATCGTGCTGCTGGGGCTGGGCGTCGAGGTGCTGCACCACCGGCGCAGCGCCGACCCGGTCGAGTCGCTGGCCAACGCCGTCGACGAGGCGGCCGCCGGGGTGGCCGGCGGGCTCAGCCCCACGGCGCGACGTCGGGCGTACCGGTACCTCGCCGTCGCGGGGGAGGTACCCGGCACGTCGCAGACCGCGGCGCTGCTCGACTCGATCGGCACCGACCACGAGGAGGTCCCGGACCCCGCCGCCGCGGTGCGCCGCTGGGCGGTGCGCACGCTGCACCGCGTGGTCCGGGCGCGGGCGGTGCCCTGGATCGCCGTGGCCGTGTTCATGGTGGGGTCCGTGACGTCGGTCGGGCTGGGGCTGGCCGGGTCCGACGGGCCGTTGTGGCTCCCGGTCGGGGTGGTGCTCTCCGGTCTGACGTCGTTCGGGCTCGCGGCGTTCGGGCTGTGGCGGATGCGCACCGACCAGGTCCACGGCTACCGGTGGGTGCGCCGCGCGATGCTCGTCGGGGTGCTCGTCACCCAGTTCTTCAACTTCCGGCTGTCGCAGTGGGACGCGAGCTTCGGGCTGATCGTCAACCTCGTCGCGCTCGGGGTGGTGTCCGTCGAGCTCGACGACCTGCAGGCCCGGGACACCCCCGGTGCTAGCGTCCGGACGACCCCCCAGCCCAAGGAGTGACCATGCTCGTCATCACTGCCACGTTCCAGGCCAAGCCCGGTCAGGAGGCGCAGCTCGAGGCGGCCCTGGTCTCCCTCATTGAACCGGTGAGCGCCGAGGACGGTGTGCTGGAGTACACGCTGCACCGCTCGCCGACCGACCCGGCCGCGTTCTTCTTCTACGAGAGGTACCGCGACCAGGCCACCGTCGACCGGCACAGCGGCACCCCGCACCTGGGCGCCCTGCTCGCGCGGGTCCCGGAGCTGTGCGCGTCGGCGCCGGTCATCACCGTCTACGAGCCGATCGCCTCGATCGCCGACTGAGCGCGTCGGGCCCCGGCAGGCCGGCGGTGCGGGGGGGACGACGCGCGTCGTCCCCCCGCTGCGTCAGACGGCGGCGACCGGGAGGCAGACCCGGGTCACCCAGCGGGCCGGGTCGGGCTCGGTCGTCGGGCCGACGAGGTACACGTTGAACATCGGGCCGGCCTCGCGCAGCCCGTGGCCCGCGAGCCACGCCCCGAGGTCGGCCATGACACCCGCCATGCCCTCGTAGGACCCGTGCAGCTCACCGGTGACGACGTCGACCGCGGGGACCTGGACACAGCGGACGGCGCCGGCGTCCTCGAACGGCGCCAGGACGTCGAGCTGGACCTCGACGTCGGCGTCGTGCTCGACGAACTCCGGGTCGTGGAACACGGCGACCGCCTCGGCCTGCGGGGCGGGGACGGCGCCGGCCGGGGCCAGCCCGGCGCCCAGGCGCTGCCACAGCAGCCCCTCGTCGCCGTAGCCGGGCAGGACGTCACGCACCGAGGCGACGGTGCGGGCGGGACGGGTGAGACGGGTGATGGTCGTGGACATGGCAGGACGCTCCAGCTGGTCGAGGAATCGGTCGATGTCCCCCAGCCGGCCCTGCGCGGCGGCGATCTCGTCGCGGGTGGCCAGGCGGCGTTCGAGCAGCACGTCCCGCAGCCGGGCCGTGTCGACGAACGGGGCGCAGGCGGCCAGCTCGGCCACCCCCAGCCCCGCATCGCGCAGCGCCCGGACCCGGCCGGCGGTCCGCAGCAGCTCCGGGTGGTAGTACCGGTAGCCGCTGAACGGGTCGACGCGGGTGGGGTGCAGCACGCCGTGCTCGTCGTAGTGGCGCAGCATGCGGATGCTCAGCCTGGACAGGCGGGAGAACTCACCGATCGTGAGGAGCCGGTCGTCGGACATGTCCACGACCTCACACTCTGCCATCGTGTCAGACGCAACCCCCGTGGCCGACGGGTCAGCCGCCCGCCCCGGCGCCGTGCCACTGGGCGCTCATCGACCGGCGCGACCGGTACAGCGACCGGCTCTGCACCACCAGACCCAGCACGACGAGGGCACCGTCGAGCACGAACCACTGGCCGGCCGGCGCCACGGTGCGGGTCAGCTGGCCCAGGTCGGCCACGTGCGCGGCGCCGACCAGCAGCATCACCCCGTGGACCGTGACCGAGGCGCCGGCCAGCGCGGTGAGCACGACGAGGATGACGGCGGGCAGGTTCCCACGGATCGCCAGCAGCCCGAGCGCCAGCCCGGCCAGCACCGCGACCGCGAGCACCAGCCAGGAGGTGTGCACCCCCAGCGCGGTCATCGCCGCCGAGCCCAGCGTGAAACCGAACGCCGCGAAGCCCAGCACGACGGCCACCTGGTACGACACGTAGGCCAGCAGCCCGAGGACGAGCGCGCCGACGAGCGCCCCCACCCAGCCCGGCACCGAGGCCAGGGCGCTGCCACCGGCCGCGTCGGCCACCAGCCGCGCCCCGACGACGAACCCGATCCAGGCGCCGAACAGGCTGATGACCAACCGCATCGCGGCGTACCCGCGAAAGCACAGCAGGGCGCCGACCAGGACCGCGATGACCCCCACCACCAGCTCGGGCACGTGCCACCTCCTCGATCGGGCTGTCCGTCCGTCTGGGACGAATCCTGCCGCGACCGGGCCCGCGCTGCGAGAGCAGGGCGGCGCTGCCCCGCAGGTCAGCCCAGGCGCTGGGCCCGCAGCTGCACCGTGCGGAGCATCTTGCGCAGCATCCACACGTCGGCCAGCTCCAGCAGCACGCCGAACGCCAGCGAGGACGGGGCGCCGGTGGGCCGCGACCGGATCCGGGTGACGAGCCGGGTCGCCTCGGACCCGACGGGGTCGAGCTGCCACACCCAGGACGTGCCGGGCGAGCCCCACACCATGGACGTCGGCGCGTCGAGCGCGAGCACCTCGATGCCCTGGGTGCCGTCGGGGCTCATCGGCACGAGGTCGCCGACGGCCAGCTGCTGCCACTGCGGGTTGATCTCGCTGGCGCTCGGCCGGCCGAGGTTGTCGAGCAGGTCGTAGCTGTACCAGCCGGCCCGCCCGACGCCGGCCTGCACGAGCCACGGCCAGACCTCGTGCGGCGGGGCCTCGATGGTGATCGCGCGGGTGGCGTCGAACACGGGGCGCGGCACCAGGTCGTCACCGGGCAGCGCGCGCGTGACCTCGTCGGGGGTGGCCCCCCAGGTGAGCTGCCAGGGCCGGTACCAGCGCAGGTAACCGTACGCGGCACCGGCCGCGACCAGCAGCGGGACGACGTGGCGGGCGCGCATGGCCGAAGTCTGGCACCGGAGCTCGGCGCCGCCCCGGGCACTGCGTCCCGGGCGACCTGTCGGTCAGAACGCGTACGGCCCGAACCGACCCCACGCCACCACGGCCGCGAGCACCAGCAGCACGACGGGCAGGCCGAGGCCCTTGGACTCGCCCCGGCGCACATGCGTGACGATCGCCCCGATCATGACGAGCGCCAGCCCGGTGGCGGCCAGCGGCACCAGGACGGGCGCGATCCCCGTGACGCCCGGCAGCACGAGGCCGAGCGCGCCGAGCACCTCGACGGTGCCGACGAACCGGACCGCGGCGAGCGGCGCCTCACCGGTCCAGCCCATACCGGCGGCGACGAGCTTGTCCACCGGCCGGACCATCTTCTGCCCCCCGGCGAAGAGGAACAGGGCGGCGAGCACGCCCGCGAGGACCCAGAGCAGGACGTTCACCGGGAGTGCTCCTTCGAGACGGTGGCAGCAGCGACGTACTGAACAGTACGGGCCTGTACTTCACCGTTCAAGCAACTACGTCGTTCCTGGTCATCCCGCATCTGCGCACCGTCGGGAGCGGGCGGTCCGCCGAGCGCAGCAGGGCCATGGAGCAGGTGCGCACCCGGCCATCGCGACCGGGTCGACGGCTCACCTCACGCGCATGGCCAGCCACCGGCCCCATGACGCGGAGGGTGTTCGCGGACTTCGGGTGAGCGGGGTCGACAGGGCTCCGTCGACCATCCGCGACGCCGCGGGGCGGCTCGCCGCCCGGCTCGTCAGACCTGGACGTCCAGGTTCTGGCCGATCGCCGGGTCGAGGCTCGCCAGGAGCGCCGCGCTCTGGTTCGCGGCGACGTCGAGGGCCTTGCGCACGAGGGTCATGGACGCCGCGACCTGGGCGCCGGCGGTCCCTGCAGCGGTCACCTCCACGAGGCGCCTCCTTCACTCGGACCGGGCCTGGGTGGCCCGCACCTCAGCATCGGACGCGCGAGGGATGTCCTGGTAGCCGCCGGGGGCACAACCACCCGTTCGCCCGCACCCTTCCAGGCCGGGCATCTCCGGAACCCTTGCTTCGAAGTCCGCGCTCCGTACGCGTGACACCGACGGAAATCGTCGTGCTGCGGTCGATGGGGTGCTCATATCGTCGGTCCGGTGCAATGATGAACACTCAGCCGTCGCACCGAAGGAGCCCCGCATGTCCACCCGCACCCCGATCACCCTCGACCGGGCACGCATCGCCGAGCTCACCGCGCGGGAGGCGGCACGGCTGGACGAGCGCACCCCCGGCTCGGCCGCGCTGTACGCCCGGGCCCGCCAGACGCTGTCCGACGGCGTCGCCTCCAGCTACCAGGTGCGCGAGCCCTGGCCGATCTACCTCGACCGCGGCGACGGCTCGCACGTCTGGGACATCGACGGCAACGAGATGGTCGACTTCCACAACGGGTTCGGCTCGATGGTCCAGGGCCACGCCCACCCGGCGATCACCAAGGCCGTCACCGAGCGGCTCACCAAGGGCACGCACTTCGCCGCCCCCACCGAGGACGCGGTCGTCGTCGCCGAGGAGCTCAAGGCCCGCTGGGGCCTGCCGCGCTGGCGCTACGTCAACACCGGCTCCGAGGCGACCATGGACGCCATCCGGATCGCCCGCGGCCTCACCGGGCGCGACACCATCGTGAAGATCTTCGGCTCGTACCACGGGCACCACGACTACGTCATGGTCTCGATCGGCGTCCCCTACGGCGAGATCGGCGACCGGGACAACCTGGCGTCGCTGCCGTACGGCGCGGGCATCCCGCAGTCCAGCGTCGACATGACCATCGCGGTGCCGTTCAACGACGCCCCCGCCATGGAGCGGCGCATCGAGCGGCTCATCGCCGAGGGCCGCAAGCCGGCCGCCGTCATCATGGAGGCCGCCATGATGAACCTCGGCATCGTGCTGCCCGAGCCGGGGTACCTGGAGGCGGTGCGGGAGATCACCCGCAAGCACGGCATCGTCCTCATCTTCGACGAGGTCAAGACGGGGCTGTGCATCGCCGCCGGCGGGGCCACCGAGCGGTTCGGGGTCAAGCCGGACATGGTGACCCTGGCCAAGGCGCTGGGCGGCGGGCTGCCGGTCGGCGCGATCGGCGGCACCGACGAGGTGTTCTCCGTGGTCGAGGACGGCACGGTCTACCAGGTCGGCACCTACAACGGGAACCCGCTCGGGGTGGCCGCCGCACGCGCCAGCCTCGAGCAGGTGCTCACGCCGCAGGCCTACGCGCACCTCGACGCGCTCAACGCGCACCTGGTCGCCGGCTGCACCGAGGTCCTCGAGAAGTACAACCTGCCGGGCTACGCGGTGGGCGTCGCCTCCAAGGGCTGCGTGACGTTCGCCCCGGAGAAGATCGTCGACTACGAGAGCTTCAAGAAGTTCCAGGACGGCGAGCTGGCCGACCTCGCGTGGCTCTACAACATGAACCGCGGCGTCTTCATGACCCCCGGCCGCGAGGAGGAGTGGACGCTGTCCGTGCAGCACACCTTCGCCGACTGCGACCGCTTCATCGCCGCGTTCGCCGAGCTGGCCGCCGACCTCACGGCCTGAGGCCACCGACCGAGGCCGGGAGCGGCCGGGGCCCGTACCCCGGTCGCTCCCGGCCTCGTCCTTTCTCGTCCCGTTCACCGTCGGGGGCCCGACCCCGTCGCGTCCCTCGTCGGCGGCCCGTCCCCAGCCCCCGTGGTCGGGTGACGGTGCCGCGCACCGGTCCGACGTGTCGGCGCCGACCCGCACACTGGACGGGTGACCACGGACCTGGACGACGCCACCATGGCCGGGCTGCGCACCCGGGCCGACGAGGTGCTGCGTGCCCTCGTCGGATCACCGGACGCGCAGCTGCGGCCGGACCAGTGGGTGGCGATCGAGGCGCTGGTCGCCCACCGGCGCCGGGCCCTCGTGGTGCAGCGGACCGGCTGGGGCAAGTCGGCCGTCTACTTCGTCGCGACCGCCCTGCTGCGTGAGCGCGGCGCCGGGCCCACCGTGCTGGTCTCGCCGCTGCTGTCCCTCATGCGCAACCAGGTCGCGGCGGCCCGACGGGCCGGCATCCGGGCCGAGACCATCCACTCGGCCAACCTCCCCGAGTGGGAGGCCGTGCACCAGCGGGTGCGCGACGGCGAGGTCGACGTGCTGCTGGTCTCTCCGGAGCGGCTCAACAACCCGGGCTTCCGGGACGAGGTGCTGCCCTCGCTGGCACGTGACGCCGGGCTCGTCGTGGTCGACGAGGCGCACTGCGTCTCCGACTGGGGGCACGACTTCCGACCGGACTACCGGCGCATCGCGACCCTGCTCACCCAGCTGCCCACCGGCACCCCGGTGCTCGCCACGACGGCGACGGCCAACGAGCGGGTGACCGCGGACGTCGCCGCCCAGCTCGACCCCGCGGGCGACCAGGACGTGCTCGTGCTGCGCGGCACGCTCGAACGCGACAGCCTGCACCTGTCGGTGCGCCCGGTGCCGGACACCGCGACGGCGATGGCCTGGCTGGTGGCGAACCTGCCGCGGCTCACCGGGTCGGGCATCGTCTACACGCTCACGGTCGCGGCGGCCGAGCAGGTCGCCGAGCACCTGCGCGGGGCGGGCCTGGAGGTCGCCGCCTACACCGGGCGCACCGAACCGGCCGAACGCGAGGCGCTGGAGCAGGACCTGCTCGACAACCGGGTGAAGGCCCTGGTCGCGACCTCGGCGCTGGGCATGGGCTTCGACAAGCCGGACCTCGGGTTCGTCGTGCACGTCGGCGCACCCGCCTCGCCGATCGCCTACTACCAGCAGGTGGGGCGTGCCGGGCGCGGTACCGACCGGGCCGACGTCGTGCTGCTGCCCGGGCCCGAGGACCGCGCGATCTGGGAGTGGTTCGCCTCCATGTCGTTCCCCGCCGCCGACCAGGTGCGGGCGACCCTCGACGTGCTGGCGGCCGCCGGGGCGCCGATGACGCTCCCCGCGCTCGAGACGGCGGTCGACCTGCGCCGCGGACGACTGGAGATGATGCTCAAGGTGCTCGACGTCGACGGCGCCGTGCACCGGGTCCGCGGCGGCTGGCAGTCCACCGGGCAGCCCTGGGTCTACGACGCGGACCGGTACGCCCGGCTCGACGCCGCCCGGCGCGCCGAGCAGCAGGCGATGGTCGAGTACATCGCCACCCCCGGTTGCCGGATGGCGTTCTTGCGCACGGCGCTCGACGACCCGCAGCTCGCGGCCGACCCGTCGTGGCGCTGCGGGACGTGCGACCGGTGCCAGGCAGCCGCGGGCCCGGGCGCCGTCACAACCACGGGCATCGGGACGGGCACGGGCGCGGCGGCCGACGGGGTGGACGCTGCGCTCGTCGCGGCAGCACGCGACCGGCTGCACCGGCCGGGCGTCGAGGTGACCGCACGGCGGCAGTGGCCCTCGGGGATGGCGACGATGGGCGTCCCGCTCACCGGCAGGTTGCCCGCCGACGAGCTCGCGGCCGCCGGCCGGGCCGTGGCGCGCAGCGACGGCCTCGGGCTCGGCGGGGTGCTGCGGACCTTGTTCGGCGGCACGGAGGCGAACGACGGCCCGGTCCCGCCAGCGCTGCGCGACGCCGTGCTGGCGGCCCTCGACTCCTGGGACGTGACGGCCGACGGGGTCGTGTGGGTCCGCTCGGTCACCCGGCCACAGCTCGTCGAGCACCTCGCCGGTGCGGTGGCACGGCACCGGCACCTGCCCCTGGTCGGCGCCGTGGGACCGGTCGGCGACGCCCCGCCCGACCGGCACGACGTCAACTCCGCCCAGCGCCTCGCCGGGGTGCACCGGCGGCTCGGGCTCGAGCTGTCCGAGTCGGCGCTCACCGGGCTGGCCGGTCGCAGCGTCCTCCTCGTCGACGACCGGACCGACTCCGGCTGGACGCTCACCGTCGCCGCCCGGCTGCTGCGCCGGGCCGGGGCGGCGCAGGTGCACCCGTTCGTGCTGGCCACGGGCTGACGCCCGAGCCCTCACACCTCGGCGTACAGCTCACCGACCGGGACCGGGACGTCGAGGGTGTTCCCGGCCGCGGGCAGCGGGCAGGCCCACGCCGCGTCGTAGGCGCAGGACGGCTGGTAGGCGAAGTTGAGGTCGACCACCAGCGTCTCCGGGCCGCCGCCCAGGTCCGCACCCTTGGTGGTGTCGAGCACGTACCGCCCCCCGCCGTAGGTGCTGCGCCCGCTCGTGGCGTCCCGCAGCGGCAGGAAGATCCCACCGCCGTAGCCGGCCAGCCACCACACGTCCAGGCTGCCCAGACCCGGCAGCCGCACCGCACCCACCCGCTCGAACGGGACCACACCATCGGTCCCGGTCGCCACCTCACGTCGAGCCGGGCCGTCCCCGGGCTGCACCTCGACGACGAACCGGTACGCCGGGTCGTACGGCGCGACCACCGCGCCCGGGTAGGTCGCACGGGACGCCGCGCGCACCGGTGAGGCGGGATGGGTCCGCAGCAGACGGTTGCGGCCGGCGACCCAGAGCTGGTGGGCGAGCGCCGCATCGGACGTCGCGCGCACCGAGCGGTAGAGCTCGGCGACCTGCCGCCGCCAGTCCAGGACGTCCCACTGCGCACCCGTCACCTCAGGAGCGTAGGTGCGGGCGGCGGCCCCCGCTCAGCTCGGCCGGAGCGCCTCGACCGGCGTACGGAGCTCGGGCACCACCGCGGGCTCGGGCGAGAGCGCGGGCTCCGGCACCGCCGGGAGCACGCCAGCGGGCAGGGGCTCGGACGGCACCGACGGCCCGGACACCGCCAGGTCCGCCGACCCCGCTGGGACCCCGCGCCGCGCCGGACGGCTGGCGATGAGCACCCCGAGCACGACGAGCGCCCCGCAGGCGATCTCGGCCAGCGGGGTGCGCTCGCCCAGCAGCAGCCACGACGCCGCGATCCCGGCGACCGGCACGAGCATGGAGAACGGGGCGACGGTGCTCGACGGGTGCCGCGACATGAGGGCGCTCCACAGGCCCGAGCCGACGAGGGTCCCGATGAGCACCGTGAAGGCCAGGCCGGCCAGGGCGAGCAGACCCCGGCTGCTGCCGAGCCCGGTGAACGAGTGCCCGATCGCCGTCGGGCCCTCGACCACGAGGGAGAGCGCAAGCATCGGCAGCGGCGGCACCACCGACATCCACAGCGTGAGGCGCAGCGGTTCGTCCGTGCGCGCCAGCCGGTTGCTGATGTTGCCGAACGCCCAGCCCAGCCCGCCGAGCAGGGTGAGCAGCACCGGCAGCAGACCGGCCGACCCCAGCACCCCGGCCCGGTGCAGCGCGATCCCGACCAGCCCGGCGACCGCGAGCGCGAGCCCCGCCCGCTGGCGCGCACTCACCTTCTCGCGCAGGAACACGGCGGCGAGGATGACGGTGAACGGCGCCGAGGCCTGCAGCACGAGCGAGGTGAGCCCGGCCGGCATGCCGATGCTCATCGCCCAGTAGACGAACACGAACTGCAGCACCCCGAAGCCGATCCCGTAGCCCAGCAGCCAGCGCAGCTGCACCTTCGGGCGCGGGACGAGCAGCACGGTGGGGATGGCGATGAGTGCGAACCGCAGCGCGACCAGCAGGAACGGCGGGAACTGCTGCAGCGACAGGTGGATCGCGGTGAAGTTGACCCCCCAGCACACGGCGACGAGGACGGCGAGCAGGCGGTCACGGGCGGGCATGGCGGTCAGTCTGCGGGGCCAAATCCGTTCAGCACCAGCGAATCTTCGTGAAGCATCTCTGTAGCATCGCTGCATGATGTCGCGCTCGCTGGACCCGCACGCACTCGAGGTCGTCCGGGCCGTCGGCGCCCGCGGCGGCGTCGGCGCCGCTGCCGAGCTGCTGCACGTGACCCCATCCGCGGTGTCCCAGACGCTGCAGGCGCTCAGCCGCGACGTCGGGATGCCGGTCACCGAACGCGTCGGACGCGGGGTCCGGCTCACCCCCGCCGGGGAGGCCCTCGCCGCGGCCAGCGTCGACGTCGCGGTCGCCCTCGAACGGGCCCGGGCCGCCTGCGACGCGCTGCGCACCGACCCCGGCGGCGAGGTCACGGTGAGCGCCTTCGCCTCCGGCGCCCGGATGCTCTTCCCCACGCTGCTCACCTGGGCGCAGGGCGTGCCCGGGCTCCGCGTGGTGCTCGCCGACGGCGACGTGGCGACCGACCAGTTCGCGGCGCTCACCGACGAGATCGACGTGGTGGTCGGCCACCACCCCGAGGGCGAGGACCCCTGGGCGGGCATCGGACGGCGCGTCGTCCCGCTGCTGCGCGAACCGCTCGACGTCGCGCTGCCGCTCGACCACCGGCTCGCCGACCGGTCCTGGCTCACCCCGCAGGACCTGGCCGACGAGCGGTGGATCTCCGTCCGCGAGGGCTTCCCGGTGGCCGAGGTGCTCAGCGCCATCACGGGCGGCGCGCCGCACGTGACGCAGCGCCTCAACGACTTCTCGGTGGTCGAGGCGCTCGTCGCCGCAGGCCACGGGATCAGCCTGCTGCCTCGCTACACCACCTCGGCGCAGGGTCGCTTCCGGCTGCTCCCGCTGCGCGGGGTGCGCGCGGCCCGCAGCATCGCCGCCCTGGCCAGGCCCGACCGCGCCGAACGCCTCGCGGTGCGCCGCGTGCTGGACCGCCTGGTCGCCGACGCGGCCTCGCTCACCGCACCGCACTGACGCCCGACGACGCCCCCGGCGTCAGACCCGGACGACGACCTTGCCGCGCACGTGCCCCGACTCGCTGAGCTCGTGCGCTGCGGCGGCATCGGCCAGGTCGAAGACCGCGGCCACGTCGACCGCGAGCTGCCCGGCGTCCGCCATCGTCGCGAGCGCCGCGAGGTCCTCGCTGCTCGGACGCACCCAGAGGTAGTGGCCACCGAGCTCGACCCGCGCCGCGGGGTTGACGATCGACGCGACCGTCCCGCCCGGCGCGAGCAGCGCACGCGTCGTGGCCACCAGGTCGTCGGTGCCGAAGTCGAGGACGACGTCGACACCGTCCGGTGCCAGGGCTCGCACCCGGTCGACGAGCCCGTCGCCGTAGGCCACCGGTTCGGCGCCGAGCGTGCGCAGGTACTCGTGGTTGGCCGGCGACGCCGTGCCGATGACCCGCGCGCCGCGGGCCCGGGCGATCTGCACCGCGAACTGCCCGACGCCCCCGGCGGCCGCGTGCACCAGCACCGTCTGGCCGGCGTGCACCCCGCTGCGCTCGATGCTCTGGTAGGCGGTCAGACCGGTGAGCGGAACCGCGGCGGCCTCCTCGAAGGTGAGGGAGGCGGGCTTGCGGGCCAGCGTGCGGACCGGGGCCGCGACCAGCTCGGCGAGCGTGCCGCCCTGCACCCAGTCCTTGCGGACGTAGCCGAACACCTCGTCACCCACCGCGAACTCCGGGGCGTCCGGCCCCACCCGCTCGACCACGCCGGCGACGTCCCAGCCCGGGACCACGGGGAAGACCACGTCCAGGAGCCCGTCCAGGTAGCCCGCGCGGACCTTCCAGTCGACCGGGTTGACCGAGGACGCCCGCACCCGCACGAGCACGCTGTCGGGGCCGACCTTCGGCTCGGGCAGGTCGGTGAGGGTGAGGACGTCGGAGCCGCCGTAGCGGGAGTAGGTGATGGCACGCATACCTGGGCCAACCCCGGGTGGGACGCGCTTCTTCCGCGGCAGGTCGTGGGGCGGTGCGCCGGGGTCAGGCCGGGAGCTCCCTGGCCAGGAACTCCTCGACGTCGTCGCGCTCGGCCGCACCGACGGTGTGCCCCATCCCGGGGTAGACGCGTGCGTCGAGCCGGGTGTGCGCGGCGAGCCAGGTCTGGGTGCGTGCGGTGGCGTCGGGCGCGATGACCGGGTCGGCGTCACCGCGGGCGAACAGCACGGGCGGCGGGTCGGCCGCCAGGACGGCGTCGCCGGGCTGCTCACCGGGCAGGACGAAGCCGGACAGCACCACCCCGGCGACGAAGGCCCCGGGCCGGGCGCGCAGCAGCTGGGTCACCATGAGCCCACCCTGGGAGAACCCGAGCAGCGCGGTCCGGCGGCCCGGTGCGACGTGCGCGTCGAGCCAGGCCAGCAGGGCGGTGGTCGCCTCGTGCACGGGGGCCGGGTCGGGGGCACCGGGCACCGTGATCGGCGCCCAGGCGAAGCCCGGCCCGGCGGGCAGAGGGGCGCGCGGTGCCAGCAGCTCCAGGTCAGGGCGGTCGACGAGCGGGAGCAGGTCGCCGTCGTGCGAGCCGTAACCGTGCAGCAGCACGAGCACCGGCGCGTCGGGCTGCGTGCCGGGGCGGCGGCGACCCGTCTCGATCGTCAGCGCGCTCATCGGGCGCCGGCGGCGGCGACCTCGATGAGGCTGCCCCACGGGTCGTCGAACCGCAGCGTGAGCCCGTCGTCGCGCACCGGGACCCCGCGATGCACGAGCCGGTCGCGCAGCGCGGCCACGTCGTCGGGCCCGGGGACGGTGAGCGCCACCTGACCCAGGCCCAGCGCGGCGGCCCGAGGACCGGCGCCGGCCGAGTTCCACGTGTTCATCGCCATGTGGTGGTGGTAGCCGCCGGCCGCGACGAAGAGCGCACCGCGCATCGCCGCCATCTGCTCGAAGCCGAGGGTGTCGACGTAGAACGCCTTGGCCGTCGGGATGTCGCCGACCTGCAGGTGCACGTGGCCCACCTGGGCGGCATCGTGCTCGGCCTGCTCGACCGCGCGGTCGCTCACGTGCTCGGCGAGGAACGCGTTCGGGTCGAACCAGTCGGTCCCCATGGCGACGCCGCCGTCGGCCTGGCGCTGCCACACGTCGCGGGGCCGGTCCCAGTACAGCTCGATGCCGTTGTCCTCGGGGTCCTGGAAGTAGAAGGCGCGGGACACCCAATGGTCGGCGTTGCCGACGAACCGGGAGCCGGGGTGCTGGGCGGCCCGGACGACCGCCGCCGCCAGCGACTCCTCGGTGTCGAACAGGACGGCCGTGTGGAACAGCCCGGCCTGGGTGCGCGAGCCGGCCGGCAGCCCGGGGGTGTGCCGGAGCACGACGACCGGCGTCCCGAGCCGACCGAGCACGACGGACCCGGCGCTGGTCGGGCCGGCGGGCTCGACGGCCAGCGTCGTGAGCGCGAGTGCGTCGCGGTAGTACGCGGCCATGGCGTCCAGGTCGCCGACGTGCAGGGTGACGGCGGCCATCGAGGTGTCCGCCGCGAGCAGGTCCTGGGCCTGACGCGCCGTCGTGGTGCTGCTCATGGCGAGCTCCTTCCCCGGTCCGGTCCGGTCCGGCCGGTGCCTGGATACGCGTGCTGCTGATGAGCGTGACGGTACCCCGGTTTGATTGAAGTCTCAACTATCTGTCGCCGGGTCTAGTCTGGCGGCATGACCGCACCCCGCACCTGGTGGTGGCTGCTCTAGGCAGCCGCGGTCGACCCACCCTCCCCGAGCTGCTCCGTGCGGCTGGGGACTCCTCGTGCTCGGCGTGCGGACAGCTCCCGTCCGCAGGAGCACCGATGACCAGCACTGACATCGCCACCCGCTCGACCGGCACCGCACCCGGTGCGCACGACGGGCGCGTCCCGTCCGAGGCGACGACGCTCGACATCGCCGAGCAGCTCGCCCACGAGCGCACCCTCGAGCTGGAGCAGCAGATCGCCGCCGACCCCGGCCGGTTCCGGGTGCTCACCGGGGACCGACCGACCGGACGGCTGCACATCGGGCACCTGTTCGGCACGGTCGCCAACCGGGTCCGGCTGCAGGGCCTGGGCGTGCAGACCTTCGTCGTCGTCGCCGACTACCAGGTGATCGCCGACCGGGACAGCGGTGGCGACCTCGCCTCAGCCTGCCTCGACCTGGTGATCGACCACCTCGCCGCGGGGATCGACCCGGCGCGGTCGACGATCTTCCAGCACAGCGCCGTGCCCGAGCTGCACCAGCTCATGCTGCCGTTCCTGTCCCTGGTCACCGTCGCCGAGCTGGAGCGCAACCCCACCGTCAAGGCCGAGCTCGCGGCCACCGGCGGCCGGGCCATGTCGGGTCTGCTGCTCACCTACCCGGTGCACCAGGCGGCCGACATCCTCGCCGTGCGGGGCACCGTCGTCCCGGTGGGCCGCGACCAGCTGCCCCACCTGGAGACGACGCGACTGGTGGCCCGCCGGTTCAACGCCCGCTACGGCGAGGGCACCCTGCCCGAGCCGGAGGCGCTGCTGTCGCCGACCCCGCTCGTGCTCGGCCTCGACGGGGCGAAGATGAGCAAGTCGGCCGGGAACGCCATCGCCCTCACCGCCGCACCCGACGAGATCGCCCGGGCGGTGCGCGGTGCCCGCACCGACGCCGAGCGGACCATCACCTACGAGCCGGAGCGGCGCCCGCACGTGGCGAACCTGCTGCGCCTGGCCGCGCTCGCCGGGGCCGGTGACCCGCAGGACGTGGCCGCCCGGATCGGCGACCGCGGGGCCGGCGCCCTCAAGGCCCTGCTCACCGACGCCCTCGTCGATCGCCTCGCCCCCGTCCGCGAGCGGGCCGCCCTGCTGCAGGGTGACCGCGCCCAGGTCGCCGCGGTGCTGCGCGTGTCCCCTCTTCCCTTGTCCCGGTTGCTGCCCGCCGGGGAGCTGCCGGGGATCCGTTTCGGCCCGTCGTTCCGTTTGCCGGCCGCCGCGCTCACCCCCTCCCTGCTCTCGGCGACCACGGTCTAGGGCGACCGCCTCCCGTCTTGCCCTGGTCCTGTGCGGGTGCCCCG
>NZ_VWSD01000064.1 GCF_009829685.1 Cellulomonas citrea
GCCGCCAGGTGCACCGCGACGAGGACGAGCAGCGCGACCGCGCACCCGCCGAGCAGCCGGTCGAACGCGGCAGAGGACACGTACGCCAACGAGTGCGACGGCCCGCCGGGCACCGGGGCGGCCTTCTGCACCGCGAGCAGGGCGCGCCGGCTGAGCACGGCGCTCACCCCCTGGGCGAGCGCGGCGAGCACCGCCAGCCCGACCCCCAGCCGCACACCCGGCGGCCGGCCCGCGCCCCGCAGGTACGGCACCAGACCGAGCACGACGCCCACGAGGATGACGACGCACGCGCCGATCACCGGCCCGGTGAGCGCATCGGCGAACCACACCCAGGCCAGCGTGGCCGCGGTGAACGCCGCGAGGGTCTCCACCAGCAGCTCGGCCAGCGGTGCCCCGAGCAGCGGGAGCGCGCGGAACATCGCCAGCCCGCCGATGCCGAAGCCGATCGCCCCGGCGAGCACGAACGCCGGCAGCTGACTGCCGAACCCGCGCCCGGTCGCGAAGGCGACGGCACCGAGCACGACGAGCGCCAGCAGCAGCCGCCCGGCGTTGGCCCGCACGAAGCCCACGAGCCGCACGGCCCGTCGGGCGCACACGGGGGTGATCCCGTAGCCGAGCGCGGCCACCACCGCGGCACCCAGACCGACGGGGATCATCGGGTCGGCACGTTCATCGGGCGTTCTCCTTCGGACGACCACACGCGGACCCCGCGCACCTGCCAGGCAACCACCGGGCGCGTGCGTGCGCATGGGTCCTTGGGGTCGGCCGGCCCCGGGGCTCAGCCGGCGAGTGCGGCGTCGACCACCTCGAACACCGCCGGGTCCCACGTGAGGCCCTTCTCCCAGGGCAGGTCGAACTGGTCGGCGATGAAGATCGAGTGCACGTCGGCCAGCTCGACGTCGTGGTGGCTCGCCAGCACATCGGCCGGCACGTCCACCGCGAGGGCGCTCGCGCGCTGCACCAGACCGTCGTGCGGCCACAGCGTCGGGGGCTGCTCGGCGGCGTGGAAGTAGGTTCCCGCGACCAGGGTGACCGGGATGTCGGCGAGCACACCGGCCTGCCGGGAGTTCCAGCCGTCGATGCCGGCCAGGTAGCGCGCGGTGACCTCCTCGGCGGCGCCCTGGGAGTTCTCTTCCGCGTAGGCGTCGGTCGCGTGGAACAGGGCGAGCGTGGCCGGGTCGTCCTGGGCGTCGGCGAGCGTGAGGTCGCCCGCGTGGAAGTCGCCGAGCAGCGACCCCGTCCACGGCGTGCCCAGCGTGACCAGGCGCCGGACGGGCAGCGCGGCACCCTCGTCGAGCCCGTGGCGCAGCGCCGCCCGGGAGAACAGGCCGCCCATCGAGTGCACCACCAGGTCGAGGTCGTCGACGCCGTGCTCCTGCACGAGGTAGGCGACGAACCGGGCGAGGGCGGCGCCGGCCGCGTCGATGTCGCCCGCCGAGTTGACGGTCATCTCGGCCGGGAGCACCAGCGGCACATCGGCGAACCCCTGCCAGCCGGTGTCCTCGTGCACCTCGCCCACGCCCAGGCGGGCCGGTGCGGTGAAGACCGTGCGCCCCTGGTCGAGCAGGTGGCTGCGCAACGCCGTCATCGTGTTGCCGGCCGCCAGCCCGCTGCCCGCGGCGTGGTCCGGGGTGGTGAACGGCGTGACGGCGGCACCGCCGGAGACGAGAACGACCGCGTGCGACATGGTGACCTCCGTGCTGGGGGGGTTTCGAGCTGCAGAGAAGGGCCTTGACCTGCGCGGACAGGATAGGGCCGAGCCCTGAGCGGCCCCTCAGCTCACCACCCGCACGGGCGTCCCGGCGGCGAACGCCTCGACGCACTCCACAGCGCCGGCGGCCATCCGGGCCAGGGCCTGCGGGGTGCGGAAGCCCAGGTGCGGGGTGAGCACGGTGTGCGGGGTGCGCAGCAGCGCGTCGTCGGCGGGCAGCGGTTCGGGGTCGAACACGTCGCACGCCGCTCGCAGGTCGCCGCGGGCCAGGCGGGCCGCCAGCGCACCCGGGGCGATGAGCTCGGCGCGGGCGGTGTTCACCAGGATCGTGCCGGGGCGCAGCAGGTCGAGGTGCTCGGCGGTGAGCAGGCCGCGGGTCGCGTCGGTGAGCGGCAGGTGCAGGCTCACGGCGTCGGCGGTGGCGAGCAGCTCGTCGAGCGGCACCTGGCGGGCGTCGGGCCCGGCGAGCGCGGCCAGGTCGGTCACGGGGTGCACGTCGTGCACGAGCACCCGCATCCCCAGGGCGGCGACCAGGGCGGTGAAGGCGCGCCCGACGGCACCGACCCCCACCACCCCGACCTTCGCACCGAACAGCTCGGTGCCGGCGAACCCGGACCAGTCGCCCGCACGGATCGCCGCGTCGCCGTCGAGGACGCCGCGGGCGCTGGCCAGGAGCAGGGCGAGGGCGAGCTCGGCGACCGCCCGGTCGCCGTACCCGGTGACGTTGGTGACCGTGATGGCGAGGCGTCGGGCGGTGGGCAGGTCGATGTAGCTGGCGGCGCCGGTGCCGGCGAAGGCCAGCAGCCGGGTGCGGCCCGCGATCTGCTCGAGGGACTGCGCCGTCAGGTGGGTGCCGATGATCGCGAGGTCGGCGTCGAGCAGCCGCGCTGCGGCCTCGTCGGGGGTCGGCAGGTCGTCGTGCACGGTGAGGCGACCGACGGCGCGCAGCCGGTCGGCGAGCGGTCCGGTGGCCAGCTGGGCGGCGAGCACCGGCTCGCCGCCGGGGAACACGATGTGCGGTCGGTCCACGACGAGGTCCACGTCCAGCGACCCTAGACCAGCGCCGACCGGTGGTGCCGCCGCCCCGGGCCGGGCACCTGTGGCGGAACATCCCCCCGCGTCGCACGGTTGGGCACGAAGTCGCGTCCGGTACCGGGCGCCGGGAGGAGCTGGCCGTGCACGCACTGCAGTTCGCTGAGTTCGGTGGTCCGGAGGTCCTTCGTTGGGCGCTGGCGCCCGAGCCGCACGCCGGCCCCGGTGAGGTTCGCGTCCGGGTGCTCGGCGCCAGCATCAACCCGGTCGACTGGAAGGTCGCCGGCGGGTTCATGTCCGGCGGCCAGCCGTTGACCGGGACCGGGTACCTCGGGCGGGACGGTGCGGGCGTCGTCGACGAGGTCGGTGACGGCGTGGTCGACGTGCATGTCGGCGACCTGGTGTGGGGTCTGGGCTCAGCCACCCAGGCGGAGCACGCCGTGCTCGGCTCGTGGGTGCCGGTGCCCGACGGGGTCGACCCGCTCGTGGCCGCCGCCGCGGGGGTGGCGGTCGAGACCTCTGAGCGGGGGCTGCGGCTGCTCGGTGCCGAGCCGGGGCAGACGCTGTTCGTCGACGGTGGCTCCGGCGGGGTCGGGGCGGTGCTGGTCCAGGTGGCCGTCGCGCGCGGGATCCGGGTGGTCGCCTCCGCGGGGCCGGCCAACCAGGAGCGTCTGCGGGCGATCGGTGCGACTCCGGTGGTCTACGGCGACGGCCTCGCCGAGCGGGTGCGCGCGGCCGCCGCCGGCGAGGTGGACGTCGTGTTCGACGTCGCCGGCAAGACGGACGTCGACGTGCTCCTCGGCCTCGTGGCGACGCCGCACCAGGTGCTGTCGATCGCGAACTTCGAGGCCGCGGCCGCCGGGATCCAGCTCACGGGCGGTGGCGCCGACTCGCGTGCCGCCGACGCGCTCGCTGAGGGGAACCGGCTGCTCGCCTCCGGTGCGCTGTCGATCGAGGTGCAGCGCTTCGCGTTCGCCGAGGCGGTGCAGGCCTACGAGCTCAGCCTCACCGGGCACGTGCGGGGCAAGCTCGTCCTCACGCCGTGACGTGCACCGGCCGGGTCCGGGGCTGCCCCGGACCCGCCGGTCGCCGCGCGCCTCAGTGGTGGAAGCCGGTCTGCCGCACCGCCGGCATCGGCCCCTCGAGGCTGTCCAACCAGGCCACCTGCGCCCGCAGGTCCTCCAGGAAGGACTCGGCGAGGTCCATCGACAGCCCGTTGCGCACGACGATGCGCTGCACCGTGACCTCCTGCAGGTCGGCCGGCATCGGGTAGGCCGGGACCAGCCAGCCCCGCGAGCGCAGTCGGTCGGACAGGTGGTACAGGTTCCAGTTGTCCGTGTGGCCCGCGCGCAGCCGCCAGGCGAACACCGGGATGTCCGACCCGTCGTTCCACAGCTCGAACGCGGGCATGGCGCCGATCTCGTGCGCCAGGTGCTGGGCCACGTCGGACGAGGACTGCTGGACCTTGGTGAAGCCCGACCGACCCAGCCGCAGGAACTGGTAGTACTGCAGCAGCACCTGCGCACCGGGCCGGGAGAAGTTGAGCGCCAGGGTCGGCATGTCCCCGCCGAGGTAGCTCACGGAGAAGATGAGCTCCTCGGGCAGCGCCGCGCGGTCCCGCCACACGATCCAGCCCAGACCCGGGTACACCAGCCCGTACTTGTGGCCCGAGGTGTTGACCGACGCCACCCGCGGCAGCCGGAAGTCCCACACGAGGTCGGGCTGGATGAACGGGGCGACCATCGACCCCGACGCCCCGTCGACGTGCACCTGCACGTCCAGGCCGGCGCTCGCCTGGAGCTCGTCGAGGGCGGCACAGATCTGGGCGACGGGCTCGTACATCCCGGTGTAGGTGACGCCGAGGATGGCGACCACGCCGATCGTGTTCTCGTCGACGTAGGCGGCCAGGTCGTGCCCGTCGAGCACGGGGTGCTCGGCGCTGATCGGCACGTAGCGCGGCTCGACCTCGAAGTAGGTGCAGAACTTCTCCCAGCACACCTGCACCGCGCTGGACATCACCAGGTTGGGCCGGTCGGTGGGCTGTCCCGCGGCGCGACGCGCATGCTGCCAGCGGCGCTTGAGGGCCAGCCCGCCGAGCATCGCCGCCTCGGAGGACCCGACGGTGGAGGTGCCGATCGCCTGCTCCGGGTCGGGGGCGTGCCACAGGTCGGCCAGGATCGTGGCGCAGCGGGCCTCGATGGCGGCGGTCGCCGGGTACTCGTCCTTGTCGACCATGTTCTTGTCGAACGCCTCGGCGTACAGCCGCTCGGCGTGCGAGTCCATCCAGGTGCCGACGAAGGTCGCCAGGTTGAGCCGGGCGTTGCCGTCGAGCATCGCCTCGTCGTGCACGATCTGGTACGCGGTCTCCGGCAGGGACTCGTCCTCGGGCAACCGGTGGCGGGGGAGGGTCGTGGCCTCACCGGGCCGGGCGAACAGCGGGTTGAGCACGATGTCGCCGGACGGGTCGCCCTCGTGGCCGACGGCGTTGCGGTGCACGTTCATGGCAGGACCCCCAGGAGGACGGGCGACGGGCTGACGGGTGCACCCCGACGCTAGGCCTGCGCCCGCAGGTCAGCGTGAGTGCCGCGCCGCGTGCACGAGCACCGCCCCGGCGCTGGTCAGCGCGGTGCCGACCAGCTCGGGGGTGGCGTCGGCGACCATCGCCCCGTCGCGCAGCATGACGAGGGCCAGGGCGGTGCCGCGCGCATCGGCCAGGCCCAGCTCGGTGAGCAGCTGCGTGGTGGTGGCCAGCATCCAGCGACGGTGCCCGTCCACGACGGTGCGCACGGGGTTCTCGGCCTCGGGGTACTCGGCGAGGGCGTTGAGGAACGGGCAGCCGCGGAACCCGGCGCCGCAGGCCTGGCTGGCCAGCGTCTCGGCGTACCGGCGCAGGACGGCGCCCGGGTCGCCGGGGTGCTGTGCGCGCCAGGTCGACACGGTGTGCTGCTCGGCCGCCGACATGGTCGCCAGGTAGGCGGCGACGAGGTGGTTCTTGGTGGGGAAGTGCCGGTAGAAGGTCGCCTTGGTGACCTCGGCGGCGGCCATCACGGCGTCGGCGCTCACCGCGCGGATGCCGTCGAGGTAGAACCGCGGTGCGGCCGCCGCCAGGATGCGCCGGGCCGCCTCGGACTGGCCGCCGTCGCGGCGCGGGTGGCCGACGACGGGTGCGGCCGGGTCGGCGAGGGCGTCCAGCATGCTCATGGCCTCATCCTTGCGTGACCGGCCGGGCCGGGCGCCTGCGACGCACTCGACGGGCGGCGACGGGACCCGGTCCGGCCGGGACGGGGCCGGACCTGTCGGGCCGGCCGGGGTGCTCAGGCGACGGGTGCTGCGGTGCTCGTGGTGAGCGTGACGGCGATGTTGCCGCGCGTGGCGTTGGAGTAGGGGCAGACCTCGTGCGCGCGGGCGACGAGGCGCTCGGCCTCGGCCTGGTCGAGCTGCGGGAGGGTGACGTCGAGCTGGGCCTCGATGGTGTAGCCGGCCTCGCCGTTGGGCACCAGGCCGATGTGCGCCACGACCTGGGAGCCGGTGAGCGCGATCTTGTCGGCGGCGGCGACCTGCTTGAGGGCCGAGTGGAAGCACGAGGACCAGCCCGCGGCGAACAGCTGCTCGGGGTTGGTGCCGCCGCCGGCGCCGCCGAGGGCGGTCGGGACGGCCAGGACGACGTCGAGCGCGCCGTCGTCGGTCACGGCGCGACCGCCGCGGCGGCCCTCACCGGTCGAGGTGGCGGTCGCGGTGTAGAGGGTGGTCATGGCGCGCTCCCATATGTAGACGAACTAGTACGTCTACTGTACGTCACCTGCGCGACCGGTCCACCGCACGGGTGGTCTAGGTGCGCCCCGGCGCCGCGAGTCGCATCATGGGCACACGGCGCCACAGGGGTTGCGCGACCCGCGCGACCAGGCCCGACGTCGCCGAGCCGGTCTCGCACGTCGGCGCCAAGCACCGGGGAAGGACGCGCCAGCCGCGTCCACCGGCTCCACGCAGGATCGGGGGAGCGGTGAGTGGACGACGGCCCGGCGCGCGCGCCGGCGGGCACCGGGCCCCGCCGCCGGTCCGCCGCCTGGCCCTGCTCGAGGTCACCGTCACTGCGGCGCTCGCGGTGCACGCCCTGGTCGTCGCGTCCACCGCGAACCACGTCGACTCCTACCGGGCGGCCGCCGCGGTTCTGGCCGCCCTGGCCGTGGCGGGCTACGCCGGCTGGCGCTCGAACGGCGCCGTCCTCACCCGGGCCGCGGCCGTCGTGCTGCTCGGCCTGCTGCTGCTGGAGCTGCACGACAGCGGGTCGGACTACGTGCTGCTGTGGTATTTCGTCGTCGTCGCCGTCTACCCGGTCGTGCTGCCGCCCGTCGCCGCCTACGTCCTCGTCGCCGTCGTCCCGCTCGCCTACCTGGCCACCGTGCTGCCGCCGGCGTACGGCCCGTTCGCGGTCGACGTGCTGCGCGCGGTCTCCCTGCTGCTCGTCGGGCTGTTCGCGCGGGCCGCGGCCGAGGCGCTGCGCCGCGTCGCGGACGAGCACGACCATCTCGCCGCCCTGCTCGACGCCTGCCTCGGGGCCGCGCCCGTCGCGTTCGCGGTCGTCGACCGCTCGGCCCGGCTCCAGTTCTGGAACTCCCGGATCGACCAGGTCCGGGACGTGCGCGCGCCGGCCCGGCTCGGGATGCGGGTCGACGAGCTCGACCTGGCGCCGCCACTGGCCGAGGCGGTCGCCACCTCGCTCGTCTCCGGGCGGCGCGTCGACCGCCTGCTCCTGGAGCACGGAGGGCACCGCTGGACCGCCAGCGTGTTCCCGGTGGCGGTGGCCCGGCGCACCGTCGGCACCGCGTGCATGGTCGCCGACGTGACCGCCAGCACGCAGCAGCGGGAGCGGCTGCTCCACCTGGCGACGCACGACATCCTCACCGGGCTGCCCAACCGGTCCCTGTTCGCCGACCGGCTCACCGCATCGCTGGCGTCCGGTGAGCCGGTGAGCGTGCTGTTCTGCGACGTCGACAACTTCAAGGTGCTCAACGACGCCCTCGGCCACGTCGTGGGGGACCTCGTGCTGGTCGCCCTGGCCGCCCGGCTGCGTGCCACCGTCGAGGACCAGGACGACGTCGCCCGGCTGGGCGGCGACGAGTTCGCCGTGCTGCTGCGGTCCCGCGGTCTCGCCGAGGCCAGCGAGGTGGCCGAGCAGATCTGCGCCGCCCTGCGCGAACCGCTGCAGGTCGAGGGGCGGCCGGTCACCGCGACGCTGTCGGTCGGGGTGGCCCGTGCCGCCGGGGCCGGCTCGTCGGCCAGCCTGCTGCGCGACGCGGACCTGGCGCTCTACCAGGCCAAGGAGCACGGCCGCGACCAGGTGGCGGTGTTCGACGACTCGGCCCGCGCGGCCGTCGAGGAGCGGATGAGCCTCGGTGAGGCGCTGCGCCGGGCCGTCGAGCTGGACCAGGTCACGGTGGCCTACCAGCCGGTGGTCTCCTGGTGCCCGGACGGCAGCAGCCGCCTGGTCGGCTTCGAGGCCCTCGCGCGGTGGAGCATGCCCGAGCGCGGGCCGGTGCCGCCGGACGTCTTCGTCCCCATCGCCGAGGACCTCGGGCTCATCCAGGAGCTGGGTGCCCACGTGCTGCGGACCGCCTGCCTGCAGATGCGCACCTGGCGTGACCTGCACGACCCGACCCTGCAGATCGCGGTCAACGTCTCGCCCCGCCAGCTCGACCACCCCGGGCTGCCCGCCGTGGTCGCCGCCGCGCTGGCGCAGGCCGGGCTCCCGGCCGGGGCGCTCGAGCTGGAGATCACCGAGTCGGTCCTCATGAGCGATGTGGTGAAGACCGCCGCCGTCCTGGCCCGGCTGCGCGCGGTCGGCGTGCACATCGCGCTCGACGACTTCGGCACCGGGTACAGCTCGTTGGTCTACCTGCGTGAGCTGCCGATCGACACGATCAAGATCGACCGGTCGTTCACCATGAAGCTGCCCGCCGACACGGCGCTGTTCGCCCAGCTCATCTCGTTGGCGGCCGTCACGGGTGCGCGCACCGTGGTCGAGGGCGTCGAGACGGCCGAGCAGCGGGACACCGCCCGCGCCGCCGGCGCCGACCGGTTGCAGGGCTACCTCATCGCCAAGCCGATGGACCAGGACGAGGCGGGCGACTGGTTGGAGCGCTGGTACGCCGACCCGGGGGCGGCGGGGCGCGACCGGCCCTGACCTCCGTACCGTGGGACCACCAGGCCGTCCCACCCCCGCACCGACAGGAGCACGTCATGGCCACCGCGCCCGCCGTCCGCCACATCGCCCTGGTCGCGCACGACAACAAGAAGGTCGAGCTGCTGCGCTGGGCCGAGTTCAACCGCGGCACGCTGTCCCGCCACCAGCTGTACTCGACCGGCACCACCGGGACGATGCTCGAGTTCGAGCTGGGCCTCAAGGTGCACCGGTTCCTGTCCGGCCCGGTCGGGGGCGACCAGCAGATCGGCGCGAAGATCGCCGAGGGCGGCATCGACACCCTCATCTTCTTCTGGGACCCGCTCGAGCCGCAGCCGCACGACCCCGACGTCAAGGCGCTGCTGCGCATCGCGACCGTGTGGAACGCACCGATGGCCTGCAACGTCGCCACCGCCGACCTGGTGATCTCCTCGCCGCTGCTGGAGGACCCGCAGTACGCGAACCAGCGACCCGACCTCAGCCCCCGGGGCTGGGACGGCTCACGTCCGGTCTGAGCCGTCGTCGCCGGCCACGTCCGGAGGCCCCCACCTGGGCCGATACCCTCGTGCGGTGACCCTCGACCTGCCTGTCCTCACCTCGTCGACCTGGCAGGTCGGGGTGCTGCCGGCCACCGGCGGGACCCTCGCGTTCGGCCGGGTCGCCACCGAGGACGGCCTGGTCGACGTGCTGCGTCCGACCCCGGCCGCCGCCCTGCGCCGGGCCGAGCGCACCGCGTCCTACCCGCTCATCCCGTGGTCCAACCGGATCGGGGAGGGGCTGCTGCGGTTCGGCGGACGCACCTGGCAGCTGCGCCGCAACGCCGACGACGGGACGGCCAGCCACGGCACGGTCCTGGACTACCCGTGGGACGTGGTGACCCGGCGCGACGACCTCGTCGAGCTCGCCCTCACCAGCGCGGACCTGGTGGGCGTCAACTTCCCGTGGCGGTTCGCCGCCGGGATCGGCTACCGGGTCGACGGGCCGGACCTGCTCGTGCACACCTGGCTGACCAACGAGGACGACGAGCCCTTCCCGGCCGGGTTCGGGCACCACCCCTTCTTCCAGCGCCACCTGCGCCCCGCCGACGGCGGCGCCCGGCTGCAGGTGCCTGCGGAGGCCTGCTACGACCTGGTCGGGGCGATCGCCACCGGACCGGCCGTCCCGGTCACCGAGCGGCTGGACTTCCGCACCGCCCGCACGGTCGGCGACCGACCGGTCGACGACTGCCTCACCGGGTTCGGCCCGCAGGGCGCGCGTGCCGTCATCGCCTACGACGACCTCGAGCTGGCGCTCACCGGCGACCCGGTGTACTCCCACCTTGTGGTCTACGTGCCGCGCGGGCGCGCCTACTTCGCGGTCGAACCGGTGACGCACGTCAACGGTGCGCACGCCCTGCTCGAGGCCGGTGTCCCGGGCGCCGGGCTGGCCGTCCTGGAGCCGGGGCGGCGCCTGACCGGTGGCTTCAGGCTGCGGGTGGCAGCGCCGACCGGCCCGGGATCGAGTCGATGAGCTCGCGCGTGTACGGGTGCTGCGGGTCGGACAGCAGCGACCCGGTGGGCCCGGACTCGACGACCTCACCGCGGTACATCACCATCGCGCGCTCGGTGAGGTAGTCCACCACCGATAGGTCGTGCGAGATGAGCACGAGCGCCAGCCCGCGGCTCTCTCGCAGGTCGAGCAGCAGGTTGAGCACGTTGGCCTGCACCGACACGTCGAGCGCCGACGTCGGCTCGTCGGCCACGAGCACCTGCGGGCCGCAGGCCAGGGCCCGGGCGATGCCGACGCGCTGGCGCTGACCGCCGGACAGCCCGGCCGGCCGGCGGGTGATCACCTCACCGGTGAGGCCCACCTCGGCGAGGATCTCCTCGGCTCGTGCGACCGCCGGACGGGCCGCCAGCCCGTCCCACACCCGGACCACCTCGGCGACGGTGCCCACCGCGGACAGCATCGGGTTGAGCGAGGCGTACGGGTCCTGGAACACCATCTGCACGACGCGACGCACCGGGTCCCGGCGCCGGATCGACTTCCACGGGCGGCCCTGCACGAGCACCGCACCCGCGCTCGGGTGCAACGAGCCCACGAGGCCGCGGCCGATGGTGGTCTTGCCGCTGCCGCTCTCCCCGACGATCCCGAGGGAGTCGCCGGCCCGCACCGCCAGCGTGATGTGGTGCGCCGCGGGCGGGGCGCCCTTGGCGTAGCGGAACTCGGCGTCCGTGACCTCCAGCAGCAGGTCAGACATGGGCGTGCGCCTCCTCGTGCGGGGCCGGCCAGCCGTGGCAGGCGCTCGACCGGTCGTCGGCCAGGGGGAGCAGGGCCGGCTGCTGCGTGCGGCACACGTCGCGGGCCCACTCGCAGCGCGGGGCGAACCGGCAGCCGGTCGGCCACTGGCCCGGGACCGCGGGCACCCCGGGGATGGTGACCAGACGTTCGCCGGCGGCACGCGTGGTCGGCCGGGCGCCCAGCAGCGCCGCGGTGTAGGGGTGCGACGGGTCGGTCATCACCTGCTGCGTGCTGCCCAGCTCGACGACGGTCCCGCCGTACATCACGGCGATCGTGTCCGCGACGTCGGCCACCACGCCCAGGTCGTGGGTGACCAGCAGCAGGCTCATCCCGGTGGCGGTGCGCAGGTCGGCGAACACCTCGAGGATCGCCTTCTGCACCGTCACGTCGAGGGCGGTGGTGGGCTCGTCGGCCACGAGCAGCCGGGGGCGCCCGGCGAGGGCGAGGGCGATCATCACGCGCTGCCGCATGCCGCCGGACAGCTCGTGCGGGTAGCGGCGCAGCACGTGCGCCGGGTCGGGCAGCCGCACCAGGTCGAGCAGCTCGTGCGAGCGGGCCTTCACGTCGGTGCCCGGGTCGAGCAGCCGCACGGCCTCCTTGAGCTGGGCACCGACGGTCATCACCGGGTCGAGCGCGTTGAGCGAGGCCTGCGGCACGAAGCCGATCTGCCGGCCGCGGACCTTCGCCCAGCCACGGTCGTCGAGCCCGGTGAGCGTGGTGCCGGCGAACTCCATGGAGCCGGCGACCACGGTGCCGCCGATCCGCGGCAGCAGGCCCATGAGCGCCCGGCAGGTGAGGGACTTGCCGGAGCCGGTCTCGCCGACCAGGCCCAGCACACCGTGCGAGGGCAGCGAGAGCGACACGTCGGACAGCACGGGCAGCCCGTTGATCTCGACGCCGAGCCCGGTGATGGTGAGCAGATCGGGGTTCATCGGGCGCCTCCGTCGACCTGGGCGAGCAGGGAGTCCGCGATGAGGGACAGTGCGATCCCGTAGACCGTGACGACCAGGCCCGGCATCACGGTGACCCACCACGCGGTGTAGAGCACCGTGGTCCCGGCGAGCATGAGCGAGCCCCACTCGGGTGCGGGCGGCTGGATGCCGGCGCCGATGAACGGCATCCCGGCGATGGTGACGACCGCGACGATCGCGTCCACCACCATGTAGGCCACGACCGTGGTCGCCAGGTTCGGCAGCAGGTGGCGGGTCACGATGCGGGACTTGGAGTACCCGAGCAGGGTGGCCGCGGTGACGAAGTCACGTGAGCGCATGCTCAGCGCCTCGCCGCGCACCAGCCGGGTGTACGACGCCCAGTTGATGACGACGATCGCGATGACGGCCGGCAGGGCGCCGCGCGGGAACGGCCCGACCTCGCCCATGTCGGAGAAGACCAGGGCGATGGCCATCACGATGATCATCCCGGGGAAGGAGATGATCGCGTCGGTGAGCCGCATGAGCACCGAGTCGGTGAGCGGGGAGCCCATCGCCGCGACCACCCCGACGAGGGTGCCGATCGTCGAGGACGCCAGCACGACGAGGATCACCATGAGCAGGTCGTTGCGACCGCCCAGCCAGGTCCGCACGAAGACGTCCCGGCCCACCGTGTCGGTGCCGAACGGGTGCGCGAGGGACGGCGGGGACAGCGGGGTGCCCGCGATGTCGGTGGCCGAGTGCGGCGAGAGCATCGGCACGACGATGGTGAGCAGCACGATGAGTCCGAGCAGCCCCAGGCCGAGCGCGAGCGCACCGTTGGGGTGCCGGCCGGCGAACCGCCAGTGCGGCAGCCGCAGCCAGTGCCGGCGTGGTGCCGGGGTGGGGGCGAGGGTCGTGGTGGTCACGAGGCGGCCGTCCTGGTCCGGGGGTCGACGATCCAGTAGGCGGCGTCGGCCAGGGCGTTGAAGGCGATGACGGTGACTGCCGAGACGAGGGCGATGCCCTGCACGACGGGGAAGTCGCGCGAGCCGACGGCGGCCATCATCCGGGACCCGATGCCGGGGATGTTGAAGACCACCTCGACGACCGCGGCACCACCGATGAGCCCGCCGAGGCTGTAGCCGATGAGCCCGATGATCGGCAGCAGGCTGTTCGGCAGCACGTGGCGCAGCACGACGCGGCGCCGCGGCAGGCCGCGGGCGATGGCGGCCTCGACGAAGTCCTGGGCGAAGGTCTCCCGGATCGACTGGCGCAGCGACCGGGCGATCACCGGGGCGAGCGCCACGGACAGCGCGGTGGCCGGCAGCCAGATGTACTCCAGGGACTGCAGCGGGGTGCCGTTCCAGCCGCCGGCGGGGGCGATCTTGGTCTTGAGCGCGACGAGCAGCAGCACCATGCCGAACATGAACGGCGGGGTGGACAGCAGGATCACCATGAGGGCCTGCAGACCGCGGTCGAGGCCGTCGTTGCGCCGGATGCCGGTGACGATGCCGACGGTGAGCCCGACGGCGAGGGAGATCACGAGGGCCACCGCAACCACGCCGAGGGAGTTGGCGAACGCGGGGGCGACGAGCTCGTTCACCGACTGCGTGCGCGAGACCAGCGAGGTGCCGAGGTCGCCGTGCAGCAGACCCTTGACGAGGGTGGCGAACTGGGTGGTGAGCGGCTGGTCGAGGCCCATCTCGTGGCGCAGGGTCGCGACCTTGTCCGGGGTGGCGAGCTTGCCCAGGATGAGCCGGGCCGGGTCGCCGGGGATCGCGTGCAGCAGACCGAACGTGATGACGACGACCCCGAAGAGGACCAGCGCGGTCTGGCCGAGCCGCTTGGCCAGGGCCCGGACGAGACCGGCGTGCCGGCCGCCGCGGGCGCGGGGTGCGCCGGCCGGGTCACCGCCGGTCGGCGCCGAGGAACCCTCGGCGCCGACCGACATGGTGGCCAGAGACATCAGGCCGTCTTGGTGGCCACGCGCAGCCACCCGGTCGGTTCGAAGGTCACCCACTGGCTGGCCGCGGTGCTCTGGGCGTTGACGAACGCCCAGTCGACCAGCGGGATGAGCGGCATGTCCTGCCCGAACTGCACGTTGATCTGCTGCATGAGGTCGGTGCGCTCGGTGCCGGTGGCGGAGATCGCCTTGGCGATGAGGGCGTCCATCGCCGGGGAGGAGTAGCCCGAGAACAGCGCGTTCGTGCCGCCGTCGGACTGCAGGCCCTGGGCGAGCAGGATGTCGGCCCGGTCGACGTAGTCGTACAGGCCCGAGCTGATGAAGTCGAACGAGAAGTCCGACTGCAGCGTGCCCATCTCGCCGCCCTCGACGTGCACCGGGGTGAAGGTGACGCCGATCTTGGCGAGGTCCTCGGTGAGCAGCGCCGCAAGGTCCTCGGTGCTCTGCTGGCCGGCCATGAAGGCGAACTTCAGCTCGCAGCCGTTCTCGCACGCCGTGCCCTTGAGCAGCGCCTTCGCGCCGTCGACGTCGACCTTCTCGGGCAGCACCGGGTTGGACAGCGTGGAGGTGTTCGGCCAGAACTGGTAGAGCGGCTTGGCCTGACCGGCCCAGATGACGTCGGAGATCTGCTTGCGGTCGATGACCATCGACACCGCGCGGCGGATCTTCGGGTCGGTGAGGATCCCGTTCTTGTCGTTCGGGATGAGGAAGTTGCCGCCGAAGGCCGGGGTCACGGTGCCGGCGACGTTCCCGGTGAACTGGGTGAGCGTGTTCGGCGGGATGTTCTCGGCCAGGTCGATGGACCCGCCCTTGAGCTGGACGCCGCGGGTGTTGGAGTCCTGGATGTAGACGAACTTGACGGTCGGCACCGCGGGGGTGGCGCCGGTCCAGTTCGGGTTGAGCACCAGGGTGGTGTTGCCGTTGGTCGGGTCGAACGTGTCGATCATGTAGGGCCCGGCCGAGATCGGCTTGACGTAGAACTCCTCGTTGCCGAGCTTGTCGGCCGGCAGGATGGTGCCGATCTCCGGGTCCGCGAGCAACGAGATCACGGACGGCTGCGGGCTGGACAGCGTGAGGACGACGGTGGAGTCGTCGGTCTGCTTGGCGCCGGCCCAGTGGGCGACCATCCCGGCGTTCCACGAGCCCTTGTCGTTGACGACCCAGTCGAGGGTGGCGGCGACGTCCTTGGCGGTGAGCGGGGTGCCGTCGGAGAACTTCAGGTCGGGCTTGATGTGGAACGTGTAGGTGAGGCCGTCGGCGCTGACGTCCCACGAGGACGCCAGACCGGGGTCGACGTCGGAGTAGTCCTTGTTGAAGACGGTGAGCGTGCCGCCGATGAGGTTGAGGATCTGCAGCTGCGCCTGGTCGACCGCCTTGTTGGGGTCGAGCGTGCTGATCGAGGCGCTGGTGCCGACGGTGAACGTCGCCGGTGCGGCTGCGCCGGTGCTCGAGGACGAGGAGGACCCGCCGGACGAGCACGCGCTGAGTGCGAGCAGGGCCGCACCGGTCGCGGCGACGGCGCCGATGAGGCGCTTGCGGGAACCCGAGACGGACCGCAGGGGCCGTCGGGGCGTGGGGGACGTCGAGGGGCTCACGGGGTACCGACCTCCTAGCCGCGGTGTGGCCGCGGTGCCATCGGATAGTGGGCGGAACAGTAGCCGCCTGGTCATCAGCGGTCAACTGAGTCAGAGACTTGTCCTCTGACAAGTTAGCGCCTAGCGTCGACCCGGCAGACTGCAGGCGGGAGGTGCGCGATGAACGGTCAGGCAGGTGACCTGCATGCCCGCATCGGCGTCGCGCGCGCGGACATCACACCGCCCGTGGGGACCCGCACCCACCTGTGGGGAGCCTCACAGCACGAGGTCGCCGACGGCGTGCACCGGCCGCTCACCGCCACCGCCCTGGCCCTCGTCGCGGACGACGGTGTGCCGCGCGTGCTGCTCAGCCTCGACGTGTGCGAGTGGGCCGACCCGCAGGACGAGCGCGTGGTCCGCGACGCGGTGAGCGCACGCTGCGGGCTCGACCCGGCCGATCTGCTGCTGCACTCGACGCACACGCACTCCGCCGCCGCACCCTGCCTGCGCCAGGCCGGGCTGGTCGGTGGGGAGCACCTGGCCGGCCACCTCGCCCTCATCGCGGAGCGCTGCGCGCAGGCGGCGCA
>NZ_VWSD01000065.1 GCF_009829685.1 Cellulomonas citrea
GGCGGCCTGGGCGTCGGCCGGCGCGACCTGCACACGATCGGCACCCAGTCCCATCGCTCGCCGCCCCGGCCCGCGCGACAGGTCGGCGAGCAGCAGCACCCGCACCCCCGCCGCCTGAAGCGCCGCGACCGCGTCCCGGTCCAGGTCGGGCAGCTCGGGTGAGCAGATCGCGACCCGGCCCAGCCCTGCCGCCGCAGCCGCGAGCAGCTCGGCGGTGTCCGCGCACCGCCGCACCACGACCACGGCCCCCGCCGAGGCCTCCGCGGCCTGGACCACGAGCGACTCGGTGACGCCCGGCAGCGCCAGCAGGACGGTGTCCCCCACCTCAGCGCCCCGCACCCGGGACCGGCAGCACGTCCACCGACCCGTCCGAGCCGAGCGCGGCCAGGACCGCCGGCAGGTCGTCGACGTCGACGAGCACCTCGATCCCGGCGGCCGAGCCGTATCCGGCGCCCTTGTCCACCCGAGCCACCTCGACCCCCGAGACCACCGCGTGCGGAGCTCCTGAGGGACCGGACGGGGCGTCGCCGGCCGGGGTGAACCACAGGTCCACGTGGGAGCCCACCGGGACGGACTCGACCGGTCTGCTGCCGAGCGGCACCGACACCGAGCGCACCGACAGGTCCGTCGGGTCGCCGACCGCCGAGGCGGGGACCAGCTCACCGGCCCCGACCGAACGCAGCAGCACGGCACCGTCCGGCAGACGCCCGTCGGCCAGCAGGTACCGGTCGGTGTCGACCCCGCGGACCTGGACCACCTGCAGCCGCTCGACCGTCACCGGCTCCCCCACGGCGAGCGTGCGCGCTGCCGCGTACACGCCCACGGTCTGCGAGGCGGAACGGACCACCCACGAGCCGAGGGCCACCGACACCGCGACGATCGCCACCCCGACGAGCAGCCGCGGATCGCGCCAGCCCGGGCGGCGCAGCCGGGTCGCCACGGGTGCAGGCAGGGTGGTGGGTGGTGCGGACATGTCGTGCGGCCCCCTCGCGCAGATCTACCGGCATGCATGATGCCGCCCCGCGACGCGACGCGTGGGCACTCTGTGGACGAAGGCCTGTGATCCGTCCCGCGTGCCAGACTTCCGCCATGCCCGCACGTTTCCTCACGCTCGCCGATGTCACCGAGGTGCTCAACATCTCGATGCCGCAGGCGTACGCGCTGGTGCGGTCCGGGGAGCTGCCTGCGATCCAGATCGGCGGACGAGGGGTCTGGCGGGTCGAGGCCGCCAAGCTCGAGGAGTACATCGCGCGGATGTACGACGAGACGCGGGAACGCACGGTGCGGACCCAGGACGAGCACGCCGGCTGATCCGGTGCGCCCCGACCTCGGCTAGCTCGAGCGCACGAGCAGGACGGCGGCGAACGGGACCCACCACGACGACCCGCCCACGGCGAGCTCCAGGTGGTCGGCGCCGACCGAGTCGATCCGACCGGCCAGCACCCCTGCCTCGGTGAGCACCTGGACGTCGGCCCGGTCCCTGGCCAGCGCCCGCACGACGTGACCCAGGCCGAGGCGGCGCTCGACCGCACCGGCATCGGGTGCGACCTGCGACGCCAGGCCCCGGACGGCACGCACCGCACCGACCGGCACGAGGACCTGCACACCGGTACCCGCGGTGAGCAGGAACCACTCCACGGCGGCATCCACGAGCCGCCCCTCGACGACGCCGAGAGGATGGACGGACGGGTCGGCGACGTGCACACGCAGGTCCCGACCGAGACTGGCGCGCAGCCGGTCGACGAGGTGCACCCGGGCCCGTTCGGCACGGGTGAGCTCGGCGACGTCGAACCGGACCGCGGCCGAACGAGCCGCGTCGAGCTGTCCCTCCAGGTCAGCGAAGAGCATCTCCCAGCGCATGGCGATCGACCCTAGCGAGCCCGACGACGGTCCGGTGGCGGTCCGGGGCACCCATGACCGTCCACATCCGTGGCCGAACCGACCTCGCTGCACCCTCACCTGTGCCACTCTGGGCGTGTCAAACGTCATCAAA
Organism: Cellulomonas citrea; assembly: GCF_009829685.1. Classification (GTDB taxonomy): domain Bacteria; phylum Actinomycetota; class Actinomycetes; order Actinomycetales; family Cellulomonadaceae; genus Cellulomonas; species Cellulomonas citrea. Next base: position 1,994 of record NZ_VWSD01000065.1, read on the forward strand.
CTGCATCAAACAGGGGGCATCGAGATGAAACTCGACGGTGGCGAGCACGAGGCAGGCGACCGCCGGACCGGGCGATCGAGGCTTCGCACGTCGGGACGCGGCGGAGCGAAGCTCGGCGAGGCGGGGCTCGGGACCGCGGGCCTCGGCCTGCTCGGCCTGGCCGTCGCGGCGGGCCTCGGGGCACGCGCCGTCCAGCTCGTGACGGCCGTGCAGGCCACCGGCCTGCGCACGGGAGTGGACGCGCTCGTCGAGCTCGTCGTGGTGGGCAGCGGCGCCGTGCTCGCCGCCTGGCTCGGGCTCAGCGCCCTCGTGGCCTCGCTCTGCCTGGGGGCGCGGGCAGCCGGGCACGCCTGGCGTGGCGGCGAGCGGCTCGTGGGCCGGGTCGCGCCGCCCGTCATCCGGCGCACGCTCTCGGTCACGATCGCCGCGGGCATCGGCCTGGGCTCGGCGCTCGGTGCGCAGGCGGCGCCACCACCGGCCGCGGCGGTCGGCGTCGTCGTCCAGCAGGCACCGGGAGACCTCGGTTGGCCGGTCACCGACCCCGGCACCCCGCCATCGGCGCCGCCCGCAGATCCGGGCACGGCCCCTGGGTCCACGCCCGCGGCGCCGGAGCCGGCACCTGCGACCCTCACCCCCGCCGTCACTGCCGCGTCCGGGGCCGGAGCCGCCCGCCAGGTGGTGGTCCAGCCGGGCGACACCCTGTGGGGGATCGCCCGTCGCCACCTGCCCGAGGGAGCGAGCCAGGCGCAGGTCGCCGCCGCCTGGCCCGCCTGGTACGAGGCCAACCGGGAAACGGTCGGCCCCGACCCGGATCTCATCCGACCAGGTCAGGTGCTGCTGGTGCCGGTGGAGCAGTCATGACCGCCATGGCTGAGCGCGCCCGGTCCGGGAGCGCGCCGGTGCGAGCCCGCCTGGTGCCCGTCCCCGACGGTCGTGGGACGGTGCGTCGCGCCGGCGGTGCGCCGCATCGTCCCGCGGCCGCGCTGCGCGAACGCATCGAGGTGCTGAGGGCGAGCGACAGCATGCGCAGCGACGAGGAGACCGAGACGCCCCTGCCGACCGTCGACCCGGCGCGCCTCGCCCTGTCCCTCGCCGGCGGGGTGGTCGAGGTCGTCCGCGGGGTGCGTCCCGCATCCCAGCTGGCCCGGTGGCTCGCCCCCGGGGTCCTCGCCGAGCTGCGCGAGCGGACCGCCATGGCCGGCACCGGCCGACGGGTCGTGCTCGTGCGCCCGTGTGCCGTCCGTCGGCTCATGGCGAGCCCCAGCGGCACGGGCGTCGAGGTGAGCGCCGCCGTCGACGACGGGGTGCGGGTGCGGGCCGTCGCCTTCCGGCTCGACGCCCATCGCGCCGGCTGGCGCGTCACCGCACTCGAGATCGGGTGACGCGCCACCGCACTCGAGATCGGGTGACGCGCCAGCCCGGGCGTCGTCAGCTGCGCTTCTTGCCCTGCTTGGCGGCCCGACGACGGGCCTCGCGGTTCCCGGCCTCCGACTCGCCCGCTCGAGCCGGCGTCGGCCGGCCACCCGCCCTGGCACCGCCGGCCTGGTCGCCGCGGACCTGGACTCCCCCGTCCTCGTCGGGCGCGGAGTAGTTGAGCGGTGCGCGACGCTCGGGACCGTCCAGCCCCTTGGCGACCAGTCGTGGCGCGGTCGTCGCCGTCTCGGCCGCAGCCGCGGCGTCAAGCACCGGGGCCTGGTCGCCCTCGGCCTCGGCCGGCTGCTCGGGAGCGGCCACCTGGACCTCGAGGTTGTAGAGGAAGGCGACCGTCTCCTCCTTGATCGCGTCGATCATGGCGGTGAACAGCTGGTAGCCCTCACGCTGGTACTCCACGAGCGGGTCACGCTGAGCCATCGCGCGCAGCCCGATGCCCTCCTTGAGATAGTCCATCTCGTAGAGGTGCTCGCGCCACTTGCGGTCCAGCACCGAGAGGGTGACGCGCCGCTCCAGCTCGCGCATCTGCTCCGACCCGATCTGCTCCTCGCGCTCGCGGTAGGCCACCTCGGCGTCGGACAGCACCTCACGCTCGATCAGCTCGGCCGTGAGCCGGCTCGCACCGCCCGCCTGCTCGACGACCTCGTCGGTCGTGATCGACACCGGGTACACCGAGCGCAGCGCCGTCCACAGCGCCTCGAGGTCCCAGTCGTCCGGGCGCCCCTCACCCGTCGCCTGCGCCACGTACGCCTTGAGGACCTCCTGCCGGAAGCCGACCACCTGCTCCTCGAGGTCGACCCCCTCGAGCACCTCGCGGCGCTGGGAGTAGATGACCTCGCGCTGCCGGTTCATCACGTCGTCGTACTTGAGGACGTTCTTGCGGATCTCGAAGTTGCGGGCCTCGACCTGCGACTGGGCCGACCGGATGCCGCGGGTCACCATCTTCGACTCCAGCGGCAGGTCCTCGGGGAACCCGGCGCGGGCCATCATCGACTCGGCGAGCCCGGAGTTGAACAGCCGCATGAGGTCGTCCTGCATCGACAGGTAGAACCGGGACTCACCCGGGTCGCCCTGACGGCCCGAGCGCCCACGCAGCTGGTTGTCGATGCGGCGGGACTCGTGACGCTCGGTGCCCAGCACGTAGAGCCCGCCGAGCTCGACCACCTCGTCGTGCTCGAGCGCGACGGCCGCCTTGGCCTTCTCCAGCGCGTCGGGCCACGCGGCCTCGTACTCCTCGGCGTTCTCGGCCGGGTCCAGACCGCGGTCCTTGAGGTCCTGCACGGCCATGAACTCGGCGTTGCCACCGAGCATGATGTCGGTCCCACGACCGGCCATGTTCGTGGCGACCGTGACCTGACCCTTGCGGCCGGCCTGCGCGACGATTGCGGCCTCACGGGCGTGCTGCTTGGCGTTGAGGACCGAGTGCGGCACGCCCTGCTTCTTCAGCAGCTGCGACAGGTGCTCGCTGGTCTCCACGCTCGCCGTGCCGACGAGCACCGGCTGGCCCTTGGCGTGCCGTTCCACCAGATCGGCCACGACCGCGTCGAACTTGCCCTGCTCGCTCTTGTAGACCAGGTCCTTGTTGTCGACCCGGATCATCGCGCGGTTCGTCGGGATCGGGACGACGCCCAGCTTGTAGGTGCCCAGGAACTCGGCGGCCTCGGTCTCGGCGGTGCCGGTCATGCCGGCGAGCTTGGTATACATCCGGAAGTAGTTCTGCAGGGTGATCGTCGCCAAGGTCTGGTTCTCGGCCTTGATCGCCACACCCTCCTTGGCCTCGATGGCCTGGTGCATGCCCTCGTTGTAGCGGCGCCCGGCGAGGATGCGCCCGGTGTGCTCGTCGACGATGAGCACCTCACCGTTCATGACGACGTAGTCCTTGTCGCGCTTGAACAGCTCGGCCGCCTTGATGGCGTTGTTGAGGAAGCCGATGAGCGGGGTGTTGAGCGACTCGTAGAGGTTCTCGATGCCCAGGTAGTCCTCGACCCGCTCGATGCCCGGTTCCAGGACGCCGACGGTGCGCTTCTTCTCGTCGACCTCGTAGTCGCGGTCCCGCTGCAGACGCCGCGCGACCTTGGCGAACTCGGCGTACCAGCGGTTGGCGTCGCCCGAGGCCGGCCCGGAGATGATGAGCGGCGTGCGCGCCTCGTCGATGAGGATGGAGTCGACCTCGTCGACCACGGCGAAGTTGTGGCCCCGCTGCACCAGGTCCTCGACCCGCCACGCCATGTTGTCGCGCAGGTAGTCGAAGCCGAACTCGTTGTTCGTGCCGTAGGTGATGTCGGCCGCGTACTGCTCGCGCCGCTGCTCCGGCGTCATCGAGGACATGATGCAGCCGGTGCTCATGCCCAGGAACCGGTAGACCCGGCCCATGAGCTCGCTCTGGTAGCTGGCCAGGTAGTCGTTCACCGTGACGACGTGCACGCCCTTGCCCGAGAGCGCGTTGAGGTAGGTCGGCAGCGTGGCGACGAGGGTCTTGCCCTCACCGGTCTTCATCTCGGCGATGTTGCCCATGTGCAGGGCCGCGCCACCCATGAGCTGCACGTCGAAGTGCCGCTGACCCAGCGTGCGTCGGGCGGCCTCCCGGACGGCGGCGAAGGCCTCGGGCAGCAGGTCGTCGAGCGACTCGCCGTCCGCGACCCGCTCGCGGAACCGGTCGGTCTCCTCGCGCAGCTCGGCGTCGGAGAGGGCCAGGAAACCGTCCTCCAGGGCGTTCACCTGGTCGGCGAGCCCCGACAGCTTCTTGAGGATGCGACCTTCGCCCATCCTCAGGACCTTCTCGACGATGCCCGCCACGCAGTGCTCCCCAGGTCACGCCCCGTGCCGGGGCCACGATCCGGCCATCCGACCGGCACCTCCATCGTAGGCGAGGGCCGGGCGGCTACCGGTGCCCTGCCCCGTCATGCCCCGATCGCGCTCAGTCGGCGACCCAGCGCGCCCGCGAGGTCACCAGACTCGCCGACCACGACGTCCGACAGGCCCTGCCAGCGGGCGGCCAGCAGGAGCTCGTCGGCCAACGCCTCGGCCACCGCGCCGTCGGGCACCTGACCGCCGGCGGCCGGCCCGAGTGGCGCCCGGTGCGCGGCGGCCACCCGCAGCACACCGGCCGCACGGTCGGCCTTGAGGTCGACCAGCGCCGCGATCTGCTCGCCGAGCAGGAACGGCAGCACGTAGTAGCCCCACACTCGGCGTTGCGCCGGGGTGTAGATCTCGATGCGGTAGCGCAGCCCGAAGAGCTCCTCGAGCCGGCGCCGCTCGAAGACCAGCGGGTCGAACGGGGACAGCAGCGCCCGTCCGTCGGCGCGCCGCGGCACGCGCGCGTCGACATGCCGGTACGCGGGGCCCCAGCCCGTGACCTCCACCTGCTCGAGGACGCCCGCCTCGACCAGCTCGTCGGCCGCGGGCCTGGCACGCGCGCTCCCCATCCGGAAGTAGTCGGCCAGGCAGCGCAGCGTGCCCACCCCGTGGGCACGGGCCGAGATCTCCAGCAGGGTGCGCACCGCATCGGCGTCGGACGGCTCGGGCGCGGCCAGCACCGCGGGTGGCAGCACGCGCTCGACGAGGTCGTACCGGCGCTCGAAGGCCGGCGTACGCCCGGCCGAGGTGACCTCCCCCGTGAAGAAGAGGAGCTCGAGGGCCCGTTTGGCCACCGTCCAGTTCCAGCCCCACTCGACCTGGGCGGGGCGCGGGTGCTGCGCGGCCAGCACGGCATGCACCTGGGCGCCCGTCTGCGCACCGCGCTCGTGCAGCAGGGCACGCACCTCGTCCACGACGTCGGGGTGCTGCACGGCGACCGAGCGGATCGAGTCCCAGGCCTGGCGTCGGTGGTCCCGGTGACGCCAGCCGAGCAGCCGGTACGTCGACGGCGGCACGTACGACGCCTCGTGCGCCCACGCCTCGACCAGCCGCCGCGGTGCACGCCCGGAGGCAGCCTGCAGCAGCCCCGCGTCATAGGGACCGAGGCGGGAGAAGGCCGGCATGAGGTGCGCGCGTGCGAAGACGTTGACCGAGTCGATCTGCAGCAGCCCGGTGCGGGCCAGGACCTGGTCGAGGTGACGGGCGGTGACCGTCGCGCGCACCGGTCGCGGCCCGTCGAGCCCCTGGGCCCGCAGCGCGACACGGCGTGCCTGGGACAGCGTCAGCCTGGGAGGTGTCACGGGCCCATGGTGCCCGCCAGCACCCACACACGGCGGTGGCCGGGCCCCGAAGGACCCGGCCACAGCCGCACGAGGGCAGCACTCACAGCATCGCGAGCGCCACCTGCGAGTCGAGCTTGATGACCCCGTAGGTCCAGCCGTGCCGGCGGTAGACCACCGACGGCTGCGCGGTCTCGGAGTCGATGAACAGGAAGAACGGGTGGCCGACGAGCTCCATCTCGTAGAGCGCGTCGTCGATCGTCATGGGGTGCGCCGCGTGCACCTTCTCGCGGATCACGACCGGGGAGTCACCGAGCGCGACCTCGACCGCGTCCCCGGGCTCCGGCTCAGGCTCGACGGGAGCCTCGGCCGGCGGCCGCACGTCCACCGGCGGCGTCGGGGTGTGGCTGCGGTGGTCCTTGCGCCGGTCACGCGTACGCCGCAGCCGCTCCAGCAGCTTGCCGAGCGCCAGGTCGAGCGCGGCGTACGGATCGCCCGCCGTCGCCTCGGCCCGCACCACCGGTCCCTTGTCGAGCACGGTGATCTCGACCCGTTCGCTGGAGTCGGCCTGACGGGGGTTCGCCTCGTGACTGACGAGGACGTCCACCCGCTGGGCGCGGGGTGCGAGCTGTTCCACCTTCGCCAGCTTGGACCCGACGTGGGCGCGGAACTTGGCCGAGACCTCCGTGTGCCGGCCAGCAACCACGATCTCCATGACAACCTCCTGGAGGTTCGAGGGGCGATCACGCCCCGAGGACGTGCGAGGGAGAATCTCCGCCCGTGGGCGGATCCCCATCACCCCCTCTCGACGTCGTCTCGGCGTCGGGGCCGACCATCCGAACAGATGGCCGACGGACCTGATCCTCCTGGTCAACCGGGGTGAGACCGGCTCCAGGACTCCACGCTATCGGCCTGACGCCACACGTTCCACCCGCCGGGCGACTCAGGCCTCGGCGTGGCGAGAACCTCACCCGGCGCCGGCGTCGAGGCCAGCACGATCCCGCCGGTCAGCCGCGCGCCGGCGCCCTCGAGCGCGCGGCGGCACGAGGCGAAGGTCGCACCTGTGGTGAGCACGTCGTCGACGAGCAGGACCTCGGCACCCACCACGGTCGCGCGGTCCCGGCCACGCACCACGGGCGGCACCCGCCCGGCACGGGCCCGCGAGCCCAGGGCGGCGGAGTCGGTGTCCCGGGGCCGGCGCAACGCCCGGACATGCCGCGCGGGCACACCGCACTCGTCGAGCCGCGAGGCGACGGCGGCGGCGAGCACGTCCACCGGGTCGTACCCGCGACGACGCCGAGCGGCGGGTGAGGTCGGCACCCCGACCACGAGCAGCTCGCCTCGACCGGACAGCTCGGCCCGCACCTGCTCGTCCTGGGCGACCGCCTGCACCGCCTCGACGAAGGCCGGCCCAAGATCGGCACGGCCGGCGTCCTTCCAGGCGCTCACCGCGCGTCGGACCGGGCCCGTGAACGACGCCGCGCACCACACCGGCGGCGGGTCGAGGCCGTCGAGCAGGTCGAGCCGCCCGGCCCGGTGCTCGCAGCGGCAGGCCGGCACGCGCAGGTGCGCCGCGCACTGCGCGCACCACGGCTCGTCGGGCAGATCGCACCCGGCGCACCGAACGGGCAGCACGAGCCCGCACAGCTGGGCGAGGAGACCGGGCACGGCACCAGGCTCGCTCCCCGGCACCTCGCCGGTGGGGCGCCCGAGCACTCAGCAGGACCCGCTGGACGGCCCGAGGGGCTGGGGACGGCTCACGGCCTCTCAGCCCGGGTAGGCCGGTCCCCGCACCGCCGGGGCCCCCGGCACCTCGACCCAGGTCCGTCCGTCGTACCGGCGCAGCTCACCCGACGACGTCGCCACCAGCATGGTCCGCTCCCCCGAGCCCGCCGCCACGCTCGCCGCGTCCGAGACCGTCGGCAGCGTCTCGGTCGGCCCGGTGACCGGCACCCGCGAGAGCACGGCGGCGCCCGCCACGTGCCCCAGGACGACGAGCGTCGAGGAGTCCAGCCACACCACCTGGTCGGCCGCGGCGAGGGCCGCACCCACCTGGATCGAGGCCCCGATCGAGGCAGGGGCTCCCGAGCTGTCGCGCACCACACCGGCCACGTCGACCGTGGTCCCGGTGGCACCCACCGACACCACGGCGACCCGCGCCCCGTCTCGCGAGACCCGCACCGCCGTCACCGTCCGCCCGGCCAGCCAGTCCGCTGTGAGCGCGACCACCTGCCCCTGAGGCCCCACCGCGAGCACACCGCTGCCCACCGTCGCACGCGCGGTCCACACCCAGTCGAGCCGGTCCACCGAGGGTGCGGCGAGCTGCCCTCCCGACACGATCGGCACAGCACCCGCGCCGTTGGCGGGCAGCCGGACGAGCGTGTCACCACCCGACAGCGCCACCCGCACCGCACCGGTGGTGTCGACCGCCGGCGAGCCGGCGTCCAGACCGGCGAGCGGGCCGACCCCACCCACCGGCGCCAGGGTGCCGCCCTCGAGCTGCACCAACGCGTCGCCCGAGAGCATGACCGGCAGCTGGACCGGCGGGTCGGCGAACACCTTCTCCCCGTCGAGCAGGACGCCGTCCACCCCCGCCCGCACCTGCACCGAGCGGATCCCCGGGAGGTCGAGCGAACGGGCGATCTGGGCCAGCATCGTGCCCCGGCTGGTCGCGGCCATCGCCGTCGCCGCCGGCTGCAGCACCACCTGCGCGGTGCCGTCCGAGCCGACCGTCACGGCCTCCGGCTTGAGCTCGACACCGTCCGGCACGGCCGTGGTCACCGCATCGCGCAGCCAGGGCGACGGACCGGCGAGCAGACCCTGCACCACCGACGTGGCCAGGTTGCGCGCCGGGTAGTACCGCACGTCGGGGACCAGCGCCGAGCCGTCCGCCGTGACGAAGTACAGGGGCGCGGCGCGGTACTGCTGCTGGAACACCCGCTCGGAGACCACGAGGCCGGGCGGCGGGTCCGAGATGCGCCACTGCCCGTCGACCTGCACCAGGTCGAAGGTGACCGACTCGCGCGCATCGGCCGCCTCGGCGAACCGACCGGCCTTGTCCACCTTGCCGATCACGTCGAGCGAGGCCGTGAGCTGGCCGTCCCCGGTCTGGGCGAGCGTCGTCTGGCTGGACACGGTCGTGCCCGACGACGGGTCCCAGGTCCGGGCCGCGTCACCGGCGAGGAACTGGCGTGCCACCGAGAAGTCACCGGACAGCCCGGCCGACCCCGCCAGCATGAAGCCCTCGACGATCGCCCGGGGCGTGGCGCCCTGCTGCGGCCCCTCCGGCAGCGCGACGACCCCGGAGACCTCGTCGACCTGGACGTCGCCCGCGTTCACCGGTCCCGAGGTGGGGATGCCGGCGCACCCGGCCAGCAGACCGACGACGACGAGCGCCAGCGCCCAGACGCGCCTCATCGTCCCGGCTCCGAGGTCGGGTCCGGCACGACCGGGATCGCACCGGTCGCCAACGTCAGTCGCGGCAGCGCGGCCGGGTCGTTCGACGAGCGCGTGGTCGGTGCGGGCGGTCGCGGCGGGTCGACCGGCACCAACGGGAGCGGCGACTCGACCAGCGGCAGCCCCGCCCGCACCGGCAGCGTGAGCCGGAAGCAGGCACCCTGCCCCGGGCGCCCCCAGGCCTCGAGCCACCCCCCGTGCAGGCGTGCGTCCTCCGCCGAGATCGACAGCCCCAGGCCGGTCCCGCCGGTGGTGCGGGCCCGCGCCGGGTCGGCCCGCCAGAACCGGTCGAACACGTGCTCGGCCTCGGCCGCCGTCATGCCGACCCCGTGGTCGCGCACCGTGACCGCCACCGCCCGAGCATCGGCCGCGACAGCGACCTCGACCGGGCTGCCCTCGGCGTGCTCAACCGCGTTGACCAGGAGGTTGCGCAGCACCCGCTCGACGCGGCGCGGGTCGATGTCGGCGATGACACGGTCGGCCGGGAGCTGCGCGACGACCCACGACCCGCGCCGCTCGGCCAACGGAGCCACCCCCTCGACGGCGTCCCGGACCACCTCGCGCACGTCATGCGACTGGGCCTCGAGCATCGCCGCGCCGGCGTCGAAACGGCTGATCTCGAGCAGGTCCGCCAGCAGGTCCTCGAACCTGTCGAGCTGGGTGCTCATCAGCTCCGCGGACCTCTTGACCGCCGGGTCGAACCCGTCCCGCGCGGCGTGGATGACCTCGGCCGCCATCCGGATCGTCGTGAGCGGCGTGCGCAGCTCGTGCGACACGTCGGACACGAACCGGCGTTGCAGGGTCGACAGCTCGGCCATCCGGGCGATCTGGTCGGCCAACGAGTCGGCCATCTCGTTGAACGACCGGGCCAGGGTCGCCATCTCGTCCTGGCCGTGCACCGTGAGCCGCTCGTCCAGGTGACCGTCGGCCAGCCGCTCGGCCACCTGCGCCGCCTGCACCACCGGGCGCACCGTCTGCCGGGTGACCACGAACGTCATCGCCCCGATGAGCAGCACGAGCGCCCCACCGGCCACCATGAACGTGCGCAGCAGGAAGTCGAGCCGGTCCTGCTCCGGCTGCAAGGAGTAGAGGAAGTAGAGCTGGTAACCGCCGACCACCGGCACCGTGACGGACTGTCCCACGACGACGCCCGGCTCGCGCACCCCCGAGGGCGAGGTGAGCTCGACCGACTGCCAGTGCTGCCCGCCGGCGGCGACCGCCTGCTCCAGACCCACCGAGACCTGGTCGACCAGGTCGGCCGCCGAGGCGAAGCTCGCCACCGACTCCGGGGCGTCCTGACCCGGTGCGCGCAGCAGCACCACACCGCGATCCGACGTGCCCCCTGTGCCCTGGGTGGTCGTGACGTCCCACAGCAGCTGCTGCACCTCGGCCCCCGTGGTCGCGGTCGAGGAGTCGAAGGTGGACTGCGCCTGCGTCGTGCTGCGCGCGCTCTCGGCGAGCACCTGGTCGACGCGGGCGTGGAACAGCCCGTCCCTCGTCCGGTCGGAGACGAAGACACCGACCACGCAGATCGCCCCCAGGCCGATCACGAGCGTGGTGGCGAACACCCGCAGCTGCAGGGAGGACCGGAACGCGAGCCGCAACGTGCGGGCGCGGCGCACCGTCACCAGCCGTCGGCGGCGCAGCTGCGCGACCAGGCGCGGCCGTGGGCCGACGCGCGCGGTCGCGTCGGGACCGCTCACGGCACCGGCACGCCTGCCTTGTAGCCGACGCCACGCACGGTCACGACGATCTCGGGCCGTTCGGGGTCGGTCTCGATCTTCGAGCGCAGGCGCTGCACGTGGACGTTGACCAGCCGGGTGTCGGCCGCGTGGCGGTAGCCCCAGACCTTCTCCAGCAGCACCTCGCGGGTGAACACCTGCCACGGCTTGCGGGCCAGCGCCACCAGCAGGTCGAACTCGAGCGGGGTGAGCGAGATCGGCCGACCGGCCCGCTCGACGCGGTGGCCGGGGACGTCGATCGACACGTCCCCGATGGTCAGGTGCTCCGGTGTCGGTTCATCCGAACGGCGCAGCCGGGCACGCACCCGGGCCACGAGCTCCTTGGGCTTGAACGGCTTGGAGATGTAGTCGTCGGCCCCCGACTCCAGGCCGAGCACGACGTCGACGGTGTCGCTCTTGGCCGTGAGCATGACGATCGGGACGGCCGACTCGGCCCGGATCAGCCGGCACACCTCGTTGCCGTCCTTGCCCGGCAGCATGAGGTCGAGCAGCACGAGATCGGGCCCCGCCGCACGGAACGCGGCCAGCGCCTCGTCACCGTCCTCGCAGAAGAACGGCTCGAAACCCTCGGACCGCAGCACGATGCCGATCATCTCGGCGAGCGCCGTGTCGTCATCGACGACGAGCACACGTCCCCTCATAGCGGTCATTCTCGCACCTCATGGTCCCGACGACGGCCGACGGGCGGGGTGCGGCATGGCACGATGAGGTGGCGGGGGCCAGCGCGGCCACCCAGAGCACCAGGGAGCCGCACCCGATGAGCACGACACCCGGCGACGACGGTCGAGAGCCCACCTCCTGGGCACCGGTCGGGAACCCGCAGCCCGGCTCCGACGGCGGCGCCACACCGCCTCCGCCGCCCGCCCCGCCGGTCCCCCCGCAGGGCTGGGGAAGCCCCGTGCCGCCAGCGCCCGGCGGCTACCCGACCACGCCGCCGCCGGCACCCGGCGGGTGGCGTCCCCCGGTGCTGCAGCCGGGCATCATCCCGCTGCGTCCGCTCGGCCTGGGTGAGATCCTCGACGGCGCGGCGCGGGCGATCAGGGCGAACCCTGCCGTCATGTTCGGCCTGGCGGCTGCTGCCGTCGCGGTCGCCGTGGTCATCGAGGCCCTCGTCCGCGTGGCCCTCGCCCCCGTGATCGCCGGGGAGATCGCCGGCTGGCTGGAGGGGTCGCCCCTCGGCACCGAGCTGGGCGGTCAGACCGGCACGGTCTCCGACGCGTACGGTTCCTCGTTCGGCCAGGTGGCCGCCCTGCCGGTGACCCAGCTCGTCATCACCGTGCTCACCGGTCTGCTCATCGTGTCGGTGAGCAGGTCGGTGCTCGGCGACAAGATCAGCGTCGGCGAGGTGGTGCGCACCCGTCGCGTGTGGTGGGTGCTCGGCTTCACGTTCCTCGCCGGTCTGGTCTCCCTCGTGGCCGTCGGCGTGGTCGTCGGCGTCGCGATCCTGCTTGTGCAGGCTCAGGCATGGGGCGCCCTGGCGGTGACGCTGCTGCTGCTCACGCCGGCCCTCGTCGTGGCGACGGTGTGGTTCAGCGTCCGCACGATGCTCGTGCCGCCGGCACTTATGCTCGAGGGTCAGCCCTTCTGGAGCACGGTGCGGCGCGCCTGGCGACTGACCCGTGGCTCGTTCTGGCGGCTGTTCGGGATCTCACTGCTGGTGTCGATCATGGTCAGCGTCGTCAGCGGCGCGGTGCAGTTCCCGTTCTCGATCCTCGCCCAGGTCGTCACGAGGGACCTCACCGGCATGTCGCTGACGTCGGTGCTCATCGCCTCGGTGGGTCAGGCGATCACCCTCACCCTCACCACGACGTACCAGGCGGCCGTGACGGCCCTGCTCTACATCGACGTGCGGATGCGACGGGAGGGGCTCGACCTCGAGCTCGGCCAGGCCGCAGCGGCCAAGGCGGCGTGATCGCGGTCGGCCCGCTGCGCCTCGACGTCCCGGTCGACCCGGACGCGTCGACGGCGCGGCTCTGGGCGCAGCGCGAGCTTGCCGACCCGATCTACCACCAGGGCCCGTCGCTGCTCACCCGGTTCCTCCGCTGGGTCGGTGAGCAGCTCGACGCGCTGTCCCGGGTCTCGATCAGCTCGCACGCCGGGCTGCTGGCGATCATCGCCGTCCTCGTGGCCCTCGTCGTCGTCGTGCTCGTCGTCAGCGGTCCGGTCCGCCGCCGACGACGCGAGGCCGCGGCCGTCGCCCAGGGCGTCCTCGTGGACGACACCCGCACCGCCGAGCAGCTGCGCGCCGACGCCCGCGCCGCGGCTGCGCACGAGGTCTGGGAGGTCGCGGTGGCCGACTGGTTCCGCGCCGTCGTCCGCGGCCTCGAAGAACGCACCGTGCTCGACGAGCGCCCCGGGCGCACCGCCGACGAGGCCGCCCGGTCGGCCGCCCACCGGCTTCCCGACCTGGCCGCTGCGCTCGACGAGGGAGCCCGGCTGTTCGACGACGTCGTGTACGGGCACCGCCGTGCCGACCGCGCCGACGAGGCCGCGATGCGGGCGCTCGACGCGGCTGTCCAGGCCGCACACCCGGTGTGGCCGAGCCCGGTGGCCGCATGAGCGTGCACGCACCGACCACCGCGCCCGGCACCGTCCGCGGCGACGGCACCACTGCGGCGTCCCGGGCCCGCCGACGCTGGGCCAGGACCCGGGGGCCGCTGCTCATCCTCACGTTGCTCGTGGTCGGGGCCCTCCTCGCGCTGCTGCCCACGCCGCGCACCTCCAACCGCGCCCTTGCACCGGACAACCCCGGGGCGGCCGGTGCACGTGCGGTGGCCCAGATCCTGCAGGGCCAGGGCGTCCAGGTGCAGACCGTGCGCACGACCGCGGCGGCGCTCGACGCCGCCCGGGCCGGGACGACGCTGCTCGTCGTCGGGGACAGCGACCTGGTCGACGACGACGTCACCTCGCTCGCCGCGAGCCCGGCCGACCTCGTGCTCGTCGACCTCGACTGGTCGGTCGACCGGTTCGTGCCCGGTGTGCAGGCAGGCGGGGGCTCGTCGACCCCGACCACCCGCACGGCCGGCTGCGACGACGCCGATGCCAGCGCGGCGGGCACGGTCACGGCCCGGCGCTGGCTGTGGACCGACACCTCGACGGTCGCCCGCACCTGCTTCGCCGACCCGTCGGACCCCGGCAGCGTCACGATGGCCGTGCTCGACGGCCCCCGGACCATCACCGTCCTGGCCGACGGCACCCCGCTGCGCAACGATGCGCTCGCCGAGGCCGGGAACGCGGCGCTCGCGCTGCGGCTCCTCGGCCACCACGAGCGGCTCGTGTGGTACCTGCCGACGCCGGGTGCGGTCACGTCCGCCAGCGGACCGGGCCTGTGGGACCTCATGCCCCCGTGGATGGCGGTGCTCGCGCTGCAGCTCGCCGTCGTCGGGCTGCTCGCGGCGTTCTGGCGGGGGCGGCGGTTCGGCCCGCTGGTCCCCGAGGCGCTGCCGGTGGTGGTCCCCGCGGCCGAGACGACCCGCGG
>NZ_VWSD01000066.1 GCF_009829685.1 Cellulomonas citrea
CACGACGGCCGCGTCGTGCCCGGCACCTGACGGCAGCCGGGGGGCGCCGCCGAGCAGCCCCGCGACCTGGGCGCCCAGCGCCGCGTCGAACTCCACCCGGCCGCTGAACGACTCCTCGCTCACGTGCACCGCGCACCCCTCGTGCGCCGCGGCCGCGCCGAGCCGCTCGGTGATCCGCGCGACGAGCTCACGGGTCTGCTCGTCGTACGGGGCGCGCACGTCCAACCACGTGCTCACCTGCGAGGCGATGACGTTGGTGCCGTTGGGTGTGACCTCCCAGCGGCCGACGGTCGCGCGGGCGTCGGGCACCAGCGCCGCGGCGGCCTGCACCTCGAGCGTGGCGCGTGCGGCGGCGACGACCGGGTCGCGGCGGTCGGCCATCGCAGTGGCACCGGCGTGGTTGCCCTCACCACGGAAGTCCGCGCGCCAGCGCCCGTGCGCGAGCAGCGCGGTGGCCACCGCGACCGGCGCACCGACGTCGACGAGCCCCCGCCCCTGCTCGACGTGCAGCTCGACGAACGTGCCGATCGCGGCCGTCGCCTCGCGGTCCGGACCCATCCGGGACGGGTCCACCCCGGCGGCCGCGGCGGCCTGTGCGAACGTGGTGCCGTCGGCGTCGGTGAGCGCGAGCGCCCGCTCCGGGGTCACCGCCCCGGTCATGAGCCGGGTGCCCAGGCAGGCCAGGCCGAACCGGGACCCCTCCTCCTCGCGCGTGAGCAGCACGGCGAACGGGCGGCTCGGCACATGACCGGACGCCTGGAGCCGGGCGACGGCGGCCAGCGAGCTGACCACGCCGAGCGGCCCGTCGAACTGCCCGCCACCCGCGACGGAGTCCAGGTGCGAGCCCGTGACCAGGGCGTCCGGACCGGGCGCCCCCCACCAGGCCCACAGGTTGCCGTTGCGGTCGGTCTGCACGTCCAGGCCCAGGGCGGTGGCCCGTTCGACGAACCACTCGGCGAGCTCGTGCTCGGCGGCGCCCCAGCCCGGCCGGGTCCAGCCGCCGCGCCGCCGGTCGCGCCCGACGTCGGCGATCGCGGCGAGCTCGACGACGGGGTCGAGGCCCCCGGTCACCGGCTCACGCCTCCCACATCGGCACCCGGAGCCCACGCTCACGCGCGACCTCCTCCGCGCGGGCGTACCCGGCGTCGACGTGCCGCATCACCCCGGTGCCCGGGTCGTTGACCAGCACGCGCGCGATCTTCTGCGCGGCCAGCTCGGTCCCGTCGGCCACGACCACCTGCCCGGCGTGGATGGACCGGCCGATGCCGACCCCGCCGCCGTGGTGGATGGACACCCAGGTGGCGCCCGAGGCGGTGTTGAGCAGGGCGTTGAGCAGCGGCCAGTCGGCGATCGCGTCCGAGCCGTCGGCCATCGCCTCGGTCTCCCGGTAGGGCGAGGCCACCGACCCGGAGTCCAGGTGGTCGCGGCCGATGACGATGGGCGCGCTGATCGCCCCGGACGCGACGAGCTCGTTGAACCGCAGGCCCGCGAGGTGCCGCTCCTGGTAGCCGAGCCAGCAGATGCGTGCCGGCAGCCCCTCGAACGCCACCTTCTGCCCGGCCTGGGTGATCCAGCGGGCCAGCTTCTCGTCGTGCGGGAACAGGTCGAGGATCGCCTGGTCGGTGACGGCGATGTCCGCCGGGTCGCCGGACAGCGCCGCCCAGCGGAACGGGCCCTTGCCCTCGGCGAACAGCGGCCGGATGTACGCCGGCACGAAGCCCGGGAAGTCGAACGCCCGGGCGTACCCGCCGAGCTGGGCCTCGGTGCGCAGCGAGTTGCCGTAGTCGAACACCTCGGCCCCGGCGTCCAGGAAGCCGACCATCGCCTCGACGTGCTTGGCCATCGAGGCGCGGGCGCGTGTGGTGAAGTCGGCCGGGTCGGCCTCGGCGAGGGTGTGCCACTCGTCGACGGAGACCCCCTCCGGCAGGTAGCTGAGCGGGTCGTGCGCCGAGGTCTGGTCGGTGACGACGTCGACCGCCACGCCGCGGGCCAGCACCTGCGCGAACACGGTCGCGGCGTTCCCGACCAGCCCGACGGACAGTGCCCGGCGCTCGACCTTGGCGGCCAGCACCCGGGCCAGCGCGTCGTCCAGGTCGTCGGTCATCTCGTCGAGGTAGCGGTGCTCGACCCGGCGGGCCAGCCGTGCGGCGTCCACGTCGACGACGAGCACCGCACCGCCGTTCATCGTGACGGCTAGCGGCTGCGCGCCACCCATCCCGCCGCAGCCGCCGGTGAGGGTGAGGGTGCCGGCCAGCGTGCCGCCGAACCGCTTGTCGGCCACCGCGGCGAACGTCTCGTAGGTGCCCTGCAGGATGCCCTGGGTGCCGATGTAGATCCACGAACCGGCGGTCATCTGCCCGTACATGGTGAGGCCGAGCGCCTCGAGCCGGCGGAACTCGGGCCAGGTCGCCCAGTCGCCCACGAGGTTGGAGTTGGCGATGAGCACCCGCGGCGCCCACTCGTGGGTGCGGAACACCCCGACCGGCTTGCCGGACTGGACCAGCAGCGTCTCGTCGTCGGCCAGTGTGGTGAGGGTGCGCACGATGGCGTCGAACGCCTCCCAGGAGCGGGCCGCGCGGCCGGTGCCGCCGTAGACGACGAGGTCGTCGGGCCGTTCGGCGACCTGCGGGTCGAGGTTGTTCATGAGCATCCGCAGCGGCGCCTCGGTCTGCCAGGACCGGGCGGTGAGGGTGCTGCCGCGCGGGGCGCGCACGGGGCGGGGGCCGGATGTGTTGGCGGGGCTGGTCATGGGGGTCTCCTCCGGGTGGTCGAGGTCAGGGGTGGGTGCGCGCGACGCCGCCGAGCAGGGCGGACAGGTCCTCGCATGCGGCGACGAGCCGCCGGCCGTGCTCACGCACCTGGTCGGCGTCGAGCCGGTAGCTGGGCACGACGAGGCTGAGCGCGGCGACGACGGAGGTCCCGGCGCGCACGGGTGCGGCGATGGCGGTGACATCGGGTTCGACGCCGCGTTCGACGACGACGTAGCCGGGGGCCCGGACCTCGTCGTGCAACGCCTGCCCGGCGGCCGAACCGCGGGCCGGCAGCGAGCGCCCGACCCAGCTGGCGTGCCGCACGGAGTGGGTGCCCTCGACGATGGCGATGTAGACCACCTCGTCGCCCGGGCCCTCGACGGACAGGTAGACCGACTCGCCGGTGGCGCGGGCCAGGTCGCGCATCGGTTCGCGGCTGGTGGCCACGAGCGCGTCGTCACCGAGCACCCGGGCGCCGAGCTGGACCACGCGCACCCCGGCCCGGAACTGCCCGGCGGCCGAGCGCGCGACGAACCCGGTGTGCTCGAGCGTGCGCAGCAGCCGCAGCGCGGTGCTCGGGGCCAGGCCGGCCTGTCGGGCGGCGTCGGTGAGCGTGACGCCGTCGCTGGCGCACACGATCTCGAGCAGTGCGAGCGCGCGTTCGATGGTGCGGGTGGACGGTTCGGCCACGGGACTCACTTCCTGCTCGCTGATGCCGCCTAGTAAAACTCACCTGCTACCTATTGGAAAGAGCCGGAGGGCGTGCCAGGCTCGTCCTGTGACCGGACCCGCCCGCCCGCACCCCGCCCCCGGGCACGCCCTGCTCATCGACGACATCGGGGTGCTCGTCACCAACGACCCCGTGCTCGGCCCGCTCACCGCCGAGCTCACCGACGCCGCCGTCGTCGTCCAGGACGGCACCGTCACCTGGGTCGGGCCGTCGGCCACCGCCCCCGCCTGCGACGAGCGGTTCGACGCCGCGGGCCGGGCGGTCATCCCCGGCTTCGTCGACTCGCACACGCACGTGGTGTTCGCCGGTGACCGGCGCGCGGAGTTCGAGGCCCGGATGGCCCATCAGCCCTACGCCGCCGGCGGCATCCGCACGACGGTCGAGGCCACCCGGGCCGCCGACGCCGAGACCCTCTACCGCGGCGCCGCCGCCCTGGTCGACGAGATGCTGCGGCAGGGCACCACGACCCTGGAGATCAAGTCCGGCTACGGGCTCGACGTCGAGCACGAGCGCCGGATGCTCGAGGTCGCCGCCCGCCTCACCCCCGAGACCACGTTCCTGGGCGCGCACGTGGTGCCGGCCGAGCTGGCCGCCCACCCCGACGCCTACGTCGACCTGGTCACCGGCCCGATGCTCGACGCCTGCGCCCCGCTGGCCCGCTGGGTCGACGTGTTCTGCGAGGTCGGCGCCTTCGACCTGGACCAGGCCCGTGCGGTGCTCACCGCCGGTGCGGCCCGCGGCCTGGGCACCCGGCTGCACGCCCACCAGCTCACCCGCACCGGCGCGGTCGCGCTCGGCGTCGAGCTGGGTGCGGCGAGCGTCGACCACTGCACCGAGCTGGACGACGCCGATGTCGCGGCCCTGGCCGGCTCGGACACCGTGGCGACCCTGCTGCCCGTCGTCGAGCTGTCCACCCGTCGCCCGTTCCCCGACGCCCGTCGGCTGCTCGACTCCGGTGCCCGGGTGGCGCTGGCCAGCGACTGCAACCCGGGCTCGTGCTTCTCGTCCTCCATGCCGCTCGCGGTCGCGCTCGCCGTCACGAGCATGGGCATGACCCCGGCCGAGGCCGTGCACGCCGCCACCGCCGGTGGGGCCGCCGCGCTGCGCCGCACCGACGTGGGCCGCCTCGCCCCGGGCACCCGCGCCGACCTCGTCGTGCTCGACGCCCCGCACCCGGCCTACCTGGCCTACCGCCCCGGAGTTCCCCTGGTCGCCGCCGTCTGGCAGCACGGGGTCCGCGCGGTCTGACCCGCCCGGGCCAGGCCGCCGGGGGTCGTGCGGTGCACCGAAACGCACCGGCCGCAAAGGCCGCCGATGCTAGCCTCCCGGCAACACAGGGGGGCCAGTGGACATCGACTTCGACAACCTTGCGCTCGCCGGCCAGGTGCTCACCCGCCAGCACGCCGGCGTGACGGCGATCGGCGGGCACATCGCCACCTACGGCGAGCTGAGCCCGGCGGACATGGGCCTCGTGCTCGGCATGTTCCGCCCGCTCAACGAGGCCCTGCTGGCGACGGCAGCACAGGTGACGGGCATGTCCGCCCGGGTCTTCGAGGTCGGCGCCCAGAAGATGGCCGAGACCCGGCAGACCTACGTCGACGCCGAGCGCACCGCCTACGAGGCGGCTGCCGAGGTCGCGGCCGAGGCGGGGATCTCGGTCCCCCCGTACTCGGCTCCTGCCACGCCGACGTTGGGCGCCGCCCAGCAGAGCGCCGGGGCGCACTACGGCGACGCCGACGGGGACCTGTTCAGCCAGGCGTTCTGGGACGGGAACCGGGCCGCCGACTGGACGGACGGAGCCATCAACCAGGTCGGGGCTCGATGGGACCAGGCCGTCTCGGGGTCGACGACGGTGCACGAGGCCGTCGACATCGGGTCGTACCTGCCGACGCCGGACGGGATCGCCTTCGAGTTCGAGGACATCCGGTGGTCGGCCGGGGCGGTGTTCGGTTCGGTCGACTGGATCTGGGAGCAGCTGTTCGGCTGGTCGTTGCTGGGCGAGATCACCAAGCCGTTCACCGGCGACTGGCAGAGCCTCAAGGCAGCGTCGATCGCGTGGACCCACGCCGGTGACGCGTTCAGCGGGGTCGCGCAGAACTGCTCGGCGCTGTGCCCGCCGATGGCGCAGTGGACGGGGCAGGGGTCCGAGGCCTTCCTCGTGGCGGCCGGTGCGATGGCCGAGACGCACATGGCCCTCAGCGGACCGTGCGGGACCGTCTCGACGCTGATCAGCGCCCTGGCGTCCGCGGTGAAGTTCGTGGTCGGCAAGGTGCTGGGGCTCCTCAAGGACCTGTCCTACCGGCTGCTCGCGATGGCGGTGGGGGCCGCTGTCCCGGTCGCCGGATGGCTTGTCGACGGCATCATCGCCGCCGCCACCCTGGTGGAGCTCCTCGACGAGGTCCGCGACGCCTACGCCCTGGTCAACATGCTGTACGACCTGGTCTCGGGGATGGTGAGCGGCCAGACCCAGCTGCTCGACTCGGCCTCGATGATCGCCGACCTGGTCGAGGGCCTGGCCCGCGCGACCGCTGCGAGGGTCGGATGAGCGGCACGGCGGGTCTGCCGCCGGAGTTCGTGGCGACGCTCGAGCGCCTCCGGAACGCCGCGCAGGCGCTGGGCACGCGTTCGACGGCCACCGCCCAGAAGGCCGAGGAGCACGCCGCCGCCGCGCGCCGCGGCGACCTCGGCCACGAGTGGCAGATCGTGCAGCAGCGGATCGACCTCGGCCAGACCACGCTGGGCGCGGTGTTCGACGGCTCGGACACCACCCCGGCAGCCCGTGAGCTGCGCACCCTCGCCCAGCGCAACCTGGGGTCGCTGCGCGCGACCCTGCAGGAGCAGGACGAGGCCGCCGGGCCGGGGGACGTGCCGAGCCCGGTGGCGCAGGCCCGCACCCTCCTGTCCGAGACCCAGGACCACCTGCAGGCCGTGACCGACGAGATCCGCCGGTCGCTGCGGCGATGAGCTGACACCCGAGGAGCCCCGTGACCGATGTGAAGGTCGACCCCGCCGCGCTGACCGACCGGGCCGCCGCGGTCGCCACCCACGCCACCGAGCTGGGCGAGGAGCTGACGTCCCTGCAGCTCGCCTCCACGGCGATGACGGCACGCTGGTCGGGTGCCGCCCAGGAGGCATACGTGGTCTCCTACCAGAGCTGGGCCGGGCAGATGCGCACCCAGCAGGCAGTCCTGGCGCACGCGGCCTCCGCGGCGACGGCGGCCGCGGCCGCCTACCGGGAGGCCGACGAGCGGGTCGCACGGTTGTGGGGCCTGTGATGCACCCGAGGGCGTGGTGAGACCGTGATGTTCGGCAGGAAGACGGCGACCGAGTCCCTGTTCGCCTGGCACGGTCTGCTCCGCGTCTGGCGGCTGGTCGTGCGCGACACCCCGGCGCACGCGGTCGACGTGGCGGTGGGGCACCTGCTCATGGTCGACTTCCGGCCCGATCCGATCGACCTGGAGACCCCCCTGCGCGCCGAGGGCTCCGAGTGGACCGCCCGCACCGTGGAGATCGGCGACGAGGTCTCGGTGATCGCACGCGACTTCGTCAACGAGGTCGTCGCCCCCGTGCTGCGCCCCGCGGTGCCCCCGACGACGGTCGTCGTGTGCGCCCGCGCGCTGGACGACGGGACGTGCGAGCTGGTGATCGCCCCGCAGGTGGTCTACGGGACGACCACCGGCGACAGGGACCTCGCCAACCCACGGATCAGCCGGGGCGCCACGTCGGTGATCGCCGCCTACGAGGCCGTGGGCGGGATGCTGGAGACCGAGACGGTGAGGACGATGATCCGGGACGTGACCTGCCCCGCCTTCCCCAAGCGGTTCAGGGCGCTGGTCAAGGCCCAGCGCAAGGCCCAGCGCGAGGCGCAGCGGTTCCCCGCCGGGGGCGACCCGGCCCAGGGCTGACGCAGGAGGGCCCCGCTCGTACGAGCGGGGCCCTCCTGGTGTGCTGGGCGTACCGGTCCGGACCAGAGGCCCGGGCCGGTCGCGTCGTCAGCCCGGCAGCAGGCCGGTGCCGCTGTCGCCGCGGCCGGCCGTGTGCCGCGGGGCGGCGGGCACGTCCATGCCGGACTTGGTGGTGGCACCCACGCCGACCGGCTCGGGGGCCTTCTTGCGCTCGGAGATCGGCACCCCGGCGAAGGTGAACTCCCCGAGGATGCCCTCGCCGACCGCGTCGACCACGATGAGCTGGCCGGCCTTGAGCTCGCCGAACAGGATCTTCTCGGACAGCGCGTCCTCGATGTCCCGCTGGATGGCGCGGCGCAGCGGCCGGGCACCCAGGACCGGGTCGTAGCCCTTCTCCGACAGCAGCTTCTTGGCGGCCTCGGTGACCTCGATCCCCATGTCCTTGTCCCGCAGGCGGGCGTCGAGCTTGGCGATCATGAGGTCGACGATCTGGAACACCTCGGCCTGGCTCAGCTGCGGGAAGACGATGACGTCGTCCACGCGGTTGAGGAACTCGGGCCGGAAGTGCTGCTTGAGCTCGTCGTTGACCTTGGCCTTCATCCGCTCGTAGGACGTCGACAGGTCGCCGCCGGCCTGGAAGCCGGTCTGGACGCCCTTGGCGATGTCCCGCGTGCCGAGGTTGGTGGTCATGATGATGACGGTGTTCTTGAAGTCGACCACCCGGCCCTGCGAGTCGGTGAGGCGACCGTCCTCGAGGATCTGCAGCAGCGAGTTGAAGATGTCCGCGTGGGCCTTCTCCACCTCGTCGAACAGCACGACGGAGAACGGCCGGCGGCGCACCTTCTCGGTGAGCTGACCGCCCTCGTCGTACCCGACGTAGCCGGGGGGCGAGCCGAACAGCCGCGAGACGGTGTGCTTCTCGGAGAACTCGGACATGTCGAGCTGGATGAGCGCGTCCTCGTCGCCGAACAGGAACTCGGCGAGCGACTTGGCCAGCTCGGTCTTCCCGACACCGGTGGGGCCGGCGAAGATGAACGAGCCACCCGGGCGCTTGGGGTCCTTGAGCCCGGCGCGCGTGCGGCGGATGGCCTGCGACAGGGCGTGGATCGCGGCCTCCTGGCCGACGACCCGCTTGTGCAGGTTCTCCTCCATGTGCAGCAGGCGGCTGGTCTCCTCCTCGGTGAGCTTGAACACCGGGATGCCCGTGGCGTTGGCCAGCACCTCGGCGATGAGCTCCTCGTCGACCTCGGCGACGGCGTCCAGGTCGCCGTTCTTCCAGGCCTTCTCCTTCTCGAGCCGGTTCTGGGTGAGGCGCTTCTCGTCGTCGCGCAGCCGCGCGGCCTTCTCGAAGTCCTGCTCGTCGATCGCCGACTCCTTGTCGCGGCGGGTCTCGGCGATCTGCTCGTCGAGCTCACGCAGCTCCGGCGGGGCCGTCATGCGGCGGATGCGCAGCCGGGCACCGGCCTCGTCGACCAGGTCGATCGCCTTGTCCGGCAGGAACCGGTCGTTGACGTAGCGGTCGGCCAGCGTCGCGGCGGCGACCAGCGCCGAGTCGGTGATGGAGACGCGGTGGTGCGCCTCGTACCGGTCGCGCAGGCCCTTGAGGATCTCGATGGTGTGCGCGAGCGTCGGCTCGGCGACCTGGATCGGCTGGAAGCGGCGCTCCAGGGCCGGGTCCTTCTCGACGTACTTGCGGTACTCGTCGAGCGTGGTCGCCCCGATGGTCTGCAGCTCGCCGCGCGCCAGCATGGGCTTGAGGATCGAGGCCGCGTCGATCGCGCCCTCGGCGGCACCCGCCCCGACGAGGGTGTGGATCTCGTCGATGAACAAGATGATGTCGCCGCGGGTGCGGATCTCCTTGAGCACCTTCTTGAGGCGCTCCTCGAAGTCACCGCGGTACCGCGACCCGGCCACGAGGGCGCCGAGGTCGAGGGTGTACAGCTGCTTGTCCTTGAGGGTCTCGGGCACGTCGCCGCGCACGATGTCCTGGGCCAGGCCCTCGACCACCGCGGTCTTGCCGACACCCGGCTCCCCGATGAGCACCGGGTTGTTCTTGGTGCGCCTCGACAGCACCTGCATGACCCGCTCGATCTCCTTCTCGCGCCCGATCACCGGGTCGAGCTTGCCGTCGCGGGCGGCCTGGGTGAGGTTGCGGCCGAACTGGTCGAGCACGGCCGAGCCCGACGGCTGACCCTCGGCGGGGCCGCCGGAGGCAACCGGCTCCTTGCCCTGGTAGCCGGAGACGAGCTGGATGACCTGCTGGCGCACCCGGTTGAGGTCGGCGCCCAGCTTGTTGAGCACCTGCGCGGCGACGCCCTCGCCCTCGCGGATGAGGCCGAGCAGGATGTGCTCGGTGCCGATGTAGTTGTGGCCCAGCTGGAGCGCCTCACGCAGGGACAGCTCGAGCACCTTCTTGGCGCGCGGGGTGAAGGGGATGTGACCGGTCGGGGCCTGCTGGCCCTCGCCGATGATCTCCTGTACCTGGGCGCGCACGGCCTCGAGCGAGATGCCGAGCGACTCCAGCGCCTTGGCGGCGACGCCCTCACCCTCGTGGATGAGGCCCAGGAGGATGTGCTCGGTCCCGATGTAGTTGTGGTTGAGCATCCGCGCCTCTTCCTGGGCGAGGACGACCACCCGACGGGCGCGGTCGGTGAAACGTTCGAACATGGGAGCACTCCTCATCGCCAGGGCCCAGATGACCGGACGGGACACCGGGGCCGGGTCCTGCCGATGCTAACGGCGGGGAGTGTGCCGGTCTGCCCGTGTTCGCCAGGGGCGTGACAGGGGCCGGGACCCAGGGATGCGCTAGCCGTCGACGCGTTCGGTGACGAACTGGAGCCCAGGGCTCTTCCTGTGCACGACCGTGACGTCCTGCGACGGGGCCGTCATGTTGAACTCCGACAGGCGCCAGGGCGGGTCCACCCGGACCTCGACGTGGTAGACCCCCGGCAGCAGCAGGTAGCCCGCCCCCGGCGTGCAGTGGCGGTCGCCGCAGCGCGCGCCCGCACTGTCGACCCCGGAGATCTCGAACGGCAGGTTCGCACGGTAGTCGGCGTCGACCACCGTGATCGTCCCCATCAGACCCCAGGTCACCTTCCAGTGCTCGCCGTCCCGACGCAGGAACAGGGTCTCGTCGTAGGTGCTGCCGGCGAGCGAGAAGCTGACGTCGGCGCGGGCGTCCCTGCCCGGAGCTGGGTCACGAAGGACGTCGACCTGCCCGACGGTGACGTCGGAGATGTGTTCGGTTGCCCCCTGGAACACCTTGTCGGTGAGCAGGTGCGCGGAGACCGGACCCTCGTCCGCCCAGTACTCCTGGGTCGCCTCGTCGCTGACGGCCAGTGCCGCCGAGGCGTCCCCCGCGACCAGGGCGTCCATGTAGGCCTGCACGTCGTCACGCAGCGAGCTGGTCGACGGGCCGCACCCGCCGACCGCCCCGGCGCACAGCAGCGCGACCGCCACCACCCCTGTCAGTCGTCGTGCACGCACGGACGCCCCCCTCTTTCCCATCCGCTGGCCTTACGCGATCCCGCTCGACGACGCCCCGACGGCATGACCTCACTGCACAGTGGCGAACCTCATGTAGTTGCTCCACCTCTCGCCGAAGCCGTTGCTCGCCTCGACCAGGAGGTTCGAGCTGGTCTGGACGGTCGAGAGAACGAGTCCGGCCACACCGGCCAGCGCACTGAGAGCGCCGGCGATGGCCACCACGATCCCCGCGACCGCCCCGACCCCGGACCAGCCCGTCGCCACGGCGACCACCACGCCGGCCACCGCCCCGATGACACCCGCGATCACGGCGGACAACGACACGTAGAAGGTCTCGATCTGGTCGGCCATCCCCCGAAGGACGTCGCCCAGCGTCGAGAGGTACCCCTGCGCGAGGTGGAGCTGGTTCGCCTGGTCCATCGGCACCATCCGGTAGAGGTCGGCCGCCGCAGGTCCGTTCCACGATGTCACCGCAGCGAGCGGGGCGTCCCGGATCGTCGTGTACATCGCGGCCGACGGGTCTGCCACCTCGGCCTGGATCGCAGCAGCGGCACCTCTCAGGGTCTCCGGACCGCCGATCCAGTCGACGTACCCGTCGAGCTCGTCGATGACCTCGAGCAGGTACCGGCACGACTCTTGGATGCCCGCGATGATCGGCTCCGAGATCTGGCGGACGAGCCACTCACGGTCGAACGGCGGGACGATCGTCTCCCGCGGGAGGACGATGTCGAGGTAGACGCGGACGAACCGAGGGACGACCGTGGGGCAGTCGCGGATCACCCCCTCGGTGCTGGCGCGCGCGTCCGCGAGCCGACCGTGCTCGAAGTCCTTGATCGCCTCGACGTACCCCATCAGAGCGCCTCGATCTCCTTGATGACCTGCTCGATCTGGTCCCGGGAGGCGTGCTCCCGCTCCAGCGCGGACTGCGCGGTGGCCAGGAGCTTGCGGGCCACCCCTTCGAGCACCTCCGAGCCGTCGGTGTAGAACTGCGCGACGTCGTCGAGCAGGACGCCGAAGGCCGCCCGGACGTCCTGGGCGCCCGGGATCCGGGACCAGTCCGCCTCCGTGACCTGGGAGCTCGCCTGTGTCAGGGACGCCCCGTAGCCGAGCACGGTCTCGTGCCAGGGCTTCCAGTAGTCGTTCGCGTCCGAGCGCAGGTCGTCGGTGTCGATGGAGTCCGGCATGTCAGCGCCCCCCTCGGGCGTCGTCGGTCAGAGCCCGGGCGCAGGTGTCGACCACGGTCCGTCCGATCTCGTCCAGGCTGCGTCGACCCAGAGCCCCGGCGGCGAACCCGACGGCGACGACCCGGCCCACCACGACGTCCACGCGGACCCGCCCGTCCGAGCTGCTGACCGTCCGCGGCTCGGGCAGCCCGTGGGTCTCGACCTGCCTGAGCAGCGCCTCCGAACGCCGAGGATCCGGCGCGCCCTCGGGCTGGGCCCGGTACCCCGTCACCACCGCGACGTTGACCGCGGCCTCGAGCTCTTCCTGCGTCGCGGTGCTGGCCTGGACCGTGAACTGCAGCAGGGACAGCGCACCGGACGCGTCGAACTCGGCGTGCACCAGGCCCGGCGTCGGCACCGGCGCGGCGGCCTCGGCCTGCGCGACGAGGTCATCGACCCGGGCACCGAGGGTGCGCCCCCGGGCGGCGAGCGACTCCAGGCGCACCACCGCGTCGGGCGCGCTCATGCCACCCCCCAGTCCGCGTCGATCTGCCGCCGGGACTCGGTGTAGCCGGTGTGCGCGAACTGGGCGGCCGCGATCGCCCGGCCCAGGACGGCGTTGAGCTGCGCGAGCTGGGCGGTCCACGCGGCGTGCGCCGCCGAGTAGGCCTCGCGCGCCTCGCCGGACCACTCGCCCTCGAGCTGCCTGACCTCGGCGTCCAGCTGCTCGAGCTCCGACGCGATCCCCTCCGAAGCCGTGCCGAGCGCGTCGATCATCGCGCCGAGCGCGGGCAGGTCCACCTGATACCTGACCATGCGTCCCCCTTCTGATCACGCACGCGACGGCGGGCGCGACGGACCGTTGCGGAACGGTCCGGGTCCCGTCGACCGCAGTCTCGACCCTGCGTGCCTCGGTCCTCCCGGGCGCCTCGTCAGCGCCCGCATCCCCTGATGTCGAGTACCACGAAGGCTATCGAGGGTCGCGAGCGGGCGGGCACGCTTCGGCAGGCCGGGTGGCGGGGCGCAGACCAGCCCGCGCGGTCACCAGCCGTGCAGCTCGGGGGCCGGCCCGGGATACCTCTCGAACGCCGCCCGCTCCTCCGTCGTGAAGGCACGCGGGGCGTGGCTCGCCCGGTCGAGCTGGACCATCCGGGAGCGGGCGCGCAGCGCGACCGCACCGTCCGGGTCGACGATCTCGTAGGCGAAGTCCACCGACGACGTGCCGATGCGCGGCACCCACACCTCGACCGTGAACGGCGCCGGGCGGAAGGTGAGCGGCGCCTGGTAGTCGATCTCGTGCTTGACGACGACGAGCAGCGACGCCGTCATCGCACCGGCCTCGTCGACCCCCATCGCGGGGAACAGCACGAACCGTGCGTCGTCCAGGTAGCGCAGGAAGGCCGCGTTGTTGACGTGGCCGAACAGGTCGACGTCGGACCACCGGACGTTCATCGCGACACTGCCGCGCTGCTGAGGTTCCACGACAGCGACCGTACTGCGCCGGCCGCGGCGGGCGATCCGCGTCGGAAGGACCGCGGAACTTCCTCCCGGTGGCGGGCTCGAACCGCGAACAGGACGAAGGTCCCGGGGTTACGTTGCGGGCTCCCGACCCGGCAGTGCCGCCGGACCGAGCAAAGGAGCGCGTCATGGTGACCTCGTCAGCCAGCCAAGCACCGCCCGTCGCTACACCGTCCCACACCGTCACGATCGCGGACCCCGGCCCCCTGGGCCTGGCCGCGTTCGCACTCACCACGTTCGTCCTGTCCGTGTTCAACGCCGGTCTGCTGCCCGCCGAGGGCAAGCCGATCGTGCTCGGCCTCGCCCTCATGTACGGCGGACTCGCCCAGCTGGCCGCCGGCATGTGGGAGTTCCGCACCGGCAACACCTTCGGCGCCGTCGCCTTCACGTCCTACGGCGCGTTCTGGCTCTCGTTCTGGGCCTTCTCGCAGTTCTACGCCGCCAAGGTCCCCGCCGAGCAGGTGGGCCACTCGGTCGGGCTGTTCCTGTTCGCCTGGGGCCTGTTCACGGCGTACATGACCATCGCCGCGCTGCGCACCTCGACCGCGGTGCTCACCGTGTTCGTGCTGCTCACCGTCGCGTTCTTCCTGCTCGCCGCGGGCGACTGGACCGGCGTCGCGGCGATCGGCCACATCGGCGGGTTCGTCGGCCTGGCCACCGCGCTCGCGGCCTGGTACGGATCGGCCGCCGCCGTCGTGAACTCCACGTTCAAGCGCACCGTGCTGCCCGTGGGGCCGCGCACGGCGTGACGAAGCTCCGCCCGGTCCTGGCGCATGCGCGCGTCAGGACCGGGCGGGTTGGGGGGTGGGTGCGGACGGCGGCCAGTTGAGCAGTCGCGACGGGCACGACGTCCCAGGACCTCCGTGGCCCGACATCGGGTATCCGTCCAAAGCGGTGCAGGCTGCACCGACCCTCCCCGTTGACGCCGCCGCACATGCCACCGGTCGGACGTGTTCGATGACCGAGGTCCCCACTGGCGGTCCTACTGCGTCGTCGTGATGCCTGGGCCAAACGGTTCGGAATGCCCGTCGCGTTGTTGCGGACGGCGCTGAGCCTGTGCGGGCGAGACTTCTCGAACCGATGCTGATCATCCACATCCCGTCGGGCGGGATGGGTTTGCAGAGCCTGCCGCGTCGTCCTGTCGGACGGCGACGAGAGCACAGCCGAAGAGCTCGGGGCCACCCCTTCGTCGGAGCGTGCACGAACAGCCCGGAGGCGAGGTCCAGGTGTGCGCGATGGCCATGGAGGGCGTGACGGCGGGCGCGGACGGGGAGTCGCTGGACCGTGGCGCGGTCACCGTCGCGGACGACGAGCGCGGAATCTCTGGAAGGCCACCCGATGAGCCCCCCGAGCTCTTCCGCGGATGCAGGACATGGAAGCGGCCGAGGCGCGCACTCGCGCTGACGCCTCGCAGAAGCCCTGTCGAGGCTGTGCCCTCGGTCAGGAGAGACCACCAGACTCCAGCCACCCCAGATCAGCCGGACCGGGCGATGAGTCTCTGCGCTTCGAACACCACGCCCTCAATGGCAGACCTCGTCACACACGTCGGGTCCTGGCGCTTGAGCGTTGCGTAGACGCGGTCACGGATCATCGGCTTGGGCATCGCCGAGGTGAGACGCTCCGACTCGATGACCTGCTCGGCGAACGCGGCAGCATTCGAGCGCAGTAGATCGCCGTGCTTGTCCTTGAGGTCCCGGTACAGGACCGAGGCATACTCTCTGGCCAGGAACCACCTCCCTGCGAGGTTGCAGGCAAGCTCGGCGTCACGCTCGGTCAACCACTCCATCAGCAGGTCTAGCGCCTCAATCTGTCTGCCGTGCACAGACAATGGTGTAGTGGCGACCAACTCATTGATTGCCGCGGTGACGGACCGCCGGTCGTCTTCGCTCAGCCCGGCTGCACCCTCGTTGTCATCGGGTTCGTCCTGGTCCGCGAGTTCCAGCGCCTTTGTGGTCACGAACAGCAGCTGGACCCATGGCATGCCGACGAGGTGCAAGTCGAAGCCCTCCTCGCCGTCGGCGCGGCTCTCGAGCACGGCAACCTGTGGCGCAAGCGCGTCAAGGAAGGCCAGAGTCGCCGTGCGGGCTTCGTCGTCAAGGGGGACAACCACGAGTCCGGCTCCGACAGGCGCCGCGATGCTCGGCGAAGACACGACGAGCGTGCCGTGACCATCAACAACGGCTCGGATCTGCTCACGCCATCCTGCGAGCTCACTCACGCCCGGCATGATGTCAGCGGTTCTCTCTGCGCGGCCCACCGCTCGACCTCACCGACGTAGGGCCACGACTTCGCCCACACGACAGCGGCCGCCTCGTCCACGTCGTCGTGTGCGCGAGCCACGCGTCCTCCCCCTGTGCGGAGGCCCCCAGCCCCGCGCCAGTCACACTACTGAGCCCCACCCACACCCCGACAGGGCCCCACCGCCCAGTCACCCACCCCGCACCACGAGCACGTCGCACCCCGCGTGGTCGACGACGAACCGCCCCGCCCGTCCGAACCCGTGCGGCCCGGGCCGCGGGTCGTCCCGGGACATCACCAGCAGGTCCCCCGCCCCGCACGCCCCCACCACGACGTGCTCGGACCGCCCCGCCCGCAGCCACACCTGCGCCTCGCGCCCGAGCCGCTCGCGCGCCGCCTCCAGCAGCC